>NZ_JACJSA010000009.1 GCF_014697545.1 Oscillatoria sp. FACHB-1407 | reverse complement strand
CAACTTAATGCTGGCAACTAGAAACGAGGGTTGCGCTCGTTGCGGGACTTAACCCAACATCTCACGACACGAGCTGACGACAGCCATGCACCACCTGTGTTCGCGCTCCCGAAGGCACCCCTCCCTTTCAAGAGGGTTCGCGACATGTCAAGCCCTGGTAAGGTTCTTCGCGTTGCATCGAATTAAACCACATACTCCACCGCTTGTGCGGGCCCCCGTCAATTCCTTTGAGTTTCACTCTTGCGAGCGTACTCCCCAGGCGGGATACTTAACGCGTTAGCTACGGCACTGCCCGGGTCGATACGGGCAACACCTAGTATCCATCGTTTACAGCTAGGACTACAGGGGTATCTAATCCCTTTCGCTCCCCTAGCTTTCGTCCCTCAGTGTCAGTTCAGGTCCAGTAGAGCGCTTTCGCCACCGGTGTTCTTCCCAATATCTACGCATTTCACCGCTACACTGGGAATTCCCTCTACCCCTACCAAACTCTAGTCAGTCAGTTTCCACTGCCTTTACGAAGTTGAGCCTCGCGCTTTGACAGCAGACTTGACTAACCACCTGCGGACGCTTTACGCCCAATAATTCCGGATAACGCTTGCCTCCTCCGTATTACCGCGGCTGCTGGCACGGAGTTAGCCGAGGCTGATTCGATAGGTACCGTCATCATTCTTCCCTATCAAAAGCGGTTTACAATCCACAGACCTTCATCCCGCACGCGGTCTTGCTCCGTCAGGCTTGCGCCCATTGCGGAAAATTCCCCACTGCTGCCTCCCGTAGGAGTCTGGACCGTGTCTCAGTTCCAGTGTGACTGGTCATCCTCTCAGACCAGCTACAGATCGTCGCCTTGGTGGGCTCTTACCCCACCAACTAGCTAATCTGACGCGAGCTCATCTTCAGGCCATAAATGTTTCACCTCTCGGCACATCGGGTATTAGCGACCGTTTCCAGTCGTTGTCCCCATCCTGAAGGCAGATTCTCACGCGTTACTCACCCGTCCGCCACTAGGGACCGAAGTCCCCCGTTCGACTTGCATGTGTTAAGCAGACCGCCAGCGTTCATCCTGAGCCAGGATCAAACTCTCCATTTTGATTCAGTTATCAAACTTATAAGTTCAACAACCTTTCATGTTGAGTCCTTTGGCTCCAGAACTTATTTCACTAGTTCCGGAAATTTATCTCGTTCCTTTAGGTATTACTACCCTCAGGTAATTGATTTGACGGATTATTAGTGCTATTCTGGCTTTCAAACTATTATCTTGTCTAGGTTCGGGCGTCCTCGGCTCCCTCGCTTTCGCTTGGCTCACTTCCGACGCTTGACCAATATAACGAAGTTTTCCCGAAGCTGTCAACCACTTTCTGAAAAATTTTCTGAAATTCACTAAAGAGCTTCTCTGACAAGGCTTTCAGGCTTTTTAGAGGGAGCAGATCTCTGATTCTGTTTCAGGAATTACCCGATTTTGAGTCTGATATCCAAAATAAATTCCTGTTCTGAGGTTAACGACTGGGAATTTGAGGGAGAATCGATGGGTGGTTCTGTGATGCAGAGGACGTTGGTTGTGAATTTTCAGCAGGTCATTGCAACGTTGCACCAATTTTGGGGCGATCGCGGTTGTTTGATTGTGCAGCCCTATGACACTGAGAAGGGGGCAGGAACAAAAAGCCCACATACATTTTTGCGAGCAATTGGACCAGAGCCCTGGTCTGTAGCTTATGTTGAGCCATGCCGTCGTCCGGGGGATGGTCGGTATGGCGAAAATCCGAATCGGGTGCAGCATTATTATCAGTACCAAGTCCTCATTAAACCTTCACCAGACAATATTCAGGATATTTATTTGGATTCGCTAAAGGCTTTGGGAATTAAACCGGAGGAGCATGATATTCGGTTTGTGGAGGATAACTGGGAGGATGCGGCGGTTGGTGCCTGGGGTGTTGGTTGGGAAGTATGGCTAGATGGAATGGAGGTGACTCAGTTCACCTACTTCCAGCAGTGCGGCGGATTAGATTGCCGTCCAGTATCAATCGAGATCACCTATGGGTTAGAGCGATTGACGATGTATTTGCAGGGGGTTAACTCAATTTTTGAGATTCGTTGGAATGACGAGTTGACCTACGGGGATGTGCATCTGCAAGGCGAGATTGAGAATTCTCGATATAACTTTGAGGCATCTGATTCAGAGGTTTTGTTTACGCTGTTTAATTTGTATGAGCAGGAAGCAAAACGGTTAATGGAATCGAAGTTAGTTTTACCCGCTTATGACCAGGTTCTAAAGTGTTCGCATACGTTTAATTTGTTAGATGCAAGGGGAGTTATTTCGGTGACGGAGCGGACTCGGTATATTGGCAGAGTTCGGACGTTGGCGCGACAGGTAGCACAGCTTTATCTCACACAACGGGAGGAGATGGGATTTCCGTTGTTGAAAGTTAGTACAGCCGAAGCCGCTTGAGTGGTCTTGAAATTGCAGACCAAGCAGCGGAGAGGCTTCTCTCTCAAACCCTTGTTGAACAGACATCCCCTAATTCAGCTAACTCTAGATTGTTGAATTTGCGACATTGCTTCTGTTTGGAGTTCGCATAGAATATGTTTAACATTTCTTAAGATTTGGGGAGGAGCACGTGATGTCGGAGCGTTTGAGTGAGTTATTGGAGCCGATCGCTGCCTGGTTTCGGACGTTGGGTGTGCCAGAACCGATTGTGCATTGGGGGCATCCAGCAATGATGGGAATTGTGGTTTTGGTGATGGGCAGTTTTGTTGGGTTGGCAGGATGGCGTGGACGGGTATTAACGGGTGAAGCCAGTGCGAAAAGTCGAGCAGATCACCGTAAGCTAGCTCCTTTGATGTTTTTGTTTATCGCTCTGGGTTACACAGGAGGTGTGCTGTCGCTGGTGATGCAACACAAGCCAATTTTGCAAAGTCCTCATTTCTTCACGGGATCGCTGGCATTGGTTTTATTAGGAATGAATGCCGTGATTGCGTTGACTGGGTTTGGTAAAGAGAAGGGGATAGTGCGATCGCTCCATGCCTATCTGGGTAGTGCAGCGTTGTGTTTGCTGTTTCTCCATGGGGTGTTGGGGTTAAAGTTAGGTTTATCAATCTAATCATTCATTTTTGAAAGAATAACGGGAACACTGGCAGTCGTAGAGTATTCGGGGCTGCATTAGTGACTGTCGTTGTTCTTACCTTGATATGTCTTGCCTATGTTGTGGGGTTAGTATTTACTGCAATTCCGGGCAAGTTGATCGGATTGCCATTGGGGGCGATCGCTTTGTTAGTTGGAGGGGCGATCGCCCCATTTTTAATGCCCCGATTGTGGCGATCGGGTGTGAAGCCTGGTGTATGGACGTTTGTTGGGATCGTAGGGTTCTGTGCGACGTTGTACTTTCATGTGCGCGTTCCGCAGCCAGACATTGAGGATGTCAGTAGGTTAGCGATCAGCCGTGACGTTGCTGTTGGTCAGGTGGCAGCACCAAAACCATCGACATTTGAGATTCAAGGACGCATTGAAACTGCTCCTCGCTTAACACGTAGTCAAAAGATTCAATTTGAGTTTGAGGCAAGTCAAGCTCTAGAAATTCAAGCGAACGGGCAGAGTACGGCACCTAAACGGGTGACAGGTCGGCTTTATGTTACTGTGCCGTTGCTCCAGGGAACGGGGTTATATCCAGGACAGCAGGTGGCAGTCACAGGCGTTTTGTACAAACCTCAAGGAGCCTTAAATCCAGGAGGGTTTGATTTTCAGCAATACCTGGCACGACAGGGGATTTTTGCAGGATTGCGGGGCAAGCGGGTGGATTTAATGAGTGAGCGGCGATCGCCACCCATTCTCTGGCAGATCCGGCAACGCATTGTGCGATCGCAGGTTACACGATTAGGAGTTCCAGAAGGTCCACTGGTTAGTGCAATGTTGATGGGTCGTGGCAGCGTGGATGTGTCAAGTGATGTGCGAGATGTGTTTGCCAATGTAGGGCTCGCCCATGCGCTAGCCGCATCAGGCGCACAGGTTTCCTTGCTGGTTGGGGTGATGTTGAGCTTAACAGGGCGGTTAGCGGGCATCCCTCGTCTGGGTTTATGTACGGGCGTGTTGCTGATCTATTTGGGGCTAACAGGGCTGGAACCTTCAGTTTTGCGGGCGGGGGTGATGGGGTTTGCAGCGTTGGTGGCACTGACATTAGAACGAAAGATCAAGCCAATGGGGTCGGTCTTGTTATCCGCTACGTTGTTGTTACTCTATAACCCGCTTTGGATTTGGGATTTAGGATTTCAACTGAGCTTTTTAGCAACCATTGGTTTGTTAGTCACAGTACCCGTGTTGAATCAATGGTTGGACTGGATGCCAACTGCGATCGCCCCCTTTGTAGCCGTTCCAGTTGCAGCTTATCTGTGGACACTGCCGTTGCAACTGCATGTGTTTGGTGTGGTTTCGCCGTACAGCATTGTATTGAACATTCTAGTTGCTCCGTTGATTACGGTGATTAGTTTGGGGAGTGCGATGAGTGCATTGATTGGATTGATTGTGCCTGTTGCAGGAAGTTGGGCAGCATGGCTATTGTATTTACCCACCCACTTGTTTATTCAACTGGCTGAGTTTACCAATCAATTACCGGGAAATGCGATCGCCATTGGGTCGATTTCAGGGGCTCAACTCATCGCTCTGTATGGGCTTTACGGATTGGTATGGCAGCGACCCCGTTGGCAGCGATATTGGTGGGCTGCGGGCATTGTTGCCATGGGTTTGATTGGGATTCCCATAGGCTATGCCTACACTTCAACGATACAAGCCACCGTTTTAGCCACCTCTGATGCCCCTGCTTTGGTCGTCCAAAACAAACAGGATGTGTTGTTGTTGAGTGGAGGAGATGAAGCGGATGCAACCTATACAATTCTGCCGTTTCTCAAGCGACAGGGGATTAATCGAATTCATTGGGCGATCGCCCCAACACTCAATCCAACCAGTGCAGCGGGTTGGTTCCGAATTGTGACTGGACAGTCTGTGCAAACTTATTTTGAGAATCCTGATTTTGGTCAATTGCTGGAATCATCAACCGCATCTGATTCTGCAAGTCGGGCAACCGCTCAACTCAAAGCTGCTTCAGTGATTCACCAGGAGATATTGACGCAACTGCGCGATCGCCAGGGACACTACATTCCACTTATGCCCACACAGATTGAGCCAGCCGGAGCGATGCAAATTCAGCTAGTGCAGGCAAATCCGCTAGTTCTACACCTACATATCGCAGAGCAACAATGGTTAGTGTTACAGGATCTCAGTGCAGATGCTGCACAAAAATTGATTGAAGCACAACAACTACCGCAGGCGGATGTGTTGTGGTGGAGCGGCAGTGAAATGAGTCCGTCGGTGTTAGCGCAAATTCTGCCGAGGGTGGCGATCGCCTCTCAATCCATTGCCCCCAATACCGCCGCATGGTTGCAACAACATCAGGTGCAAACCTACGTAACCAGTGAGGCTGGAGCCGTGCAATGGTCACCCCAAACAGGCTTTGTAGCCGCCTTGAATAGAGACGATGCAAGCTAGACATCGGTAAGGTGTAGAATAGGCTAAGACCGTATCTGGAGAGGTGGCAGAGCGGTTGAATGCGCTTGACTCGAAATCAAGTTTGGGGCAACTCAACGGGGGTTCGAATCCCCCCCTCTCCGTCCAATTAAATGCTTCACGTTAAGGGAGTGTCAGGATCTCGGCACCCCGCTCAGTGACGACGACTGTATGTTCAAACTGAGCAGACAAATTTCCGTCTTGAGTAACGACTGTCCAGCGATCGCCCAGTACTTTAATATCGTATCGTCCAGCATTAAGCATCGGTTCCACTGTAAAGACCATGCCAGGGCGCAACTTCAAACCAGTGCCTCGTTTGCCATAGTGAGGAATTTGAGGTGCCATGTGAAATTGTCGCCCGACTCCATGACCAACCATGTCTCGCACTACGGAAAACCCATTTACCTCTGCATGTTCCTGAATCGCGGCTCCAATATCGCCGATTCTTGCACCTGGTCGAATCGCAGCAATTCCCAACAGCATCGCTTCTTCGGTAACTTGAACCAACTTGCGAGCAGTTACAGATGGATTACCGACTAGAAAAGTTTTAGAAGTATCACCGTGATAACCGTCAAGCAGGGGAGTGACATCAATGTTGACGATATCTCCATCTTTAAGAATTTGTTTAGGGTGAGGAATGCCGTGACAAACTACCTCATTCACGCTGGTGCAAATTGACCGAGGAAAGGGTGGATGACCGGGGGGCGTGTAGCCCAACTGAGCACTGGTTGCCCCATGGGCTTGAGTCCATTGCTCTGCTTCGTCATTGAGATCTTGGGTGCTAACGCCTGGTTGCACGAGAGGTTCCAGATGTTGAAGTAATTGGGCTGCCAGTTGTCCAACTTGCCGCATCTTGTCTAATTCTCTGGCGGAAAGTAGCACAATTCCCTGGTGGGATTGTGGCTGTGGATGTTTCGTCAACAGATGAAGGTCAGTCATATCACAATTTCCGCATTATGCTATGCCATGCTAGCACAGCATAACACAGCACGGACTAGCACAGCACGGACTAGTCTGTGCCTTGTATCCTGGATAGTAGGAATACAACCATCTTGGTAGGCAATCAGAATGGGCGGAAAAACAGAACTAGATCGAGTCGTCGCTTACATTCCACCCGAATGGAAACAAGAGTTGGAAGCGTGGGCAGAGGCAGAGGAACGATCTGTCTCATGGTTGGTGGCGAAGCTGATTGACAAGGCGTTACAAGAGCGGCGATCGCAACACAACCCCTCAAAAGTAGTCAATATGCGTTGAAACCAAGAAGTATTGCTAATCCAAAATATGGCATTTGCAATGCCGGCATAGTGGCTATCGTTATTGCTATCGTTTTCGGAGGCGATCGCCTCTATTCGTTCGCTTCGTCGCAGTAGGGTACAGCCAAAAATTGAGTTGCTTCGTGAGCCAGGGCATCACCGGATAGGTTAACAACGTTGAGACAAAGGTGACTGAAATTAATAGCCCCAACAGGAATGGCAAGCCTTTGAGAAATGGACCCAACAGTGCGTTCGCCAGAAGGATAAGCGGATAAACCGCCAACACACCAACAATCACCTGTTTGTAAAAGGCAGGTTGAGGGAGTTTGCGGGATGCTGTTTGCGGCAAGGTAAACCACATCTCAAGCCCAGTGGGCAATTGTTGTTGCGATCGCGCCGAGATGAGATGGCGGGATTTGTCCATGCAGTGTTGATAAGTAGACGAGGTTAACCAGTTTCTCAAGTGAGTGTAGTTATCGAATTTCACGACGATCACGTACTCTGGGTAGTCATGGTCGCGAGGGCGAATAATCTCAACCTCTAGAAAGCCCTCAAAGGATTGAGCCGCATGGTTTATTTCTTGTGTCCAGGTTTCGTATTCTGAAATTCGATCGGGTTCAACGACTTCTGAAATGACAAGCGTAATGGGGCTAGAGGATTGCTGCATGTTCTGCATGTAAACAAAGTGCTAATCGTGAATCGTCAGTAGTTGAGGGATGATGTATTTCGCGAACTCATTTGCAGCTTTTGCAATGTGTTAGCTAATTCTGCATAAGCATTTATTGATATTACAAACTCGTTTGCAGCTTTTGCTTATGCAATAGTTACTTTTACATAAATGTCCGTTGATATTGCTTATCAGTTTGCAACTTTTGCTGATGTGTTAGTTCTGTATAAGCATTTCTTGACATTGCTGATTGATTTGTAAGTGTTGAAGATGTCAATCAACAATCCAGGCAAATCCTCAAAGCGGCAGCCGTTGAAGGGACACAATTGCTCAGATTGGGGCGATCGCTGTCATTTCTGGGTCAAGTTAGGAAGGCAAAGCTTTCAAATTTGTGTTTCTATTTCTAACTAGAAACGAGAGGGGGCAGATTTTCTACAGTACCCAAGCCGTTTCCTAAATGAGGCGATCGCCTTCAATGATCACCAACCACTACATTCATCAAGTTTTATTTTAAGTAAAAGTGTGCTAATTCAAGCCAGAAGATTTATGGATTTCATCTAGTGGAGGGATGACAAAAATAGCAATTAATTCTACGTTCTAACACTTCAACTCTTTAAATCGATTTACTTCAATTTACTTGAGTTCTTACATCAAGAAAGTGCTCAATCTAACACGTTGAAAGAGACTGACATAAGCCTAGAAGCTTATTCATAGAACATTAGAAGATCGATGGCTATCTTTGGAAATCTCTAGAAAAAAGATTTTAATACCTTTAGAGTAAGAAATTATTCTCGTTTTTCATTAGAAATGAGTTCAAACAATTGGAATGAAACCACCTTAGAGATCGCTTTTAATCATTGAGAATTGTTGCACAGCTTTTTAACTGCGATCGCTTTTTTATCAGCCTCTTATCATGAGATAAAGTGGGGATCAGGTCTTTATTGACCACATCACTTCAGTTATAAATCCTCATTTTCATCTTTCAAAACTGTAAAGCTATGCTCAAAAAACATCTATCTTCAAGTCGATTTTTCTCAGTCTTTTTAGGTAGTTTATTAGCAGCCAATGTGTTAGCTGCTTGCACAAACAATTCACCCAATGCTGACTCAAACGCAGGTGAAAATACAGGCGAAAACCAAACCACAAATGTAGCTGAAACATTTCCGGCTGCACAAGGCTGTAAAAATGTAGGCATTCTATTACCTGAAACCGATACCTCCACTCGCTGGGAAACCTACGATCGCCCCTTATTAGAACAAGAAATTAGAAACGCTGTACCGGACGTTGAGATTCAATACGCCAATGCTAATAACAATGCTGAGACGCAGCAAAACCAGGCAGAATCTGTCTTAACTCGTGGGGCTTGCATCTTAGTGATCGGTGCAAAAGACAGTCAAACGGCCTCTGCAATTGTTCAGTCAGCCAAAGCCAGTGGGGTTCCTGTGATCGCTTACGATCGCCTGATTCAAGATAACGACCTTGCTTTCTACGTCTCGTTTGACAACGTGCGAGTTGGCGAAATGCAGGGACAATACATCATTGATCAACTGAGAGCAGGCAATTATGGGTTGAAATCGGGAGCCAATGTTGTGTTGCTCAACGGTTCCCAAACGGATAACAACGCATTGCAATTCCGTCAGGGTGCATTAAACAAACTACAACCATTGTTTGATAGTGGAGAACTCAATTTGGTGTTTGACCAATACACACCCAACTGGGATTTGGGTGAGGCTCAATCGTTGATTGAAGGGGTGCTCACCCGCGAGAACAACAACATCCAGGTGGTCTATGCGGCGAGTGATATCCTCTCAACGGGGGCGATCGCCGCACTGCGTGAACAAAACCTCAACGGCAAGGTTTTGGTGACTGGACAAGATGCCAATGCATCTAACATCCAGGCAATCCTGACAGGTGACCAAAGCATGACCATCTACAAACCCATCATCGAAATTGCATCGGCAACTGCCGAGATTGTTGCAGCTTTGAGTGAAGGGACTGATACAACAGCACTCGTTAATGCAACAACCGAAACTAATGATGGAGCACAAATTCCCTCTGCGCTATCCATGCCGCAGGTTGTTGATATTAACAACATTGAGGAAACCGTGATTAAGGATGAATTCCTGACGAAGGAACAAATCTGCCAGGGATTGCCGAAGGGAACAGGCGAGATCTGCGATTAATCGTTTCGCGTCTACTGAATACAATGATTTCCGTAGGGGTTTGGCGTGCCAGACCCCTGCAAGCATTAGAGGGACTGCTGAAAGAATTTGTCTTCTACCCTTTTGTATCACCCGGATTCATTCGCCTTAACTCAGCCTGCAAATCCTGAAAATAGCTGCTTTCAGTAATAAGGTTGACCTCTTGATCGAGATATTTCTGGTCAATCTCAACTTTGAGGGCTTCTAATTGGTAACGCAATCTTTCTTCTCGGCGTTTGCGTTCCGTGATGTTCTGCACAATGCCCTCGTAATAGAGGAGCGTGCCGCGATCGTCGCGTACTGCCCGCGTACTCTCCTCCACCCAAATAATCTCCCCAGTCCTGCAATAAGCGCGATATTCAAACTCAATGACGCGACCATCCTGTTCTAAGCGTCGTTTTAATGTCTGACTCGTTTCTGGATCGACATGGATTTGCTGGTCAATGTCGGTGATAGTCTCAACCATCTCTTCGGGTGAGTCGTAGCCAAACGTGCGTGCCATGGCTGGATTAACGCTGAGAAATCGCCCTATCGGGGTCGATTGGAAGATGCCTTCAAGCGCGTTTTCGTAAATACCACGATAATTTTCTTCTGCGATTCGTAATGCCTCTTCTGCCCGCTTGCGATCGGTAATGTCGCGCACCATAATCAGCACCTCATTCTCGCCCATCACCACCACTCGCACTTCTTCGTCGATCGGCTTGCCATCTGCCATCAGTCGTTGTTCGTAGACTTGCAATGCTCTTGTCTCCAACGCTCGCTGAATCGCTTCCATCCGTTGTTGTGCCTGTTCTGGAGGCAGAGTGTCGTGGACATCGCTATTCGCCAGAATGGGAGCATTATCAAATAACTGTCGTAAGCGATCAGAACCGATCGCATTGTGAAGATAGGTGCCGTCACCACTAACCCGTAACAGCAAATCAGGAATCGCTTCAACCAGAGCACGATTGGCGGATTCGCTCTGTCGCAGCGAGTGGAACGACTCCTTAAGCTGTTTGCTCATACTGTTAAAGGAATTCGCCAACTGGTTGATCTCAGCGATCGCACTGGGATTGATCGTCTGGTCAAGATCCCCTTTGGCAATATCGGTTGATGCCTGAGAAACACGCAAAATGGGACGTGTCATCCAACGAGCCGTGAAAAAACTAATTCCGATCGCCACTGCCAGGGTCATTAAGCATAGAAAAACAGTATTGCGGGTGTTGGCGTTAATTTGTCCCATAAAATCGGCTTCGGGCACCACCACTGCAATCAACCAGTCCAACCCATACTGATCGCGAAAGGGAACCACCTCTAAAAACTGCCGTTTGCCATCCAGATAAAACTCCAATTGCTGCGATCGCTCAATGTTGTTCATGGCTCCAAAGCGATCAATTAAGTACTGCGCTGTTCCTCGTACGAGTGGGTCTTGACTGTCAGTCGCTGGCAACAGTTTTGCACTCTGCCCCTCCCCAATCATCAGGGGCTCATCTGTAGAGTTTGAGATCAAGTTGCCCTGTCGATCGACCACAAAGGCTTGTCCCGTTTGACCAATCTCTAAATTCCGCAAAAAATCTCGAAACTCTTCGGGCAACACCACATCAGTCGCACAGACTCCCAGCAGTCGTTGCCCGGTGCGGTCATAGACTGGCAGTGCAGCCGTAATATTTGGTAGACCCGTCGTAAAGGCGATATACACATCTGTCCAAATGGCGCGTTCTGCTGAAATGGCGCGTTTGAACCAGGGACGTTGTCGTGCGTCAAAGGGTTTATCAGCTTGACGAATCAGGTAGGTGCGATCGCCTGCCACATTGAGGTGATAGTAGTAGCGCAAAAAGTTATTGGAGCGGTTGCCGTAGGAGAGTTGCAAAGAGCCATCATCGGGCGATCGCAACACACCAAAAAACTCACCCCGTTGGGAACTGCCGCAATAGACAAACGCCACCGTCGGTGCAATCACCATCTGCTGATAAAGCTGGCTTTCCCCACGAGTCGCATCGATCGCATCCAGATCACCCCGTGCCAGGGCATCAGCATTGAGGCGATTGATGTCATGGGGAATTTCAAAATACCCCCGCAACTCCCGCTCAATTCGAGCAGTCACCTCACCCCGCAATTGGCTCGCCAGATCGTGAACCGCTTTTTGACCATTGCGAAATGAAAAATACCCAACCAGGCTCACTGCACTAACAATCTGCCCTACAAAGGCAACAATGAGGATGATTCGTAATGGCAGGCTTTTCGGAGGCGTTTTGATACTCATGCCTATTGGGTTATCAGGAGAAAAGGGGGACTAACCACCTTTGTAATCGTCAGTTCTTGCTTTGTCTAGGGTCGAGTTGATTCAAGTTACCAGCAACACTTCAATAAATTGGTTCCAGGTCATCGTGTGAGTGCCTGTTCGATATCGCAAAAACTCAATCTCATTCGAGGTCAAAGAAGATTCACCCACACTGTTCAACGCAACATTCATCTCATCTACTCCGATCGCCTTGTCTCCGTTGGCATCGATCGGCAAAAAGTAGGTGATAAATTCGTGAAAGTTGCTCATAAACCGACGTTGACGCAAAATAATTTCCCCAAATTCCTCAAAATCAATCTCCCCACTCCCATCGACATCCAGGGATTTAAACAGATAATTGAGCTCTTCATCTGACCAGACTTGACCCGATTGATGCAGGTGGTGAGTCAATTCTTGAGTGGATAACGTGTTGCTGTGGTTCGTGTCGATCGCATCAAATAAGTATCGCAGATCACCTCGCACCGATGCTGGTGCTGACTCAAATAAAAACCGCCGCTGCTCCCCCAACATAGCAATTTCAAGCTGGCGACGAAAGTTAGAAATGATGTCTTTAGCCAAATGAAAGCGTTGCAGATGCTCTTCAGGACTGGTAATTGCCGAGAGGTCAACCGGGACTTGAGACGGGAGCGATCGCCGCAAGATCGTAAACGCCACAATCGTCACCAGACAAAACGCCAGCGTCAAACTGGGCAACCCCAACGGGCTAAACAACAGGCTTAACACACCCCCTACCAACCCCGATATAAACGCACATGCCAACCCAATCAATACACTCCGCAGATTGGGTGCATAAAAGATCCCGCCAATGGCGATCGCCGTTAACACCGCATTGTAGCCCCACAACCCCGTGTAAAGAGCCGTTGGGCTAACCCCCATGATGAAGCCCGCCAAGACACCCAAAATAGAACCGAGCAAGCCCACCAATGCTCCTAAGGGAGTGCAAATTGCGATCGCCACAAAGATCAGTAAAGCCGCGATCAGATCATCCACCAAAAAAACCTGTCCAAACCCTGTCAATAGCGACTCCGCCAGTGGAACCGGATCAAGCGGTGCCGTCACCGCAGGACTTGCCACTGACCGTGCAAAGAGAGCGGGAAAGAGCAGTGGGGCGATCGCCAAAAAACCAATCGTCACCAGATTAAAAGGCACCGTCAAAGCAGGGCACTTTAAAGTCGTCACGATCCACAGACCCAACGTTTTTAGCAGCCAGGTTGTCAGAGCTGAGAGAACAATAATTGCGATCGCCCATGCCAGAAAATTGCTCGCATTAATTGCCCCAAACGTCGCCAGTGCCGCTCCGACAAGAATACCGTTATAGCCGAAAATGCCATTGCGAATCGCTTCTCGATCCAACTTGAGCCACATGGCTGTCAGGGTTGAAGCAATTCCACCCAGCAATCCCATCCCTCCGACCCAGGGCGACTGAAACAACAACGCCAACAAGATTAGTAAGCCACTCACTGGATTGTTGACAAAAATAACTTGTCCAATTCCACGCAAAATGGCATTAACGAAATCCAGAGTAGGGCGTTTGATCAGAGCTTGATTCAATGACTGCATCGTGCCCAACGCAGGAATCAAATCACGCTTGCGTTGGGAGGATGGCTCCTGAGCCATCAGTACCCTCGCCATTAACTCATGAAGAGGTAATGGCTCCGGCTTGGAAGATGCATCATTCACCATGGCTAACGCAGTTATGGATAAAGGATTGTGTAAATTTCAGTAATTTTACAGAGCAACATAGAAATAAAAATAACTGCGATCGCGCCCTGTGAAAACTAGACTACGAGCTTCTTAATATTTTCTCTTGAAGTAATTTATATTTGAGCCATTACCTCTGCCTTAAGCTTTCTGACCAAAGCTATCAAATCAAAACCCCTTAGAATCTGCGAATTGAATCAACCCGCAACGGTACGAGCAGGTTTCGCAGACCAATCTGCGCAAAAATAGCGGTTTCAACCATCCAAACCCTGAACCAAACTCAGGTTACCTTAAGAAGAGAAAGCACAGATGTGCGATCCCAGTTGAACACCTACCTTAAACCCCTACCTGCATGGAAACAATTGATTGGATGACCGTACTACCGGGTGCCTTAGCGATCGCCATCTTCCTGGGCGGAATGCTGATGATGTTCACCGATCTTTTTACCAAAAAGAATAAAAGCTAATCGAGCAGGAAAGAAGAATCAAGAATGAAGGATGAAAGGTAAAGGATGGAGGATGAAGGATAAAGGATAAAGGATGAAGGATGAATAGTTCGCTCTTTATTCTTTGTGTCTCACTTGTGTCTCACGCCTTCAAAATCACCCACTTACTGGAAGGCATCCCATCCTTCCCATGACAGGATGAGCAGAATCAACCGCTGTTCACCGGGTATACGATGTCTACTCAACCTGCCGACCCAATCGAAGCAACCGCTCCAGCTACACGAGATGTGCTTCTGTTTAGTGCCCTTTGCATTGTCTGGGGGTTAACCTGGGTGCCCCTGAGAATTGGCACGATCGCCATACCCCCCTTGCTGTTTGCCAGTTCTCGTTTTTTAGCCGCAGGATTATTGCTAGGAAGCATCAGTCGAGTTTTTGGCAGGCTTCAGTTGCCCCCTGCCGCTGCCCTTCCCCGCTTGCTGCTGGTTGCCCTGTTCACGGTCACGCTGTCCTATGGACCCATCTTTTGGGGCATTGCTCGCATTGACTCTGGTCTAGCGGCTGTGATTAATCTCTCACTGATCCCGATTAGCTTAATTGCGGCAGAGGCTCTACTGGAAAAACGTCATCCTCAACCGCGTCAATTACTCGCTTGCACGGTTGGTTTACCTGGGCTAATGCTTCTCTTTTTGGGCGGCAACTCCAACGGAACACGGTTAGAAGGCATCGTCGCAGTCGTTTTAGGAACGTTTGCTTATTGCTTTGGCTCCGTACTCTCACGTCGGATTCCGTCACGACCCTCGCCAATTGTCGTCAGTGCTTTTTGTAATACCGTTGGAGCAACGCTGCTAGGGTTATGGGCGATCGCCCTACATGAGACGAGTGCATTTCATCGCACCGCCATTAACACTCCTGTAATTTATTCCTGGTTATTCTTAGTCATCTTTGGCACAATCTTCGGCTTCACCGTCTATCTGCATCTGTTGCGCGTCTGGGGATCGGGGCGAGCCGGAATGTATGCTTTTCTATCACCGATTGTGGCGGTGGTTGTGGGGGCGATCGTCCTGAGTGAGGCGATTACGTTGAGGGATGGATTGGGAATGAGCTTGATGCTAGTAGGGGCAGCGATCGCCCTATGGAAACCCGCTGCCCCACCAGTTAACTCATCCCCTTAAAACGAAGCATCATGCTCCCGATCCCAACAAGTGCCATCCTTCCAGACGCGCCCTGTGTTTTGACACTCCGTTTTGGTTTGCAACCAGGGAATTCCCGTCGGATGGGATTGAGTGCTTTGCATCGCGGCGATCGTCGGTAAGACAAACTTTTGAATGCCAACAGTAGAGAGTGCAAGAACTGCGATTGCAGTCGTGATTACGGCGATATTGGCAGGCTTCCAAACGGGTCGTTGACGACGCTCAGCCAATCGTCGTTGGGGCGATCGCTGTTCCCGTCCTGCTAAAAGCACCAGATAAAACCGCACCGGAGACGGAATTGACCAGCGAATATCGACAGCATGAGTTTTCCAGGTTAGATGATAAGAGGCTTGATTCAGTGCCTCTAGTTGCAGCGGGGTAAATGTCGTTGCGACCTCAGGGGGAATATGTTCAAACAATCGGTTAACCAACGGGCTCTTATTTGTGGATGGGTTCATGGGGTGATGAGTCATCAGGTCGATGAGCAAGCCAAATCAGACCCAGTCTAAAACTCTCTCCATAGAGAAGTAACCCGGAAAACTTCGTAACACTTTGGAGCTAAATGGGCGATCGCCCCCAATCATCAGCAAAAATGCTGAGGTAGTCCACCTGTGGACTATCCTGAGGACAATCCACAGGATATGAAATTATAGCTTTGGTCAGAAAGCTTACGGCAGAAGCAATGGCTCAAACTCGGATACTGGGAAAGCTTCCTGACTCGCCTCCGCCCCATTGAATGTAGCTACGGCTATAACCCCGCTGATCGGCTCTGTTCTGCATCTCAGGCATTCATTCTGGACTATCCTGAGGACAATCCACAGGATAACTCAATGAACAATCTGTCATGGGAGTTGTAATCGTTTACAGTTATCCCGTATAAAAGCGTTAAGGAATATCCTGAGGACAGTCCAGAGGATAGCAGGATGGACAATGAAGAAACCCGGGGGGAAATCGATCGGCTGCCCGTCAGTGCTTTGATGGAGCGATATACCCTGGTGAGAAGTGCAGTCTACACCCGGTTAGAGGCACTTGGCATAAAACCTGAAAAAGTCGGTAATAAATCTTTTCTCAATGCCCAACAGATTGAGTTGATGGACGACTTACATCGCTTTATTCAATCTGGAGGGACTACAGCCGAGTTTCTCGACAGTCGGGGCATCAGCAAGGCAGGTGAGTCCTCAGGACTGTCCTTAGGACAATCCTCAGGCTCATCCTCAGGATTGTCCACTGTACCGTCCTCCGACATGATGCAGATGTTTAACGCATTTGCAGATGCCGTCTCCAGACTCCAACCTGCGGCTCCTCCACCTGACCCACTGGCGTATTTCCGGCATTTAGAGGAAGCTGCCCAAAATGGCTGGATTTTAAAGACCTCCGAAGTCGCTTATTTGTTGGATCTACTGCCATCCGAAATTAGTCAATACGGCGATGCCTTTTCGGATGCGGGCTTTGTCTTCACTCGGTCAGGCTATCGAGGTGGAGAGGTAGCCTGGAGAGTATCGAAGCCGATAAAATAAAAAAGCCAGCGATATGCTGGCTGATCAGAAGTGTCCGTTTTATAGTGTTTTCGGCGGTGATGTTGGTCTTAGCACTGGCATCACCTAATTTTTTAGGCGATGGACTGTTAGTCGCTCTGGCTTTTGTTCGCCAGGAGAAGCTTAACCCACCAGTGGAGGCGTTGTCTTCCTGAACCCTTCAGTCTTTTTCTGTTACTACTCTATCATGTCCTGAGGACTGTCCTCAGGACAATCCTCAGGACACATTTCTTTACAAGATTCTTCCTGGAGTGAATCGGTAGACCCCCTCATGCATTCATTCAGCGCACAGGGCAGGACGACGATGAATCCAGGGTTTGGCTTGCTCAATCTGCGCCGCTAGGGAAATCAGTGTCGTCTCGTCGGCAGGACGACCAATAAATTGAATACCAATGGGCAACCCATTTGGGTCTAACCCCATCGGCAGGGCGATCGCGGGTTGTCCAGTGGCGTTAAATGGAGGACAGGGCGCAACCCAATTGACGATCTTCTCAAACTGTTTTGCCGCTCTTAGGGGTGCCCATTCCCCAACTCGGATTACGGGGTGCATGAAAATCGGCAACACCAACACATCAATTGGGTCTAACGTCACGACCAAGCGACGGGCAAAGGACTGCATCTGCATCAGTGCTCTCAGGTAAACCCCACCAGAGTTAGAGCGCGATCGCCTCAACAACCAGCGATTTAGCTTCCCTAAGAAAATCCACGGCACCCCCATATCGACTCCAGCTTGCCAAACCTTAATCAGGGGTTCCGCCAATTCGGTGAAATCTAGCTCAATTGGCTCTACCTGATGTCCAAGCTCTTCCAACAGAGCAACCGTGTCTAACACCGTCTGCTCATAGACTGGATGGAACTTGCCAACGGGGGGAATATTAGTCGTGAAGGCAATCCGCAGCGTTTTAACCGATTGTTGGGTCGCTGACAGAAATGATTGGGGTGGGTCTGGCAACCAGTAAGGGTCACCGGGGACGTATCCAGCTAAAACATCCAACAATGCTGCTGCATCTGACACGGTTCGAGCAAAGGGACCATCGATCGCCAACCCACTCAACTTATCTCCCAAAGGCGCATGGGAAACGCGACCTCGTGCAGGTTTGATGCCCACCAGACCGCAACAAGCCGCCGGACCACGAATCGACCCCCCTCCGTCAGAACCATGCGCTACAGGAGACAACCCCGCAGCAACAGAGGCGGCGGCTCCACCACTGGAACCTCCAGGAGTGTAGTCTGGATTCCAGGGATTACGAGCCGGAGGAAAGCCTCGTGGCTCGGTGTAGGGTGTAGAGCCAAGTTCCGAAGTGGCAGTCTTACCAAGAATGACAAATCCGGCTTCTCGAATTTTAGTGACAATGCCCGCATCTTCTGTGGAGGGACGGTTTTTCAAGATGCCGACACCATAACTACACGGCGCACCCAAGACGGGAGACAAATCTTTAATAGAAATCGGCACCCCAAAAAAGGGAGGCAAGCCCTCTGAAGCAGAAGATATTGTCCGTTGCGCCAGTAGCTCTGTTTTTGCTCTAGCATCCGCGATCGCCTGGTCTGCCATCACCACAAAATAGCTACCCAGAATCGGGTTTAGTCGCTCAATCCGCTCTAGATAAAGCTGGGTCAACTCCAAGGGTGATATCTCCCCATGGCGAATGAGAGCAGCTTGCTCCAATGCGGGGGTAAAGGCTAGATCAACTGGGTTCATGAGTTTTGACGTCGTTTGAGAAACCAGACAAACCGCATTCTACTGCGGTTTTGACCTGACATTCGGCAGATTCAAAGGCAATTCAAGGGCTCCTATCCTGCCACTGATCCTCACCCCAAACTCTAACGTATAGCCGTAGCCCCATTTGATGGGGCAGAGGTGAGTCAGGAAGCTTTCCCAGCATCCAGGTTTGAGTCATTGCCTTTGCCTTAAGCTTTCTGACCAAAGCCATAGCTTGCTTTACGGGTGCGACTTTATGGCAGCGATCGCCACCTGTTTGCAGACAGGGAAAATAAACCCATTCCCGATGCCCACTTTCCTTGAAAGTAAAAGATTTTCTCAAACACAGCCAACCCCCCAATGGGTACTACTGGCTCGCCGCACTGTTAAACAACTCCACGATCTGCCGACACACCAGCTTAAGTTTTTCCTTCACCTCATCCACAGGCTGAGTATTGCCGACAAATTGCCAACTCTCAATTGTAGAGAGTCGCCACTGTTCGCCTAGATGAGTGAAACCTGCCGCCTCAACCCCAATCGCCCGTCGTAAATCCGTGACTGGGTCAGTGTAGAAGCGAATCTGCACCAGAATGCTGCGGCTCTGACACAAGCGACTCCAACCTGGCAAATGAAACCCAATATCAATCGAGTCAGGATCAACCAGGTCTTGAATGTCAGGATCGTTGACCCACGGTTTGAGGTCAGCCTTGACATCGGGAAACTGCGCCTTGAATAAATTCACCACGGCAGCAATTTTAGTGGTGGCTTCAAGACCGAGTGCTTGTTCTGCTGCGTTCACTCCAACTCACTCCTATGGCTTCTCTAGTCATGCTGCAATAGATCGATAGGATCAGCAGTGTTTATTAACACTATTTTGGCAATTCTTAAAGATACTAGGAGTTACTCTTCTAATTCAAACTGCCATAGTTTGATATCTCGACTATGGCTACCAGTGCCCATCATCTCACGGTTAAAATCTACGACAAAGAAGTTAATCGGGTCTTTGTAGCCTGTCAGGGTGCGCCGCAACTTACCCTCCGCCAGATCCCAAACTTTGATGGTGCCATCGGCATTGCTACTGATGAGGGTAGTGCCATCGGGGCTAATGACCACAGCGTTGACGTAACTTGTATCTTGCAACGTGTGAATCAATTCACCGGTTTGCCGATCCCAAACTTTTACAGTCCTATCAGCACTAGCACTGACCACCGTACTGCCATCTGGACTCACCTCAACCGCGTTGATCGGGCTAGCGTGTCCTTCAAATGTGCGAATCACCTCACCCGTCTGCACATCCCACAGTTTTACAGTGCTGTCTGCACTGCCGCTGATCAAGTTCTTGCCGTCAGGGGTAAACACAATGGAATTGACCGGGCTGGTGTGCGATCGCAACGTCTGTAGCTCCTCGCCCGTCGCAAAATTCCAGAGCTTGATGGTGTTATCGGCATCCCCACTGACGAGAGTTTTACCATCGGGGCTGATATCCAGAGTATTGATGAAGGTGGAGTCTTGCAGGGTGCGAATCGTTTCCCCTGTTTGCAAGTCCCAAATCCGAATGGTGGCATCGGCACTGCCACTCACTAAGTTCTTGCCGTTTGGGCTGACGATCAAGGCGTTGATGAAGCTAGTGTGCCCTTCTAGCGTCTGCACCAACTGTCCTGTTGTGGCATCCCAAATCCGAATGGTGGCATCCACACTGCCGCTGATCAGATGGGTTCCTGCTGGACCCAATAAGAGACACTTGAGTTCACCCGTGTGACCTGAAAGGGTTTGAGTAATGGCGATCGCCTCACTACTGCCCCCCGCCATACTTTGATAAATCTGCCATCCACCCACACCCCCCAACACCACAACCAGAGCAGCGACTCCGCCCATCAACCATCGCTTAGACCCGATTTGAGTCCATTTTGGAGCCGAGGCTTGAGCAACCGTCCCTGAGTCATTGAAGGTCTTGATCACCGTTGGAGCAATCGGGGTGGGTGCAGGTTGCCCGACGTCAGCGGCAATCCGAGCTAACTCATCCAGAATATCTTGCGTATTTTTGGGGCGATCGCTGGCTCTGGGTGATACCAAGCGATCGATAAAGTCAGCAAACGGAGAGGAAATCTGCGGTGCATGATCTCGCCACCGAAATTCGTTGTTCAATGAGTCATAAATCCCACTATCCGTCGGCAGTTTAGCCGTTAATAAATAGATAAAAGTACGTCCCAACGCATAAAAGTCAGACTGGGGCACGGCTTGTCCATACTCCTGCTCAGGTGGAGTGTAACCCGCTGAACTGATGCGCGTTACCCCCGTTGAACCGCCGCTAAGTTGCGCCAGATAGGTATACGTCATCTCTCGTGCCGCCCCAAAATCGACCAGCACTAACTGTCCGTTGGATCGCAACATCAAGTTATCGGGCTTGATATCCCGATGAAAGTAATTCTTCAGATGCACCAGATGCAACACTTCGGTAATCTGTTGCAGCCAATTCATTGCCTGCCGTTGGCTGATGGGGTTGTTGCCCTGCTGCTTCATCCATTCGCGCAGATTAGGTCCATCAATTTTCTCCATAATGATGCAATGCAACACCCCCGTCCCATCCTTCGGCTGAAACTGGAAGTAGCCGTTAGGCTCAATCAAAGGAATGCCGGGATGATATAGCTGGCTCAACACCTCCGCTTCCTGTTGAAACAACTCAACCGCTTTGGGATTGGTGCTGTGATTCTCTTTCAGCACTTTGAGAATTTTGGGAACACTGCGCTCATACGCTTCATAGACTTTGCCAAACCCGCTTTTATCGCTGAGCAACCGCAACACGCGATATCGCTGCTGCAACACCAAATGAGAACCGCAACTTTCGCAAAAGCGACTGCCATCGTTAGCAGGATGATCGGGTTGTGGACAGCGGGGATTAATGCAAAGGCTCATATCAGGCTGTCGGTAGATGTGTATTTATTATCCTGCCCAAATCGGGCGAGCGGCGATAGGGGCAACAATCCTAAAAGTGCTGAGTTGATGGTCAATGGTTAATTGTTAATTGTCAATGTATGCCTATTTCAATGGGTGCATATATGGAGATATCTTTTGCTCCGTCCAACCCCTGCGATCGCGCTTCAAAAGGGTTATGTAATACCAATTTGAATTGACAATACAACAAATGCTTGTACGGGTTGCGCAATGCCAAACCCCTTCCTAACTCTGATTTGCCTACAAAACTCTTTAAATCGTATTAGAAGCCAACGTTTTCCTAAAAACTCCGACTTCTGAGCAATCTTGAACTGCACAAGACAACCTTAAAACCTGCAAAATGAAGATTAGGGGCTGTTGCAAGACTTTTTCTGGGGCATACCTAAACTTGTACACACAAAGCCCTGAACCCTAACAGTCTTGTTCCTCAGGCTTTACTAGGGAACGTAGATTGGGAGGCTTGCCTCCTCTCAGATGCAGCGGCAGAGCCGCTAACCCGGCATTCCCAGCCAGGAGGCTGGGAACGAGAGTAAGGGTGTTTCGCAAAACGCCCCTACGAGCATTCCACACATCCATTCAATCTTCGATCTTCATTTTTCTTTTTTACCATGCCCAAGCGAGTCCTCCATCCCTGGCACACCCAACTTGGCTCTCAGCGCGATTGGATTTGGCGAGGTTGGCAGATTCGTTATACCCATTTGCAATCGCTCGAACCCACTACCGTTGAAACCGCACCGTTGGTTTTTCTGCATGGGTTTGGAGCAGCTTTAACCCAGTGGCGATCGAACCTGATTCCTTTGAGTCAGTCCCGTACAGTGTATGCCCTCGACTTTCTGGGGTTTGGAGCGTCGGAGAAAGCCGTCACAGGGTATAACGTCAGCTTGTGGGCAGAGCAGGTCTACGAGTTTTGGCAGCAGTTCATCGGCAAACCCACCATCTTTGTCGGTCACTCCTTGGGAGCCTTGGTGGCGTTAGTCGCGGCAGTCAACCATCCAGAGATGGCGAAAGGCTTGGTGCTGATTACACTGCCATCATCGCGTCAGGAGCTATTGCCTCAGTGGTTGCAACCCATTGTTGGGGCGATCGAGGGGATGTTTGCCTCCCCGTTAATTATTAATCCATTATTTCGCTTGATTCGTCAGCCGTCGTTTATTCGATCGGTATTGCAAAAGATCTATACCGAGAAGACTAACGTGACCGAGGAGTTAGTTTCCAGTTTTACGATGCCTGCGATCGATCGCGGAGCCGCGAAGGTACTGGTACGGTTGGTCAAAGCCCGTACCCGGGTTGACTTTAGCCCTGATACAAAAACCCTATTACCGGGTCTTAAAATGCCTGTTTTAGTATTGTGGGGCGACCAGGATAAGATTATTCCCCTGACTTGGGGAAGGCAACTGCCAGCCCTTAACCCCAATGTGAGATTGGTAGAGTTAGCCGGAGCGGGGCATTGCTCTTATGATGAGTCTGCCGATCGCGTCAATGACGAAATCTTGACCTGGATTCGCACCACTGTAGAAACTGACAACGTAGAGGTTTTGCTGTGACAAACGCCAAAGGGGAGTTAAAGCCAGCCCAAGGGGTCTGGGGGATTTTTGCAGGGATTACCTACCCGCTGCGATCGCTCGGACTATTAATCACCACTCCCCAACTGCGGGGATATGTGCTGATTCCCATCGTCGTGAATGTGGTTGTTGGGTTAACCCTCTACACCAGTTTGCTGTTGGCGGGGTTTGAGGCGATCGAATCGGTCACGGCTAACCTGCCTGCCTGGATTCCCAACTTTTCAGCCTGGAACCTCAACGTCCCTGCCTGGTTGCTGTGGCTGCAAAACCTGCCTGTTTGGGTCAGTCAATCCCTGGACTGGTTGGCGATCGCCTTTGGTTGGTTGATCTACGCCATTCTGGTCGTCCTGTTGCTAATTGCCACCGGGTTTGTGCTGCTGCAATTTGGCGTGTTGTTGGGCGCACCGTGGTATGGCAAGTTGTCGGAGGAATTAGAGAAACTGCAAACGGGGCATCTCCCCGTGGCTGAGTCCAACGTTTTAGGGATCTTTCGCGATGTGGGACGCGCCATTCAGTATGAACTGAAAAAGCTGGTCATTACCCTGGGAATTGGACTACCCCTATTGTTCCTGAATTTCCTTCCTGGATTGGGAACGGCGATCGCCACCATTGGCGGCATTGCGATCGCGGCTACCATTGTCTGTCTCGACTTTCTCGACCCTGCCCTCGAACGTCGTCGCCTCCGCTTTCGAGACAAGCTTGGCGTTATCCGCCGCAGCCTGCCCGCCAGTGCTACCTTTGCCCTCGGTTGCCTGTTTCTAGTTAGCGTTCCCTTCCTCAATCTCCTCGCCATTCCCGTTTGTGTAGGCGCAGGCACTCTGTTCTTTTGCGATCGCGTCCTACCCATCGCCCCGGAGTTAAAGGGAAAGAAGGACGATAAAAATCAACTCAAAGATCAAGCGGCAACGGGAGAGGAGAACCAGCAGAACTCTTGATCCCGAACGGTTGACATCGCAATTATATAGACGAGGCACTCAACAGGACAGACGCGATTCATCGTATCTCTCTCGGCAGGACTCAAAATTCAATGTCCTAACGGTTTTGGCGATCGCTATAGCTTTGGTCAGAGAGTTCCACCATTCGCCTGAGCCACCCACGTCGAAGCGCTGAACCCCATCCTAACTAATGCCACTTTAAATGGTTTCCAGTGCAAATGCGGACGCTCGTAGGGGCGGGTTTAGCTGTTTACTAACGGCAAACCCAAGCACTTATCTGCAAAACCTGCCCCTACCGATATCTGTCTTGAACACCATTTGATTTGGTATAACGTCAGTTCGGTTTAAGCACCCGGCGAATGAATTCGCGGCTACTAGAGCGAAGTCCGCCGACGCGGACTCCGGAAAAGGCAGGATTTGACGAACCGACGCAAGTCGGTTTTGCGCCGATAGCGGCGGTTTTAACTGCCGAAATCCTGATCCCGAATTCACGTTAACTAACCCCTTGGTTGCTGTAGAGGTCTGCCTTCCGGTTTGACTTCACAAAACGTTAAGCCAGTTTTCTAGCTCAAACTGGGAATTCTAAGAATGAACGTTGATTTACAATTCAACACCTGATACTGCACTTCGGCTTCCATCAGAATTGCTTTGGTTTCAGGGGCAGGAGCTAGTTAAAAAGGATTCCACAGATGATACAGGTTCTGGCGTTTGTTGCAACCGGATTCTGGATGTTGATGATTTTTGATTGCGTTCGAAATGACCCTGAGAGAAATACCTGGCTCTTTGTTCTGATTTTTCTCAATATTCCGGGTGCAATCCTTTATTTTCTGGTACGACGATTGCCCTACCTGAATGTTCCCATTCCACCCTACTTTCAGCGTTGGTCGCGACGACAAGATCTGTGGAATGCAGAAGCCGCCGTCCGAAATATTGGCAAAGCACATCAGTATGTGACGCTGGGCAATGTCTTAAATGAAATGCAAATGCTAGATAAAGCGGCAGAAGCGTATCAGCAAGCCCTTGAAAAAGAGCCTAAAAACACCCATGCGCTCTGGGGTTTAGCCTCGATCGCCATGCACCATCAACAGTTTGCGATCGCCAGAGATCATCTACAACAACTGCTTGCCCTGGAGCCAGATTACAAATTTGGCGAAGCGTCACTTGCCTATGGAAAAGCTCTCTTTGCGTTAGAAGATTGGGATACGGTCGAGCCTCACTTAGAGAAAGATTTGAAACATTGGGGACATCCTGAAGCATGTATTATGCTGGCTAAGATTCAGATCAATCGCGGCGAGGTGGATGCGGCTCGCACAGCTTTAGAGAATATGATCTTCAAGTTGAAAAGCGCACCTAAATTTCACTATCGGCAAAAGCGTCACCTGATTGGTGAGGCAGAGCGATTGCTGAAAAAGCTGCGGCGTTAAGTTGAGAGATTACGATTCAGACCTACTCCTCTGAATACTAAATCGGTGTAATCTAGCATCGTTGTTCTTGCAAAGTTACGCATTATACGACTGGCATGAGTGCGGCACCCATTGGCGTTTTTGATTCTGGGGTAGGAGGTCTGTCGATTTTGCAGGCAATTCGTGCAGCACTACCGCATGAAAACCTGTGCTACGTAGCCGATTCGGGGCACGTTCCCTACGGCACGAAAACACCAGAATACTTGCAACAACGAGCGATCGCCCTAACTCAATTTCTTCTAACTCAGGAGGCAAAAGCGATCGTAGTGGCGTGTAATACAGCCACGGTTGCGGCTGTCAGGCATCTCCGCACAACCGTTCCAATTCCCATCATTGCGGTTGAGCCTGCGGTTAAGCCTGCCGTAGCTGTCACTAAAACGGGCGTTGTAGGAGTCATCGCAACAGCAACAACACTTACCAGCAAGCAGTTCTTATCTCTGTTGGAGCAGTTTGGAGCAGGAGTTACCATCCTGACTCAGGCCTGTCCACATCTGGTGCATCAGGTTGAGGCAGGTGATTTGGGTAGCTCGATGACTCGTGCCCTCATTCACCAATACACATCGCCAATTCTTGCAGCGGGAGCCGACACACTGGTGCTGGGCTGTACCCACTATCCGTTTTTGCGTCCGTTGATTCATGAGGTAGTAGGACCCGAAGTGATGGTCATTGATACGGGTGCAGCCGTAACCCGTCAGGTATTCAATGTTCTAAAGGCAAAACACCTGTTAAATCACAATCAACAACCAGGGCAGGAGCACTTTTGGACAAGCGGGGAGGCGAAGTCAGCCCAAACTCTTTTTTCGACGCTATGGGGACAACCTGTGCAGGTACAAGCCCTGCCTTCAGGATTCGCATGAAGAGTACAGGGTAGAGGCGGTATGTCCTGCGATCGCACCACCATTCGTCAACACTTGCTCGCTAAAGTTCGTCAACGGGGCTTAGAGAAAACAATTTGCCCTTCAGAAGTTGCCAGAGACTTGGGGGGCGATGACTGGCGACTGCTGATGGAGACAGTGCGTCAGGTCGGGGCTGAACTGGTGACAGAAGGGGCGATCGCCGCTTTGCAAAAAGGGCGCGTGGTCGATCCCTTAACGGCAAAAGGACCGATTCGATTTCGCGTGACAGAGCAAGGCATGGCAGAAAAGGATGTACAAAGGTTCAAGGATGACCATACAACGAGCTAAAGCCTCACCACACCAGAGGTTTCCGCTACTCACCGCTTGGTCGCTTGATAAATATAAAACTGTTGAAAGATACCGACGGTTTCAAAGTGATAGGACGGCAACAGCGGACCTAACTCAGCGATCGCCAGGTCGGTTGTATAGATACTCAGCACCCCAAAATTTTGCCGCTCGGTGTTGCGAGAGATAAACTCTCTGACTTCACGTTGATTGTTATCTAATAACTCGCCGCACTGTTCCTGCAACACATCACCAAACACATCGGGAGCTTGAGTGCAAGCATTATCCTTGAGATATTGCGTCAATTGTGCCGTTGCAAACTCCTCGTAAGCATCTCTGTTTGGGTTGGTCAGTGCCAGCGTGACGCCCAGGGCTGCAATCACCACACCAAACAAATAGCCGACAACTTTTACCCCTTTCATGACTTCAACCTCAAGTTTCGTCAGCCTTATCAACGATATTAGTTGTTTCCTGCCACCCCTTTATGGACTGGGAGATGCCTCCGGCGATTCCGTTGATTTCGCAGGGTCGGGTTGCTGATAGCCTGGCTCCGGACCAATGCCACCCATCCGATTGAGGGGCCAAAACCGCACGACAGCACGACCAATAATATTTTCACGCGGGACAAAACCCCAAAAATGGCTATCGTAACTGTTGTTGCGGTTATCTCCTAACACAAGGTAAGAGTCCTCTGGTACGACTTCAGGTCCCCAGGGATAGTCGGGTGGCGCAAAGATATAATTCTCCTCAATGGGTTGATCGTTGATCAACACCTGTCCATCGCGGACTTCCACCGTTTCACCCGGTAATCCAATCACTCGCTTAATAAAGGCATCCTTTAAGCTGGGATTAGCTTGACGCAGGCGATCGGTAGGTCTAAAAACAATGATGTCACCCCGTTCGGGTTTGTAGAAGTAATAGCTGACCTTTTCAATAATCAGGCGATCGTTGACCTCTAACGTGGGGCGCATCGACTCCGACGGAATGTAGCGGGCTTCAGCAACAAACTGACGAATACCCAACGCCAAAATAATGCTCAGTCCAATCGTTTTAAGCCCCTCAACCCAGGGATTTTCCTCTGGTTTAGAGGAGTTTGCCAGGGGGGCAGGAGGGATTTTAGCGAGTTCCTCAGCTTCAGGGTTTGTGAATTGAAGACCATCAGAGTTTAACGCTTGAGGGTTTTCTGACTCCGGTTGAGAGTTAGGATTGGATTGAGTCGGCATGGGTGATCGTGATTTGCCCACAAATGGAACTAAACATTAGCCTAATCGATTTTAAGAGACTGCTACAGTGAAGGTTCCACCAGAAAATGGTGACTCAACCGATTAGATTTCAACCATAGCGCGATCGCTGCCCCATAGTCTGATGAATTTTGCTTCCTCCCTCCATATCCAAAATGCTCAGATCCTCCTACCCAACGGCGAATTCCTCAAAGGAGAGGTCTTAGTACAAAGCGGCAAGATTGTAGAGGTTGCGCCTCAAGTGTCTCCGAATGATTCGGCTGTAGTCATTGACGCGGATGGATCAACTTTGTTGCCAGGGGTCATAGACCCTCAAGTGCATTTTCGGGAACCAGGGCTAGAGCATAAAGAAGATCTGTTCACTGCCAGTTGTGCCTGCGCCAGGGGAGGCGTGACCTCCTTTTTGGAAATGCCCAATACCCGCCCCTTAACCATCACCCAGGAAGCGTTAGATGACAAACTCCAACGAGCCGCGTCCAAGTGCGTAGTCAACTATGGCTTTTTTATTGGGGCAACGGCTGAGAATCTGCCTGACCTTAGAACTGCTAACCCCGCCTGCGGCATCAAAATCTTCATGGGGTCAAATCATGGCGCACTGTTGGTGGAGCAGGAAGACGTACTGGATAAAATCTTCTATCGGGATGTGAATGATCCTCACGCTGAAAACCGTCTGATCGCAGTTCATGCTGAAGACCAGGAGCGAATTCGGCAACGACGCAAGCTTTTCGCTGGAAATAGCAATCCGGCAGTCCACTCCGAGATTCAAGATAACCAGGCAGCCCTGCAAGCGACTCAACTCGCATTAAAGCTCTCTAAGCGATATCAGCGTAATCTGCATATCTTGCACATGTCTACCGCAGAAGAGGCAGATCTATTGCGCCAGGACAAACCCGCTTGGGTCACCGCTGAAGTAACCCCCCAGCACTTGCTGTTGAGTACTCAAGCCTACGAGACGCTAGGAACCCTGGCGCAGATGAACCCACCGTTGCGATCGCCTCACGATGCTGAAGTACTCTGGCAAGCCTTGCTAGATGGCGTGATTGACTTTATTGCTACCGATCATGCCCCGCACACGTTAGAAGAAAAGGCAGAACCTTATCCCAAAAGCCCATCCGGGATGCCGGGAGTGGAAACTTCACTGCCACTGATGCTAACCGAGGCGATGAAAGGACGCTGCACCGTGGCCCAGGTTTCTAACTGGATGTCAACGGCGGTCGCTAAACGGTATGGCATTCCCAACAAAGGGGCGATCGCACCCGGTTACGATGCCGATTTGGTGCTGGTGGATCTCAAGACTTATCGCCCCGTCTTGCGGGAGGAACTGTTGACTAAATGTGGATGGAGTCCGTTTGAAGGCTGGAATCTGACTGGCAATCCGGTTGTAACGATCGTGGGTGGGCAGGTGGTTTACGACCACGGCAAGGTAGACACCAGCGTGCGAGGGCAGGCATTGCAATTTGTCATTTAAGAGGAGACGCGATTCATTTAAGAGGGGACGCAATTAATCGCGCCCCTTTCAGAAAACATTACGATCGCCGCCAGTTAAACCACATTTCCCGCAGTTCCCCCATCACCGAATTGCGATCGCTCTGATGTTGCCGCCACTGCAATGCAGCGAGATGCAAGATTTCTGACCAGCCTGGACTGATTGCCGGAAAGAATTCCAAATCCTGTAAAGGATAGTTATGTCGGATCAGGGGGGCGATCGCCCCAATCAGTTCTTCGGCCTCAGGGCTAACGATGTGTGCTCCGACCAGTTGACCGTCAGGACGGACAATCAGCTTACAAAAGCCCGTTGTGTTGCCCTGCATCTGAGCTTTGGTGACTCGCTTGAGCGGTTGATAGAGCACGGTCAGGCGATCGCCATACTGTTTTCGTGCCTGAGCCTCGGTTAAGCCGATGTGCGCCAGGGTAGGGTCAGTGGCGATCGCCCACGGCATCAGCGCATAGTTGACTCGAAACCGAGGGAAGAAGAGAGCATTTCTAACCGCAATATCCGCCTCATATTGGGCAATGTGAGCAAAGGAATAACCCTCCAATGCCTCGCCGCAGGCATAAATCCGGGGATTGCTGGTTTGCAATTTGGCATTAACAGGAATGCCCCTTGCTGAAACCTCGACATCCACGGCTGTCAAATTGAGGGATGCAAAATCGGGCGGTGAATCTGTTGCCACAATAATCTCATCGGCTTCGAGTGCCCGTGTTCCGGCTTGTACCCACTTTTGCGCTCCCAATTGCCGGACTTGAGTCACCTCCGCCTGGGTCAAGACCTCTACCCCCTCCGCCTCAAGTTGTGCCTGAATCAGCCGCACCGCATCCAAATCTTCTTGAGGTAAGAGGCGATCGCGATTGGTCAGCAGTGTCACTTGAAACCCACATCGGTTCAGCGTTTGCGCCAACTCTACGCCAATTGGGTTGCCCCCAATTAAAATCAGGTGAGCCGTTGGCTTGAGCGAGGGTAGCGATTTCCACAGTGCACTCAGCGTCAAGGGATTTGCCTGTGCTAACCCGTCAATTGGCAAGATGGTTTGACGAGTTGCAGGGGCGATCAAATAACGACGCGATCGCAACACCCGCCCATTCACCACAAACCCAACACGAGGACGACGACAAAACTCCCCATTGCCCACGATGACGTCAACGCCATGAGCCGCAAGGACAGTCGGCGATCGCCCCTCCTCTAAATTGGTAACAACCCCCTGTGCCCAATACAACGCCTCTGCCCAGTTCACAACTGGATGTGATCCTTCTCGCGGGCTATGAATTCCAAAGGCTTCAGCCTGTTGCACCTGCCGCACCGTCTGCCCTACGTATTTCAACGCTTGCTGAATCGTAACCGCATCAACTCCAGGAGAGGGTTGCAAAGGCTCCACTAGAGCAACTCGTGCATTCCATAAAGCGGCCGTGAGAGCCGCGTGACGAGCCGCAATCGCACCACCAATAACGACTAAATCGTAGTCAAACCGCATGAACAGAAGAATGAGATGTCGCCTTCAATCATAGTCATAACTATTGGGGCGATCGCTCATCGCACAACTTAAAACTTTCAAGCACTTTTCTGTTCTGCTTGCTCTTTCTGTAGGAGAAAATCCAAGTAATCTTCTAACTGCAATAATCTTGTATTTGATAGCTGACGTATCTTGTTTAGGATGATTTCTTCCTGCTGCCATTGAGTCACTGGAATAATCTGAGAAGCAGCAACCTCAATGGTGACTTGTGGAGTATTAAACCCTTCCAAACTGTACCCGTCTTCCTCACCATCTGGCATCGGATAACGCTCTACAACAGTCGCAATATCCCCTCGCTTCAAGTTGTACTGTGGTAAATCTTGAGCCAGGGCAACTCTAGAAAATAAGGGATGTTGTCCTTTCATGCGTCAACTCCTTTGCTGGGTACAAGAGTCACGAATCGAGTTGTGCTATCTGTCACCATCCAAATGCTTAAAATGTTAAGCTCTACTCCGTTCACTCCTCGCAACGAAGCGCGAATTAAATACTTCTCACCATAACGATTCTTTTCAATAAATTTAGCAGGCTGGGTGAGAACTTGAGTGCGTAAATCTTTCTCAAGTTGTTGCCAGTTTTCCAATGTATAGCCTGCTTGAGCAAGAAACTTCGACTTATCGTCCTTTGGCAAAGATACCAGCAGATATTGAGTTAACTTTTCTTCTGCGATGATTGCCTCCTGGGATAAAAGAATCATTGATGCGTAGAAGACAAAGAATTGAGCACATTTTACTCTAATAGATTATTAGTTCTCAAAACATTCGTTAACCCATCCAGCAACCGTTGATTTTCAGCCTGAGTGCGGACAGCAACGCGAAAGAAGCGATCGCCCAATTCAGGGAAACTAACGCAATCGCGAATTAAAATTTGGTGCTGTTTGAGTAACTGATGTTGCAACTTGACAGCAGAGCGATCGCAACGAACCAGCAAATAATTCGCTGCACCAGGATAGGGATGTAGCCCCGGCAACGCACTTAAACCCTGAAACAGGTGCGATCGTGCTTCGGCTAACCAGTTCCAGGTCTGTTGTTGAAATTCGTAATCGCCAAGCACCGCTTCTGCGGCGGCGGCGGCAGGTGTGTTGACACTCCAGGGGTCACGCCACTGTTGCCAGCGACGCAACCGATCAGGATGGGCGATCGCATAGCCCAACCGCAATCCCGGCAGGCTGTAAAACTTGGTGAGCGATCGCAACACGACTAAGTTGGCATATTTCTGAACCCAGTCAATTACACTTTGATCTTGCTCATGAGGCAAAAAATCCATAAATGCCTCATCCACAACAACCAGATCAAAACTTTGTAAAGCCGACAAAAGAACCGCTCGCTTTAACAAGTGCCCCGTTGGGTTGTGAGGATTGTTGATCAACAGCCCACAAGATGCATGGGTTTGAGCCGCAACTACCATCGCCTGCAATGCCTGTTGCACATCATCCTCAAGCCCTGCAATGGAACGAGTCATCAGATCAAGCGGACACGGCACAATCCTTGCATGAAACGCCTTGAGGGCTCGCAGATAGTCGCTAAAGGCAGGGGTCATCAGATAAACCGACGACAATTCTGCCAGTTCCCGGCTCGCCCAGGTTAATAACTCGGCAGAACCGTTCCCCGGCAGAATCCATTCCGGCGCAAGATTGTGAACCTGGCTAAGCCTCGATCGCAACTGCCGATAGTCGGGATCAGGATAATCGCGCAGCGTTGAGAGGCTAGCTTGAATGGCAGCGATCGCCGACTGGGGTGGCCCCAGAGGGTTGATGCTGGCTGAAAAATCTAGGATTGACGAAGGGGAACAACCTGCCAGCTCTGCTGCCCAGGTAATGTTCCCCCCATGAGTGGGTTGCGCCACAAAGCTCCGCACAAAGGATACCGATACAAAACCCAAATTACTTTGGCGCGACCTTTTCTTTGAAGAGTTTGCCCGCAGAAAAGGCAGGCACTTTAGTAGCTGGAATTTCCATCGCCTCACCCGTTTTGGGGTTCCGTCCTTCGCGGGCTTTGCGCTCGCGAGGCTCAAACGAGCCGAAGCCAACTAGCGTCACCTTATCACCATTAGAAACCGCTTCCATAATGGAATCGATCGCGGCGGTCAATACGGCATCCGCCTGTTTTTTAGTAACACTTGCCTTTTCGGCAACCTTATCGACTAATTCGCCCTTATTCATGGGAATCTCCTTAATTTGATCAGGATAAGAAACAGCTCTACATCCCAAAGTGGGATCAGAAAGTTGAAAAAACCGAACGGGAAACCAGGTTAGTTGCTGAAACTCCCATAAATTGGAATTTTCAATGCTTTATTCTAAAGTCTAGTTGACAGTTATGGATCGGTGAAACCTTTAATTTATATAGATTTGGGGATTTTTTAGGTAATTTTTCTCAAACTACATAATTTTTTCTGAGTCATCAGCAAAGAATTGGCGCAAATATGACCTAAAAACCAATGAGTGAGTTTCTAAAAAACACAAAAAACAAAGTGAGGAAGAGAAAATCTTCCCCACTTTTACTACTTTTATAGCTACAGTTGCCAGAGTTAGGAGATGTTTCGCGTAACACTGATCCCACTCAACATCACAATTCAATCAGTTTCTCATGTTGCTGACCCCGCTGGAGCCTGAACCCTAAAGATTTCTGTGCCGCTGGCAGTAGTCGTCCCCGCAAAATAGATAAAGCCATTGAAGACCACTAAATCGGCAGGGTTCAGGTTAGGAGATGCAGAGGTTGTCACCTGAATTGTGTTCTGAACGGTTCCACCACTGCGGAATAACTGTCTGCCTGCGGTGCTTGTCAGGGCTGAGAAGTATAGAACACTATCATTGACACTCAACAGATCAGTGGGACTAGAACCACTGCTACCAGGGTTGATATCACTCACCAGGGTTGTGCCATTGACGGTGCCATCACTACGGTATAGCTCTCTGCCCCGGATACCGTCATCAGCAACGAAATAGAAGAAATTACCCACTCGTTCTAGCTCACTAGGGCTGGAGCTTTCAGAACCAGCCCGCAGATTCACGAACAAACGAGTGGATGCAGCGGTACCCGTACTTTGATAAAGCTCACGACCTAAGATACCACCATCATCCGCACTGAAATAGAGGGTATTGTTGAAGTTCACTAGATCAAAGGGATTGGAGCTACCTGTGGGATTAATATTTCTCACCAGGTTCGCTGCCTGTCCGTCATAACTCCACAGTTCGTTGCCCAACAAACCATCATCAGCAGCAAAGAACAGCGTGTTGCCAACAACGGTTAGATCAGCAGGGTTTGAACTGCCTGTTGGGTTGATGTCAGCCACCCGTTGTGTCACGGCAGTGGTAACATCACTAGCACCATCCGTACGCCATAACTCTCTACCTAGAGCGTCTGTAGCTGCAAAGTAAAGTTGCCCATTGTAATTAACAAAGTCAAACGGGCTAGAGCTAGCCGCACCTGGATTAATATCACGGACTAGTTCAGTTCCGGCTACGGTGCCATCAGTGCGCCACAACTCGGTTCCATTGATGCCATTGTTAGCAGCGAAATAGAGCCGATTATTAAAGACAAAAAGATCCGTCGGGTCAGAACTGGCAGAACCCGGATTAATGTTGAGCAGCAGGCGTGTTCCATTTTGAGTGCCATCGGTACTCCACAATTCGCGACCGCTAATCCCATCATTCGCCGTGAAATACAACCGTCCGTTAAAGACAACTAAATCAGTGGGGTTAGAGCTATTAGCACCAGGGTTGACGTTAGCAACTAATTGAGCGGTTGCCCCTCGGTTAACCGGAGCCTGGCGGGTGGTCTCGATCGCCGTCATGTTCAATTCATAAGGAGTCCGGCTACCCCGACGATAGACTCGCACATAGTAGGTACCAGGAGCCAAAGTAATGTTGGGGTTGCGCCCATTAAAGCCAACACTAATGGTTTCCTGACGAGTCCCTTGATTAAAGCTACGCCGTAAAATTTGTCCCTGGCTATTGACCAGATCCATGTCTGCGTTTGCTTCCAAATCTCTCAGGAAAAAAGAGACACGGCTAAATCGCCTCAGGTCAATGCGGTAAAAATCCTGAGTATTGCCACCCCCTACCGCATCGTCAATGATGCGAGTTCTGCCGATGATATTCACTCGACGAGCACGCGCCAGAGTTGCAGGACTAAAGGTTTCAGTGGGTCGAGGTCGAGGAGGTCTTAAATCTGGATTATTACTATTGAGCGGCACCAGCGAAATTGTCAGATCAAAATCAGTTGCCCCTTCAACTCGCTTAACCTGTAAAAAATAGGTGCCAGGTCGCAGTGGGTTTAAGGTAGCCGCACTACGACCAATCACTTCACTGCGATCGCCTGGGTTACTTGAAAACGTCACCACACGACGACGACTGTTAAAGAGCACAAGGTCAGCATTGTCGTCTAAGCCGCGCAGAATGACACCGAGATCACTAAAACGACTGCGATCGCTACTGACATCAAAGCGATAAAAGACGTTGGGGTTTGAACCACTAACAGAGCCACTGAAGGTTTTGCGGAAGCGATCGCCCTCAAAGGAGATCTTAATTGCATCATCAAAGCTGCTGCCTGCCATATCCTCCGTTCCTCACATTAACGTAGCCGTTGGTACAACATTCGTAGAGTTCAAATGCAACGATCAATATCAAAATTGAGCTGTTAATTGTAATCGGGTCAACTCAGGTAGAGGCTCAAATCCCTTGCTATATCTCGATTATGCCCGCCCGAACCAAACCCTTCATCACTAAAAATTAAACTTCAAATAGATCTAAGTTCAGCTCACCCTAAAGTCTAAATAATTGTCTCCCCATCATGATTCCTGCTCTCTCAGTCGGGAACTGAGTTTCGAGTGGGGAAACTCACACACAGACAGCATTTCGACACCAGAACCAGTCATTGGAAGTTAAGCAGATTGGGGCACAACAGATCCCGTCCCTGACTTAACTCCCAATTCATCTCGATCGGTTAGGGGAACTGCACACCCTGACGTTGCAACAACTGCTGCGCTTCACGTCCGGGAGTATAGCTATAACCAAAGTTAGACAAGTCAGAGTCATTAATGACCTGGGGAGTCAATAACACGATCACTTCTTGTCGAGTATTTTCCCGTTCAGTGCTTCTAAACAGAGCACCTAACAGAGGAATGTCACCCAGAATAGGAATCTTGGAGACAGTAGCGCGATCTGTTTCCTGGATAATTCCAGAGAGAATCAGCGTTTGTCCATCTCGCACCCGCAACTGACCGGAGTCAACTCGGCGTTCTTGCAGTAGCACGATGTCACCCTGCTGCGTATTAAAGACGTTCGCCACGGAGGATACTGTAGGAATCACCGCCAGCGTCACAAAGCCATTATCGTCAATCCGACTGAGAACGATATCAAGCGTTAGACCCGCATTCTTAATAATCGGTTCCCGCTGAGCCGAAAAGCCACCAAACACCTCTGTCGTGAGCCGCACCTGTGCCCGTTGCCCTTCCTGAACCGTCAAGGTCGGGTCGGTCAAGATCTTAGCGTTACCGCTAACCACTTGCGCCTGGAGGGTTGCGAGGAAGCGACTGGGGAATTGGAACAATTCCGGCAGACCAATCTCAATACTGCCATCTGGGTTGAGTCGGGTTACACCGCCCTGGAGGGGGTTAGAGTTGGTGCCAAATGGTGGGCGGAAGAACTGACCACTAGGGATTTGAATCGTACCGTCGTTTAAGGGTGGGTTACCAAAGGGTTGAGGTTCACCCGTTCCAAAGGGGGCATCGGGCTGAGCATCAATGAACGGCTGCGGATCGTCAACCCCCTCTGGGAAAGGCGTACCAATGATGGGTGGAGTCAACACACTGCCATCAAATTGACCACGGGTGGGTGGATTGGCACCCCCATAGTTGAAGCTCGCAGCACCCCCATCACTGGTAAAGAAGGTATCTCCAATGCCAAAGGAGAAGCTGGTGTTAATGTCTTCTGTAGCCAGCAAGTTGACGTCTACAATGCGGACATTAATTGCGGCTTGACGACGACGCAGATCGAGTTGAGCCAACAAGTTGGTGGCGATCTCAATGCGACGGGGTGGACCCACCAACGTAATGGTATTCAGACGTTCATTAGTCGAGATGGACACGCCTCTCAACAAGAGAGGGCCTTCCCCTTCAGTCGCGCGTAGAGCCAGGATATCAGGAGTCCGGCTTTCAATCGTCCGAGCAGCAGCACCCTCACCCACTACCGTAATTTCGACTCGCTCAAACGGAATTTGGGTTTCAGCTCCCTGAGCCGTCAGGAAGTTGGCAGCATCAGTAGCAGTCACCTGGTTAAGCCGGAGGGTACGAGCCACCGTAGCCCGTGCATCATCGGGTAAACGAGGACCCACAAAAATGGTACGCCCAGCCCGGTTTGCCTCTAAACCTGCAACCCGCAGTACATAGTTGAAAACATCCTGGACAGGTTCATTCTCAATGTCGAGGGAGATCCGCACCTCGGTGTCCGCTTCTTCGCCAGGAGCCGCCGCTGCTTGTTGGGTTGCACCTGGTAATTCACCAATGTAAGCCACGTTCAAACCAGCGGCGCGAGCCAACAACGACAACACATCGCGCACAGGAGCATCCCGCAAAACCAAACGGGGTACACGCTCGGCTGAGTTGAGGTCAATTGTCGCAGGGGAGGTGTCGATATTCGATATCGCAATGTCACCTAATGGTGGAGCGATCGCCCTGGGTTGGAGCGGCGGCACATACACACCACTTCGACCTGTCGCAGGAACGCCATCAATCGAGATTTGTGGATTGGGCACTAACACGTCAGGAGCGGGAACCAGCGGCGGTGGGACAGGAGCCGGATCAGGCTGTTGCGCAATCTGATTGGGGCTAACCGGGGTCGATTGAGCTGCCTGTCTCCCGGATGGATCAATCGCCATAACGATGCCATTTTGCCGTTGAGTCACCTGCCCTGCTGGAGCAGAGGCATCACCGTTGATCGTGACCCGAATGCTGTTGGAGTCTAACGGCGCAATCATGACCGAAGTAATGCCAGGAGCCGGGTTGTTTTGCAAAAACCCATTCCCCTGGGGCAATCGCAGTTGGGTATTGGTAATGTCCGCGACCAGTGTGTTACCCCGGCTGACGGTGAAAATATCGGGGCGATCGCCATCGCGGGTTTGCAACACCAAATTAATCCCACTGTTGGAGGGGCTGATTTGTACCCCTGTCACTTGAGTAGGCACGGCGATCGCAGGCTGACTGGCAATCAGTGCAATGGCAGTGCCACCTAAGAGGCTGCCAAGACCAAGCTGTTGTTTCACGGTTCACTCCTCCTTAAATCAGAAACGGCGATTGAATGAATGCTATGGGGTCAGATCAGGCTGAAATACGAACAAGCGGTTTAGCAGATTTCAAAACTCTCAACACCCTCCACGTCGCTCTAAGGGGCTGGACTTGCAGCCGGAGCCGCCCCTGCGGCAGCTGGGTCAGTGGCGGCGGGTGCAGCCGGAGCCGCTGGAGTAGACACAGGCAACAAAGCACCCAACTGATAGGACGTGGTGATCCGGGTTACGGGTTGTCCGGCAGGTGTCAATCTGCCCTGGTTGTCGAGGACGATCGCCTGAGTCGAGGTGTCCAGTTCAGACTTAAAGTTGCGCACCACCAGCAATGGTTGCAAACGCTCAATGCTACGAATAATCGATTGCGTTTGAGCAAACGACCCTTGCATTTGCACATCGTAGACCTGGCGTTCTAATCTGCCGTTTACCGCTGCCCCAAACGACCCATCACTCACAACGCCTGATGCTGTGTCGTTGCGAGCAAAACGAGACAGGGTCGCACGGCGATCGGGGTCCCCAATTCCGGCGTTCGCAGACTGCACCCGCTCATTCAAGTCCAACAGCAGGGTATCCATACTCTCCTGGTTCGCAAACAGCGTCAACACATCCGCTTGCAGTTGTTTCGCCTCCTGCAATTGGTTGCGGGCCTCCTGAATGCGCTGCTGCGTTTCCTCGGTCGCCAGGAGTTGCTGCTCCTTAGCCGCAATGTCCGCACTAAGCTGCTGCGAGGTATCAAACACAGGTTTGACAAACGTGTAAGCGACATAACCCGCTGCTAGCAGCCCAAAAATGGCTAACAAGACCCCATTGGTGGCTGGAGTCAACTTGAGCCCAAAGACTGTCGGGTAATTAGGTTCGGCATCATAACTGCCGTCCGGAATGTAGTCTCCAGCCGTCATGGTTGAATTACTCCTCTTTCACGCAGGGCTTCAATTCTGGCGGGCAAACCAACCGCCAATGTTCGTTCTAAATCCTGTAACAGTTCAGACGCAGGTAGGGTCGTTAGAGTGCTTTGGATTCTGAACTGTACAACTCTGGGAAGCTGTACTTCGACATTTCCAGAATTTTGCTCATCGGCAAATCGAATTTGAGTTGGATTATCCACCAACTCAGCCGTCACCAACCGGGTTTGATCAGCTTGCAAGAAGGGCGATCGCTGGAGTGTCAACAAAAAGTCGTTGACATCGTTAAAGGTTCGCGCCTGTCCAGAGACTTCGATGACATCAGGGGGGGGTTCGGGTACCGCCGCAGGTGCCGCAGGTTGGTTAGGGTCAGCAGGTGCCGCCGGTGGAGGTGGGGGCGCAGCCGCAGCCGCACCAGGTAAACTGGCAGGGTCTTTCTGCTCAATGAGAGAAACCTGAACTCCAGTAGGGACGCGATCGCGAACATCTTGCAAAATCGCCGACCAGGGCTTGATTCGGTCAAACACCGTCGCCAATGCCTGGTTCTCAGCGTTGATTTGAGCAATTTGGGCATTGATAGTGTCTACCTCGGTCAACTGGGCTTGTAGTGCAGTCAAGCGGGTATCCAACTCAGCTTGCCGTGCTTGCAAGGCAGCATTGCGCTGTTGCAGCAGAAACCAGGACACCAACACCAACGCCAGCGGGAAAATCCCTACAGCTAGACCAATAAAGAGGGGGCGATTGCTATCCGAAGCTGTCCTCGTTTGAACGGGTCCCGCTTCGGTGGCACGTTCAGCCCGGTCATTGAGAAAATTAATATCAAGGCTATACATCCAACACCTCCCAAATCACCACGCTTCTCGTAACCCTAGCCCCAAGACCACTCCTAACCCAGAGCGTTGTAAGGATGGAATGTCTTGTTCGACCTCCAGCGATAACGCCGCAACCGGGTCAATTTGGCTAGTGGGAAGGCTGAGTCGCTGTGAGAAAAACTCATCCAGTTGTCCGATCGCCCCACCTGGACCTGCCAGAAGTAGTTGTGCGACTTCTAAGTTGTCACCCTGATTGAGATAAAAGTCGATCGATCGCCGCAACTCATCCGCCAACTCACCCAATATTCGCAGCATGGCAGCCGTTCCCGGATTTGTACCACCCATCTTGGGCGCACCGCTGACGCTGTCCATTGGGGTAACGGGAACCGTCATGCCTTGTAACAAATCGGTGTTGCGCGACGGAGGCAAATTCATTGCCCGACTCAAGGCGGTTTGCACCTGATAGGTGCCGATCGGTACGGTTCGGGAGAACTGTGGCACCCCATCCACCACGATGGAGATTTCAGTACTCTCAAATTCAATATCAACAATTGCCGCTGCCTCTTGGGGCGTGAATTGCCGCAACTGTTCTCGGATGGTGCGAATCAAGGCAAAACTGCTGATTTCCAGCACATTAATTGCCAGACCCGCCTGTTGGAAGGTGCTGATGTAGGAATCCGTCACCTCTTTGCGCGTGGCGACCAACAACACCTGGACTTTTTCAATGCCATCTTCATCAACAAAGAAGCCCAGCTTTTGATAGTCCACATCTGCCTCTTCACGAGGGAAGGGCAAATACAACCCGGCTTCCTGGTTCAGCACCATCTCTCGCAATTCGCGATCGTCTAACTCAGCGGGAACCGGAATAATCCGCGTTACCGTATCGCGTCCACCGGGAATTGCGGTTGCCGCATACTTGGTTTTGACTTTGCTTTCATTCAGCAGTGTCTGAATGATCTGAGCCATCGATGCCGAATCGACAATTTGTCCCTCTTGAAAAATGCCTTCTGGCACATCTGCCGAAGCCAGAGTGACTAACTGAAACCCTTGACCTTTACGCTTGAGACGAGCCAGATTAACTCGTTCAGGAGTTAACTCTATGCCAACCCCTCTGGTTTTCTTTGCGAACAAATTCTTGAGGACACTAGCCACCGTTTTTCCTGCCAATCGATAAAGTTAGGAGAAGTGAGGCAAGCTTTTTTAAACTGAAGTAATTTTGGAAAGACTTTATTATACGCATGGTTTAATGCTATTGCATGCTATCCAATTTAATTGAGATTTTCCACATTATTGCAAAGGATACAAACTTTAATGAATATTTCTTCTGAAATTTTCTTAAACCGATCTCGTAAAGGGAATAAAGCGGAAAAATAACCCCAAACTTGTGGTCAAGTTTGACCCTGACCCAACTCAAAAACAGTCGTCTCTCGTTCCGTCAGTTAGTAAAAAGTACCCTCTTTTATCAGCGATATTACACATAGTTGAGAAAAAAAGCATATACTTGTGGAAAATTCTAGCCAGAACTTAGGGCAAAAAACGAAGCCAAGTGCATAGCCAAGAAGAGGATCAGCTTTTTGAATTTGCAATTTTGCCGCCCAAAGTAGATGGAAAACACCTTTTATTCGCGCGACGCGATCGCTCAAAAGCCTTGCTATATATAGCGTCAAGAGAAAAAATCAGTCTATTTTTCCTCCATATATAGCACTATTTTTTAATTTCGCTACTTTTATTTGTAAATTCATGCTCCGTTTCCTCGTGAGGTCGGAAACGGTGGGGTCTACTCAAGGGGAGCGATCGCCTCTGGAGGCGGTGGTTTACAGTGGGATCATCCCGCCGATCTTGAAATCAGCGATAATGGCTACACCGCTCCTGCCGTCCTTTATTTATCAATAACGGTCGGTTGATCTCGGTTGGTTGATCTCAATGGATTGATCTGGATCGAATGGGTCACCCCTGGAAACTTTTAGCAAACGACTGAGCTACGCATGAGACGCATCAGAATTTGGAAGAAATTGGGTATCTTTGCCCTCCTGGGCATGTTACTGAGTTGGGCAATCAGCAGTTGTAGCCCATCCTCATCTCAATCACAACAATCGACATCCGGGGCAGCAGAAGTCGAATTTTGGACAATGCAACTTCAACCCCAATTTACCGATTACTTTAATCAGTTAATTACTGAGTTTGAAAGTAATAATCCTGACATCAAAGTGCGATGGGTTGATGTGCCCTGGGCAGATATGCAAAGCAAAATTTTGACGGCTGTATCGGCTGGAACTGCTCCCGATGTGGTGAACCTCAACCCTGATTTTGCGGCTCAACTGGCTGGACGCAACGCCTGGTTAGAGTTAGATGATCAAATTCCAGATGAGGTCAAACAACAATATTTACCGAAGATTTGGCAAGCCAGCACCCTGGATGGCAAGAGTTTTGGCATTCCCTGGTATCTCACCAGCAGTGTCGCTATTTATAACAGTGAGTTGTTGCAGCAAGCAGGTCTTGACCAACCCCCCAGTACTTATGAAGAGTTGGCACAGGCTGCACAAACGATTAAAGATGCCACAGGTAAGTATGCTTACTTTGTTACCTTTGTTCCGGAAGACTCGGCAGAAGTGATGCAATCCCTCGTGCAGATGGGTGTGCAACTGGTTGATGCCGAGGGCAAAGCGGCATTTAACACCCCTGAAGGCAGAGCAGCATTTCAGTTTTGGACAGACCTGTATCAACAAGACCTGTTACCTAAAGAAGTCTTGACTCAGGGACACCGACGCGGCATCGAACTCTATCAACAGGGCGAAACCGCCGTGCTTTCCTCCAGTCCTGAGTTTCTCAAAACGATCGAGATCAATGCTCCAGCGATCGCCAGTCAATCTGTTGCCTCCGCCCAACTCACAGGCGCGAGTGGCAAACGGAGTGTAGCAGTGATGAATCTGGTCATTCCCCGCAGCACCGACCAACCGGATGCAGCCCTCAAGTTTGCCCTATTTGTCACTAATAATGACAATCAACTCACATTTGCGAAAGCTGCGAACGTGTTGCCCTCGACGACTGATGCGCTGGCTGATCCACACTTTACCGATCTCCCAGACAACGCCACCTCGGTTGAAAAAGCGCGCTCAATCAGTGCAGGACAAATGCGAGATGCAGAAGTGTTGTTGCCTCCGCTCAAAGACATTCGAGAACTGCAAAAGATCATTTACAACAACTTACAGGCTGCCATGTTAGGCGAAAAGAACGTCGATCAAGCCGTTGCCGATGCGGCAGCAGAATGGGATGAGCGGTAAGCGGCATCGTCCTCCCCTGATCAATCGAGCAGCGATCGCCCGTTTAGCGGTAATTGGGATAACCATCCTTGTGGCGATCGCTGCCATTTGGTTGTTGTTATTGCGAATGCCTGGTCAGAGTTATCGAGGGGAGTTAACTCCTCTAAGTCAGTCCGCGATCGTTTTGCGCGATCGCCTGCGCCAGGAGGTCACCCGGTTGGCGACCGACATCGGACACCGCAACGCCCTGAATCCCCAACGACTGACTCAAAGCACTGAGTTTCTCACTGAGGCTCTCACCGAAGCAGGTTATACCGTCCGTTTGCAGGACTACCAGATCGATGGGCAACCCTTTTATAACCTGGAGGTCGAACGGTTAGGAACGCAGCATCCCGACGAGATTGTCGTGGTTGGAGCCCACTTTGACACCGCCTTTACCAGTCCCGGTGCAAACGATAACGGAACGGGTGCTGCTGCTACGGTAGAACTGGCTCGCCTGTTTGCCCAAACTCAACCCGATCGAACCCTCCGATTTGTCGAGTTTGTCAACGAGGAACCTCCCTTCTTTTGGACAGAGCAAATGGGGAGCCGGGTCTATGCTCAACGCTGCCGCGATCGTGGTGAAAACATTGTGGCGATGTTGAGCCTGGAGACGATGGGCTATTACTCAACCGCAGACAACAGCCAGAAGTATCCCTTTCCCCTCAATCTCGTCTATCCCTCACAGGGCAACTTCATCGCGTTCATCGGCAACATTCCATCGCGACAGTTGGTGAGACGGGCGATCGCCTCGTTTCGACAACACGCCCAATTTCCCTCAGAGGGAGCCGCATTGCCCGCGTTTCTACCGGGAGTTGGGTGGTCAGATCACTGGGCATTCTGGCAATCCGGATATCCAGCCGTGATGGTAACAGATACCGCTCCTTTTCGCTATCCCTATTACCACACTGACTTCGACACCCCTGATCAGATTGACTACGATCGCTTAACTCGCGTGGTGTTGGGTCTACAACAGGTAATTGCCGATTTGCTGAAGTGAGGTATTACGGAGTTTGACTAATCGCCTCCGATAAATAATCGGTCGTCGCCTCTACCAGGGCGATCGCATCCTCATACATCATGCGGGTCGGTCCCAACATTCCCACGCTACCCACAGGCACGTTACCTCGATGATAGGTCGCCGAAACCAGAGCACAACTGCGCATTGGCTCTAGCGGATTCTCAGACCCAATCCGCACGGTCACCCGCCGACCCATGTGGTCGGTATCAGCCGACTCAAAAATCAGCGACCAGAGTTGATCCTGTTCAGACTCCAACAACTGCATGATGGTCTGCACCTGTTGCAGTTCAGAAAACTCAGGTTGTCGTCGCAACACTTCTGCAACACCGCTGATCAGGATTTGCGTCGAGATAGGCACCTGACTGCGACGATTCAGCTCAAACATCGAGGTGCGGAGCAGTTCAGCATATCGTTCAAACTCCCGCCCTAAATCACTCCAGTCCAGCGTGTTGATCTCTGTAAAAGACTTGCCACGCAGATGTGTGTTCAAAAAGTTGGATAAAACCTGCAATTCTCGTTCAATCAGATCAGAGTCGAGGGGCTCATCCTGCCACTGAGGCAGGTTAATCAAAGTGGACAACGTTTCATAGGAGTCAAGCACAACAATCAGCATGGCTCGACCTGCATCAACCTGTACAAGTTGCAGGTGGCGCAGATGCAGGCTAGTCGCTTGTGGCATGGTAATCAGGGCAATGTAGCCACTCACCGTTGCAAGAATTTGAGCCGCCCCCCGCAAAACCGCCTCAAAGCCCCAATCATCCACATTGAGGCGATCGCTCAATAACTGGTCTAGCTGTCGGGCGATCGGCTCTGAGGGTGTCACCAGCTGATCTACAAACACTCGATACCCAAAGTCCGACGGAACCCGTCCCGCAGAGGTGTGTGGCTGATACAGCAACCCCATCTTTTCTAAGAAACTCATGGCGTTGCGAATCGTCGCAGGACTAACTCTGGGATTAAATCCCTCTACCAGTGCCTCTGAGCCAACTGGTTTTGCAGTTGCAATATAGTGACGTACCGTTGCCCCAAGCACTTGCTGTTGGCGAGCGTTGAGTTTGAGTTCCATAAGCTCCAGAACATTCCACCGATGATCTTAATCTAATCAGCCCAAGGCTGGTTTAGCCGTATGCCTTAATACCGAGGCACACTGGAATCGACTACATCTGCATAAGCATCGATTCCACCTGCTAGATTCTTGACGTTTGTAAAGCCCTGATTCATTAACCACTGACACATCTGAGCAGACCGCATCCCATGATGACACATCACAATCGTCTCAACCGTTGGGTCAAGGATGGTGTTAATTTTCCCAGACCATTCCCCAAACTGGCTCAGGGGCAAGCTTACAAAGCCGTCAACCGAGGCGATCGCCAACTCCTCCGGTTCACGCACATCGACCAATTGCAACGGCTCTTGAGTATCGGCGCGATGGGCAGCAAAGGTATCAACGTCGATCTGAGGAATCGGCTGATTAAAGGTATGTGCAGACATCAGAAGATGATTAAAGTTATTTGATGTTATGAAAACAAACTAGCACGAATTCTACGGCAACTGGTGGGACAGTTAGGGCAAAGGGATTAGCAGTTCGGTTTAAGACCCTGGTGAACGAATTCGCGGCTATCAAAGCGAAGTCCGCCGACGCGGACTACCGGAAATCAAAGGTTTACTCAACCGACGCAGATCGGGTTTGTCTGTATAGCCGTAGCCACATGCGATGAGGCAGAGGCGAGTCAGGAAGCTTCCCAGAATCAGGGTTTGTTTTAACCGCCAAAATTCTTATCCCGAATTCACGTTAACTAACGTCAATTCATCTGGAAATCAATTCGCAGACTTCGGTGCAAACTCATACCAATTTGAATTGGCTTCGCTGCACATGATTCCGTAAGGGCGTTTCGCGAAACGCCCCTACCCCGTGATCTGCCACAATCAAACATTAATTCGGTATCAGGTCAATTAGGACTTACACAAACGATGTTCCCTAAAAAAATCGCCTTTGCCTGACAGGTTGCATCGGATAGAAGCAACATTGTCATAACAAAGGCTGAGAGCACACTGCCGTTTTTTGTGAATTTCTTTAAGAAGAATGAATTCCTTTTCAGAAATAATTTGATTTCCTTAGACTCGCTGACCGTTAAAACTAGGGCAAAAAGCTGCTTTGTAAGGTAATTAGGCTGATCACACCTGCGCTCGCCAAAGCTAACAACGCACCGAGAGTAATTGATTGACCGAGATGATTGGAGCTTTTCATAAGTCTGTTTCCTTAAAGATGGGGCTTCGCATGGAAGATTGTATAGAGAATAACAAGAGTTCTCAAAGCGAAACCAAAGATGACGGAATCTTAGAATATCGACACATTACTTAAGAAAAGAGATGGTAGTTACTCATCCTTCAGGTAGAGGTAATACATAGCAACCGCAGGGTTGGTTGACTCGCCTCCGCCCCATCGAATGTGGCGATGGCTATAACTCTCTTCTGCCACTCTCTCTGCAAACAAATCCAAGCAAACCTCGTTTCCAAGCTTCTGCTCGGAAGTGAAGTTACGGAGGTGCCTCCTGAAGCAATGGTTGGAGGCAGAACCTTCATGTGTGCAGTCCTGGCTAGAAGCCAGGAACGAGAGAAATTGTAGAGATCTGATTTATTGCAACGTGACTAAACGAGAAGCCGCCAAGCGATCCATCCACTGCTCTAGATAAGCCCGATTGGCTTGTTGTTCAGCAGGGTCATTGGTGTCAATGGGATGAGGAGCCAGGGCACGAATGGCAGCTGTCGTGACACAGAACATCGATTTCTGGAAGCTCAGACAAATCTTGACCCGCAGGTCATCTTCACTCCGCAACCCATCTCGATAAATCTGATGTAGATACTCTGGCAGGTAGTGACGCATATCCTGCATTAACAACGTGGGAGGAATACCCGCCCCACCCACAGGAAGGGGGTCAGCGTATAACGCACCGTAGTTAAAGTCAGCCTGATCGGTAGAAATCTGTTGTGCCTGCGCATTGTAAGACACTGTGCCAAAGAAGGGGAACGAGCGGAAAAACACTGCCTCCACGTAGGGCAGCGCAGTATCTGGCAAAAAGGTTAATCCAGCGGACGGCGGAATAATGTCGTAGACCTTGCCCTTAATCGTGACGGCATAGGTAATGGGAATATTCGCTGCGGCAACCAGACGGTCTTGAATGTGCCTGACCACATCATCGATCGCCTTAATTTCACCGGCATCGTAGCGATCGGACAGCTCTAAAAACATGGCACTCATGACCGTCCAAAACTGTCCCAATCCGCTGTAATACGCCAGCACTCGCACCTGTTCTGGCAAAAACTCTGGAAATAGCCGATTCAGACCACTCATCAGAGGATTGTCACTGAGCTTAGCGGCGATCGCCGCTCCCGCCCGCTCACTAAACTCAGGGGTATCCAGATAAGCATCTAAACCACCACCCCCATGCCACAACATCGCTTTCATGCAATATTCAGCAAATTCATAGTTGATGCGATCGTGCCACCAGTGACGCAACAACTTCTTCAGCGACACCTCGCCATCGAAATACTTAAACGCTGGAAACAGTACTAAGAACTGATGATCCGCGATATAGCACAAGTTGCGGCTATAAGCCCCCAACACCACGCCATAGCTTTTCAAAATCCCAACGACTTCCAGCAGGTTTTGGGGCGATTCCGGCAACAAAGCACCACCCGCTTCAAGGCGTTCAACCACACTGGCGAGGGGATGGGATGATTTTTGAATCAGGCTAACCATAGGTCAAGGGAGAGCAAAGATGAAAGAAAGAAAATGGAATGGGCAAGCAAGGCGTTAGCCTCAGGGGGAGTTATGGAATCAGGGTAGCTTGGGAGCCTTGAGCTAATTCAGTCGATTCAACCGTCATCAAGGTGCCCAATGCGGTTGTGGTGCTCTCACTCCAAGAGGTCATCCACATCGGTTGCAAGCCCAGCGCAATCACCAACAACGTCACAATAATTGAGGGAATGCGATCGCGCCAATATACAGGCGGCAGATTTGCGAGCGTATCCGGTAAGCGACCAAAGAAGGTGCGGTTGATCAAATTCAGGAAATAAACCGCAGTCAAACCTGTGCCAATGATGCATAAGAGAGTTTGCACCGGGAACACCGGGAAACTACCCCGATAGACAATAAACTCGGCAATGAAGCCAACCATCCCTGGGATACCACCACTCGCCATCACACCTGCAATCATCAGCGTGCCAATCAGGGGCATTCCTCGCTCCGGGTTCAACAATCCGCGCAGTACATTGACATCTCGCGTTCCAGTCTTGGCGTAAACCACACCCACCAACAGAAACAGGAGAGCTGAGATCAGACCGTGACTCAACATTTGAGCAACGGCTCCCAACAGACTCAGAGGCGTTGCGGCTGCCATCGCCAAAATGACGAATCCCATGTGTCCCACAGAACTGTACGCCACAATTTTTTTCAAGTCCGTCTGGGCGATCGCCACAAAGGAACCATACAGCACGTTAACCACTGCCGCGATCGCCAGCCAGGGTGACAGCACGTGCCACGCTTCGGGAAACAACTGCAACCCAAATCGGAACAAACCATAGGTTCCCAGTTTCAGCAACACACCCGCCAGCAATACGGATGTCGGGGTTGAGGCTTCGACGTGGGCATCCGGCAACCAGGTATGAACGGGTACCAGGGGAATTTTGATGCCAAATCCAATCACCAACAACACAAGCAAAATGACTTGCGTTGTGAGCGGTAACGTGTGCGATCGCAGCACTTCAAAATCAAAACTAGCAAACCCGCTCAACAGAGATAAGCCAAAGAATCCGGCTAACAGCAACACGCCTGAAGCGGCGGTATAGATCAGGAACTTTGTTGCCGCATATCCCCGCTTTGCGCCACCCCAGATAGCAATCAGCAAATACAGTGGAATCAGCTCTAGCTCGTAAAACAGGAAGAACAGTAAGAGATTCTGAGCAGCAAAGGCACCTGCCACCGCCGACCCCAAGATCAGCATCAAACTGTAATAAAGGCGAGGACGGTTGATATTCAAATCACTGCTATAAATCGCCAACCACACCAGCAGGCTATTCACCACAATGAGAGGCAGCGACAACCCATCCACACTCAGCTGATAGGTCAACCCCAATGTTTCGATCCAGGGCAGGGACTCCTGCAACTGCAAGGAGGATGAACCCAGGTCAAACTGGGTCAGCAGATAGAGCGTCCATGCTAAAACCCCCGTCGCCACTGCCAGAGCAATTTGTCGTGCTCGTTGAGCCGTCAGTGTTTGTGGATATAAACTGATCAGAGCAACCCCCAAAAGCGGTGCCCAGACTAAGACACTTAACATTAAAGTTCTCTACTTCCTGTGATGATTACAGATGCAGCACAAACCAAACTCGCCATTGCGTTAGAACAAATTGGCAGAGCTTGCAGAGACATAGGAGGCTCCCGCCGGGTTGAAATAGGACCAACTCAGCAGAGCGATCGCCAAAACCACACCGATAAACACCGTCAACAGGTAGTGGCGGGATTGACCTGAAATCGTGTATTTCAGACTTTCACCTCCCAAAATCGACACCAAGCCGACCAGGTTGACCATCCCATCTACCACATAGCGATCGAACCATGCCGTTAGCCGTGACCCCTGCACCACACCAAAGACCACACTGAGGCGATAGAGTTGCTCAATGCAAAAGTCATATGCCAACACATCACGCACTGACTTCCAAACAAAACGCACTGGCTTGGGCGATCGCGGATTGAGATAGAACAACGCTCCTGCCGCCACACCCGCTGTGCTCGACACCAGCAACAACACCAAATTAGTCTGATTCAAACTGAGCCAATCTGAAATCAGATGCCATTGCATTAACATCACAGGCGTTAACAGAGCCACGATCGCCAATGACACCATGGGCACCGCCATCAACCAGGGCACCTCTGGTGCACGCCGAGTCTTGGGCTGTGGCTCACCCGCAAACACCAGACCAAACACCCGCGTCAAATTAAAAGCAGTCAATCCATTCACAAGCAACAGAACTGCCACCAACCAGGGAGACACCGCTGAGAACCGATCTGCCCATTCCGCCATTGCCCAAAAACTTCCCAACGGAACCAGAGCTGTCGTTGCGAGTCCTCCCACGACAAAAGCGGTTGTTGTAGCGGGCATGCGTGACCCCAGACCACCCATTTCAGTCAAATCCTGCGTGCTCGTCGTCAAAATGATCGAGCCAATGCTCATAAATAACAGAGCCTTACCGATTGCATGAGTAAACAGAAACAACAGCGCAATCTCGTCTTGCTGAATTCCCACGGCCAGGAAGACCAGCCCTAGATAGGCACTGGTGGAATGAGATAACGTCCGCTTAATATCAACCTGGGCGATCGCCACCAGCGAGGCTCCCACGGCAGTCACCGTTCCCAACACCATTAAGGTGGTCAGTGCGATCGGAGACAACGCCAACACCGGTTGCAACTTAATCAGCACATAGGCACCACAGGCAACAACCACCGAATTTCTCAAAATAGAGGCTGGATTCGGTCCTTCCATCGCCTCATCCAACCAGAGGTTCAACGGAAACTGAGCACACTTACCAATGGGACCCGAAATTAAAGCCAACCCCAACAAAGTAGCGGTCATCGGGGCTAACTGCACCACCTCTGACCACTCTGCCAGATCTGAAAAATTGAGGCTCCCTGTCATGCTCGACAGCGCAACCACACCCATCAATAGCAATAAGTCGCCAACCCGCTTAGTTAGAAAAGCATCTCGTGCAGCCGTCACCACCAGTGGTTGGGCATACCAAAAACCGACTAATAAATAAGTAGAGAGGGTTAGCATCTCCAATAAGGCATAACTGAGAAACAACGAGTCGCTCAACGCCAACCCACTCATCGCAGCTTCAAAAAAGCCCATCAGCGCATAAAACCGCGCCAGTGCCCAATCCTTCTCCAGGTACCCCAGCGCAAACACCTGCGCCAACAAACTCAGCCCTGTGATCAACACCGCCGCGCCCATACTCAGTCGAGACAACTCCAGCGCAAACGAGAGATTGAGATAGCCTTTGACACTGAACCAGGGAACCAACAACTTCTGAGCAGGTTCATTCCAAACACTGTACAGAATCATCACACTGTGAACGAGTGCCAGAACGGTCATCAACAGGTTGAAATATGCAGCTGGTCTGGGACCTGTACGGCGAACAACCCCTGTTGACCATGGCAATGTTAAAACGGCACCTAGCAACCCATACGCAGGCACCCACCAGCTCGACTGAAGCAGGAACTGAGTCATCGCGGCTTTATCCTAAAAAAGTTTCCTTATAGTGTTTTCCAAATCAAAACATCAAAAGAGCGGTGAAACAGCTTTCAACCTGCTCTAAACGGAGTGAGACCTAAACGGGTCACTCCAATGTGGTAACAACGATTTGATTAAATACCCCTAACGGACCTGCAAGTGATTCTTATCTTACAGCCAACCTAGAGTTAAGTCATCGTAGCCCATTTACATACTTTTATGCATTGTATAGAGTTGTAACTCATCTTAAGTTTTCTTATCTGATAAATAATGTCAACTCATCAGTGAATGATTTGTTTTATTGCAAGTTGACAACTCTGCCTAAAATAGCTGGCTAAATGTTGAGGAGACTAACTTAATGTTGAGAGAAAATGGAAGTTATAAACTCTTACTTATCAGTGGTATGATTTAAAATTATCTTTATTCTCAATGCTGCTCCTGGCAAACGTCTTTTATAGGATATCTAAGCAGCATTTCTCATTGATTAATTACATCTCAAAACACATATATTAAAGTTCCGCGCTGTTGATTAAGGATTGATTACTCTCGCATATTGGGCTTCGCAAAGCTATCTTTAGAATGACGGTGAGCCTTGGCATTGGTGAGTTTCAAGGCAATCATAATGTTAAAACAATGCCCTTACTTTGTGCGTTGAATTGATATTTATTCCATCTAATTAAGGGAAGCATTTTTACTAGAAATTTGATAATTGATGTAATTACCTGAGACACAGGTATAGTTTGGAGTTATGCTTGTTATTAGAAACAATCACCTCGGTTTATGTTGCCAAAGCGATCGCGCCACCTGTATTCTTAACATGGGAATTCTAAGGTGCTTTTCTGAAGATTAATAATTGACGTTTCCCGTCGAAATTTTCAGGCAAAGTTTTTCGCATAGTCAGGATCTCTTGCAGGAGATAGAGAAATGCCAATTGCTGTTGGAATGATTGAAACTCGCGGCTTTCCTGCCGTGGTTGAGGCAGCGGATGCCATGGTTAAGGCTGCCCGTGTCACCCTTGTGGGATACGAAAAGATTGGTAGTGGTCGCGTCACAGTTATTGTGCGCGGTGATGTATCTGAAGTACAGGCGTCTGTCGCAGCAGGCATTGAAAACGTGAAGCGGGTCAACGGTGGTGAAGTGTTGTCTACACATATCATTGCCCGCCCCCATGAAAACTTGGAGTTTGTTCTACCCATCCGCTATACGGAAGCGGTAGAGCAGTTCCGTTCGTAGTCACTCACCCAGTCTGGGTTAGGGTGACGGTTTAAGAGTAACGGTTTAGCGAGTGCTAAACCAATGCTGATTTGATTGTCAAAACTGTTTATCGATATTGGAAGGGAGAACTCAAATGGCAATTGCAGTTGGAATGGTAGAAACGCTAGGTTTCCCTGCTGTTGTAGAAGCAGCAGACGCGATGGTTAAGGCAGCTCGCGTTACCCTCGTTGGATATGAAAAGATTGGTAGCGGTCGCGTTACTGTCATCGTTCGGGGCGATGTCTCTGAAGTGCAAGCGTCTGTTGCCGCAGGGATTGAAAACGTGAAGCGAGTCAATGGTGGACAGGTGTTGTCAACCCACATCATCGCTCGCCCCCACGAAAACCTGGAGTATGTTCTCCCTATTCGTTACACCGAAGCCGTTGAAGCGTTCCGCGAGAGCGTCAGTGGTATCCGCCCGATTAGCCGCTCCTAAGATCTGATGCAAATTGCCAGAGTATGCGGCACAGTAGTCAGTACCCAAAAGGAACCAACCCTCAGAGGGGTTAAGTTCCTGTTGGTACAACTGCTCAATGAGGAGGGACAACCTCTACCAGAATATGAGGTTGCTGCTGATACGGTCGGGGCAGGGATTGACGAGTGGGTATTGGTGAGCCGAGGTAGTGCTGCTCGCCAAACCCCCGGTGGTGAAAGTCGTCCTCTTGATGCCCTCGTAATTGGCATTATCGATACGGTCAGTTTCGATAATCACCTCCTCTACCGAAAGCGGGATCAAGATCGCTAAGGCGATATGGTTTGAGGTTGCCATATCGCATGTCCAGCCAGGAGAAACAAATTTATGGTAGTCCGTGGCTCGGCTGCTCCACCGACCCAATTGAGGAGTTCAGTGCAGCCGAAAGCAAATGACTCCGCCTATACACAACCCCCTGCAGATGCCTCTGGGAAAGTCTCCCATGGGACCGTTCTTCAGGGAAATGTTCATGTAGGTGCGAATGTATCTATTGCCCCTGGAAGTTTTGTGCAGGATGACCAGGGCGGTCCGTTTTATGTTGGCGATGGCAGCAGTATCCAAGATGGGGCTGTGATTCACGGCTTAGAGCAAGGTCGTGTTTTGGGAGATGATCAAAAACCCTATTCCGTATGGATTGGGGACAGTGTATCAATCACCCATATGGCTTTGATTCATGGTCCGGCTTACATTGGCGACAACTGTTTTATTGGCTTTCGCTCCACCGTTTTTAATGCGCGGGTGGGTCAAGGAAGCATTGTGATGATGCATGTGCTGATTCAGGATGTGGAGATTCCACCTGGCAAGTTTGTGCCTTCCGGTTCCGTCATTACAACGCAGCAGCAAGCCGATCGCCTGCCCGACGTTCAGTCCGTCGATCTTAAATTCGCCAGTCAATTGGCTGGTGCAACCGATAGGTTACGGGGCTATCAGCCCACTGAGCAGGTTGTCTCTTCTCCATCTGCCACTCGTAAGACGGGCAATGCTAATGAAACCTCTAGTTCCGATCGTTATAGCCAGGATGCCAATCAAATGCAAAACTCACATTTAGATTCAGAAGTCGTTCAACAGGTACGTCAACTGCTTGCTAGCGGATATCGAATTGGGACGGAGCATGCCGACGCACGACGGTTTCAAACCAGTTCGTGGAAGAGCTGCACTCCGATCGCCTCGACCCGTGACTCCGAAGTACTCAATGCATTAGAAGCTTGTCTGAACGAGCACAGCGGTGAGTATGTTCGTTTGTTTGGGATTGACACCAAGTCGAAGCGGCGCGTCTCAGAGTTGATTGTGCAACGACCCGGTGGTAACTCATCGAACGGGAAGTCGCCTTCTCCATCCACTTATACCTCTCCCAGCGTCAAATCTAGCTCCAGTCACTCTTCTGGTGGCGGACAAGCTAACGGTGATGTTGCGGCTCAGATCCGTCAGTTCCTCGCGCAGGGCTATCGCATTGGCATGGAACACGCGGATGCACGCCGTTTCCAAACCAGTTCTTGGCAGAGTTGCCCGCCTATCACCTCTAGCCGTGACTCTGATGCGATCGCCGCTCTAGAGCGGTGTATGGCGGAGCACGCAGGCGAATATGTGCGCGTATTTGGCATTGACACCAAATCCAAGCGACGGGTGGGAGAAATGATCGTTCAACGTCCTAACGGACGGGTCATTGCAGAACCGAGCAGTTCCCCCAGCAGCACAAGCAGCAGCTATAGCTCTAATGCTCAGTCCAGCCCTGTGGCTTCCTCTGGCAATGCTCGATTGAGCCCAGAGGTGGTATCTCAAGTTCGCCAATTGTTGAGCCAGGGTTATCGCATTGGCATGGAACACGCAGATAATCGACGGTTCCAGACTAGTTCCTGGACAAGTTGCGGTGCAATCAATAGCACGCGCGACTCAGATGTATTTGCCGCTTTGGAATCTTGCATGGCGGATCACAAAGGCGAATATGTCCGGCTCATTGGCATTGATACAAAATCAAAACGCCGCGTGAGCGAGGTCATTGTTCAACGTCCGTAGATATTGGGGTACCCCCATCGCTAACTCCGAGCAATGCTATTGCCGCAACCGCAATTGATGAGCGAGCTACACTTCTCGATTCGGGGAGATGTGACCGTTCATCCGAGCGCAGCGATCGCCCCTGGTGTGCTGCTTCAGGCTGATCCAGGCGCCCGTCTGATGATTGCGGCGGGAGTCTCCATTGGGGCGGGTTCCATTTTGCATGCCTACGAAGGGGATTTGACGATCGAGGTCAATGCCTGTCTGGGCAGTGGTGTGCTGCTAGTCGGCAGTGGTAAGATTGGAGCAAATGCCTGTATTGGGTCAATGACCACCATTTTGAATGGTTGTGTCGAATCGGGACAGGTGATTCCTCCGGAGACGCTCATGGGCGATCGCAGCCGACAGCTGCCGTCGAGTGAATCTGAGTCGAGTGAATCTGAATCTGAGTTGGCAGTAGCCAGCTTGGATGAAGGTAACTCGAATGAGCATAGCTCTTTGGAAGAAACATCATCTGACCTCGTGGAACCGGAAGGGGAACCAGTGGACTCGTCTGAGCCTAATGGGGCACAGTCGCAACCAACCCAGCCCGATACAGCTGCCAAGCCTACGGTTTATGGATTAGACGCTTTCAACACATTGATGGCATCTCTTTTTCCCCATCGGCAATCTCTGAATCAGCCGTTGAACCAGACGACTTCTGCATTGAATCAAGCACCAGAGTGATGGGAAACGGAGAGCCTCATGGAACCTAACCAGACCACAACTCGGCAAAATTCAGGAGAAGGGCGATCGCATAGCCTCAGTGGTACTGCGATTGGCATGGTGTCTACACAAAGTTTTCCGGCGATCGTCGGTACGGCGGACACCATGCTCAAAGCGTCGGGGGTGACGTTAATTGGGTTTGAAAAAACGGGAAGCGGACATTGTACAGCGGTTGTACGAGGCAACATTGCAGATGTCCGCATTGCTGTTCAGGTGGGCGCAGAAACGGCTGAACAGTTTGGGCAGTTGGTTTCCCACACCATCATTCCGCGCCCCATGCCTAACTTAGAGGTTGTCTTACCGATCAGTAGCCGCATGGCTGAGATCGTTCAACAACAGGGATTTAGTAAACTCAGCAATCAGGCGATCGGGCTGTTAGAAACACGCGGCTTTCCGGCAATGGTTGGGGCGGCTGATGCCATGCTCAAAGCAGCCGATGTTAACCTGGCTGCCTATGAAATGATTGGGGATGGTCTGTGTACTGCCATTATCCGGGGTCGTGTCTCCGATGTCGCCGTGGCGATCGAGGCTGGGATGCACGAAGCAGAACGCATTGGCGAACTTCATGGCATTATCGTGATCCCTCGACCACTGGACGATCTGGAACTCTCGTTGCCGCTGGCTAGCTGCTGGATCGAACAACTCACCCCATTGCAGTTGCCACTCACCATCAAGGAAACGCAGAAAGAGTTGGTTGCTCACGAAGAAACAAAACAAGCCGAAAAGGCAGACTTAATCGAATTGCCTGATTTACGCGAGATTCAGAAATCTCCCAATGAGACGGTTGAGTAATCTGAAGTAATACCGCTTTAAATGGTTTCCACTGCAAATGCGGACGCTCGTAGGGGCGGGTTTAGCGGTTTGCTAACGGCAAACCCAAGAGTTTATCTACAAAACCTGCCCCTACCGACATCTGTCTTGATCACCATTTGATCTGGTATAAGAACACCACAGTTCGAGATTAGGATTTTGGCGGTTATATATAGCAGTACTCACTAAGGTTAAGACGGGGTGCAGGGGTGGAACCCCTGGCTGGGGGCGCAGCCCCCACACCCCCTTATGTCCTAATGCATATGCGTAGGGCTATAGTTTTGGTCAGAAAGCTTAAGGTAAAGGCAATGGCTCAAGCGGATGCTGGAAAAGCTTCCTGACTCGCCTCCGCTCCATCAAATGTAGCTACGGCTATAAAATCACTGCTATAGGAGCAAAACCGACCTGCGTCGGTTCGTCGAATCCTGCATCTTCCGGAGCCCACGTCAGCAGGCTTCGCTCTCATAGCTGCGAAGGCGTTGCTGAATGGGGATATGATTCTCAAAAACTGACACCGCTATACGGGCGTTTCGCGAAACGCGCCTACGAAATTCATAGATTGGATCAGCAACACCACCGCGAATTCATTCGCCAGGTGCTTAACCCGAATTGACGTTAATTCAACCTCACAGCCAATTTCCCAGGAGGACATAGGGTGCCCAATATCGGGGATGGCGGAACTGACTACTAGTCAGCAACGAAAGCTGTGCTTGACGGACTGCCTCGGCGCGGGTGATGTTACCACTGGTGAGTTGTTTATAAAACTCACTCATAAAGGCAGCACCCGATTCATCATCCAGGCTCCAGAGCGAGGCGAGGGTGCTCCGTGCTCCCGCTCGAACCGCCACTCCGGCTAATCCTAGAGCAGCACGGCGATCGCCCGTTGCCGTCTGACAGGCACTTAACACCAGAAGTTCGATCGCTTCGGGTCGATTGGTTCCCGTAGCACGTAACAGGCTGTTAAGTTCGTTCACGTTAATAGGCTTATCCCACGCCAGAATGAACGTCTGGTCTGCATTAGAGCTAAATTGCCCGTGAGTAGCAATATGTACCACCGGGAAGGGAGAGGCATTAATCGCATTTTGAAACGAGTTGGCTGTAAAGGTCTGGTTAAACAACACCTGACTGGGAATCTCAGTCTGGATTTGTTCGACCTCCGTCTCAACGTAATTTAAGGGTGAGAAGCCAAAGCGCGACTCGCTTAATCCCGCCACTAAAACTTGTAACTGTTCTGGGGGGAGGGGTCGAGGAGTAAAGAGTTGCAACCCTGGAGCCAACGCAATGCCATATTTCTGCACTAAATATTGCTGTCCATCAAACAAAGCTGCCATGGGAATGTTACGCAGTACCCCATCCAGCACAAATACGAGGGTATTGACCTGACTCTCCTGCAAGGTGCTCTCCATCGGGCGAATCAACCAGTTATACACCTGTTGTGCGGTGCCCTGTAGGGTGCGGAAACTGTAGGGAGCCGTGAGTTGTTGGCGCAGCGTATCGAGGGTGCGTTCGACCTGGGTTTGAGGAACCTCAGTAGTGTAGTGTTGCAAGTCCTGCTGCTGAGGCAATTTGACAATCACCTCCAGGCGATCGGGCAGAATGATGGGGTAAATGATAGCCGAGGGCAGATTGGCTTGATCCACCACCTGGTCAAGCTGAAATTGTGCGTCGAGGCACGCTTCCCGGAAGAAGTTGTCTAACTCAGCAATTTGCAACAGTTCCAGCGTGGAGCGAGCCTGGGTTAAATCATCCTGATTCGCCTTCGCATCGTTATTTCCTTTGAGGAGCAGATCGACCAGTTGCCGATAGACTGGCTCAACCCCCTCCCGGAATGAGAATTGCACATCGCGATTGATAGCTACCAGATCACTTCGCAGGGTTTGTAACGTATTCACCGCCTGCGTGTAAGCGGCGATCGCCCCTGCTCGATCGTCCTGTGCTTTGAGCAATCGCCCCAACTGCCACTGCCAGAGATAGGCAATATCAGAGGCATTGCTGGCTTGAGAAAGCAAGAGAGCTTTTTGGGTCAACTCCTGCGCGATCGCCCATTGCCGGGTCTGCTCATACAAACCGCCCAAACTGCCCAAAGCATACGCTTCCGCCCGTTCATCCCGGAGGTTGGTTGCCTGCTGACTGGCGATCGCTAACTGTTGTCCTGCTTGCGTCATCAATTCTGAATCCCTGGAGGAGCCTGTATCTTGATTCGCCAGTTTAATCAAGCTCTGAGAAAAGTTGATGCGGGCATAGATGGCAGTGCGGCTTGGCAAGAGACGGTTCAGTTGACGCTGTACGATGGGTGCCAGAGCACGCGCATCTGACCACTGCTGTCGTTCAATTAGCAAACTCAATTGATTGAGTTGACTTTGGGTCTGGGTTGCGATCGAGTTGGCAGTGGATGCCTGTTGATAAAACTCCAGCGCACTGGCGAAATCAGCTTGAGCCTCTTCATTTTGACGTTTGACCACATAGTCTGCTGCCTGCGCTCGTGCCGTATTACCCAGGCTCAAATAGGTTTCGGCGATCGCCTCGGTTAGCTGCAACTGTTGAGCGATCGTCAGGCTGCGCTGCAAAACCGTGCGCGATTGCTCCAAATCACCTGCCACGCGCAGCGCATCGCCCAAACTCCGTAGCGTTGCCACCTTCGTCAGTGAATCGGGTTGACTCTCCAGGGACTGCACCAGCCCTCCAAGCGTCGCGATCGCGCGTCGATACAAGCCCAACGCCTGTAACGCCTGCGCCTGGTTTAACGTACTTTGAGCTACTCCCACCGAGTCACCTACCTGAGCATATCGCTCAGCCGCTTGCTCCCAGGTGGCGAGTGCCTGTTCCGACTGTCCCTGTGCCAGTTGCAAACTGCCCTGAATGTCTAACACCTGTGCCAACACAAGCGGTTGATCCGGTTCCGCCGTTGCCCCATTCAAGCGGTCAAGACTGGTAGCGATCGCCTGGTTTGCCTCCGTCCAGGCTCCTAGTTGCTGATAGGACAGGGTCAGGTTGCTAAGGGCGATCGCCTCTCGCAGTACATCACCCTGTTGCCGATAAAGCTCTACCGCTTGCTGAAGAACGGTTGCAGCCTGTTGAAACTGCCCCGCTTCGTATAACTGCCGTCCCCGTGCTTCTAAATCCGCCGCAGAGGGTTGGACTTGCGCCACGATGCCTGAGGGGGCAGTTGTAGGTTCCGTTGCCGGGTTACTCTGCGTCGCAGTCACCGGAAGCGCAGTAACCCCAACAACAGCCAGTAGGGCAAAGAGGAAGAGAAAAACGGAAGTGTGAATCGGGCGTAGGAAAGAACGACGAAACCATGAGGACGGCAGAAAGTGCCTGATTCGCAGTCGTTGCATCAGGGTTGAGGCGAACCGAGCGACAAACTTCTGATTTTTGCGATGTTTAATCATGGTTTCCTTTTATCTGCTGGCGATCGCACAGATACCGGGTCAATGGTCAGGGGTCAATCGTCAATCGTCAATCGTCAATCGTCAATCGTCAATGGTTGGGAGTCAGGGGTCAATCGTCAATCGTTAATCGTCAATCGTCAATGGTTGGGAGTCAGGGGTCAAGGGTCAAGGGTTGGGAGTCAGGGGTCAATCGTCAATGGTCAATGGTTGGGAGTCAGGGGTCAAGGGTTGGGAGTCAGGGGTCAATCGTCAATCGTCAATGGTTGGGAGTCAGGGGTCAAGGGTGCTGAGAGTTGAGTGATGGAGTCATGGATTAATGCATGCTGGATTGCTAACAAGTTTTACTCCTTACTCCCCACTCTCTACTCCCCACTCTCAGAATGGAGAATAGGAGATCGAAAAGTAGATGCCATCTTCCTGCCAGGTGCGCCCACTAGAGTCTAAATCCACCAGTGGGATGCCCCAATCCAGACGGGCAGTGAGATTATCTCCTTGTCGCCACAGCAGCCCGACTCCTATGCCCAAAAGGGTATCGGTGGCGGGATCGTCAGCAGAATTGTTCCAGGCGGTGCCTGCATCGATAAAGGGAACCACCTGCAAAATGCCTTGCCACTCTGGTACTCGTAGCACTGGAATGCGAAGCTCCGCTGATGCCAGAATGCCGTTGTCGGTCAAGAGCGCATCCTGGCGATAACCCCGGACGCTCTCCTGTCCGCCCAAGCCAAACTGTTCTAAAGGAACCAGTTCGTCACCCGTCAATTGGACATCCGCTCGCACAAGCAGGAGTGTTTCGGGTGCCAACAGGCGCACCCACTGCCCTTGTCCACGCCAAGACAAAAACCGACTATCCGGGGCACCGTTGTTCACTGTTGAATCCAGCAGATCTAACCCCAGGCTGAATTGCGATCGCGCCGCTAAGACTTGCCGACTGCTGCGCTGTGTCCACTCCTGGAAGAAGCGCAAAGCGGTAATCCGGGTACGTCCCTCTTCATCGGCTCCGGGTGACAGGGGAAACGGCCCAATATCATCAATGCCCAACTCGGTCTGGCTCTCTTGCCGGGATGCCGTCAGACCGATCGCAAACTCCTCCGTTGGAGATTGCATCAACGGTTGTCGAAACGTGAGTTCCAGATAGCGAGACTCAGCTTCGATTTCTAGTTCGTCAAAAGGAGGTTCAATCACTTCACTGGAGGTCGTCCCTGCGCTAAGTCGTAGGGTGCCATTTCGGGCATTAATGGGGTAAGTGTAACTGCCATCAAACCCATTGCTGCCATCGGTATTGGTGTAACCGACGCTTAAGCCATCTCCCTGACCCAGCAGGTTTGCCTGAGTAAACTGCACCTGTCGCCGAAAGGTGCCGACGCTGGGCGATCGCCCATTATCCAGCGAAATCTCGCCGCTCACCGTATCCGCCTCGGTGACTCGCACTTGCAACACGCTCGTTCCGGGGCGCGCTCCTGCCTCTAAATCCGCAGACAGGTTTTGAATCAGCGGATCAAGTTGCAGGAGTTGCAACCCTTCCAATAGGCGATCGACATTGAGTGGGGCTTCCGCCGCAATTTCCAGGCGATCGCGCACATAGTCGGGGTCGAGGCGACGATTCCCAGTAATATTGATCTCTTCAACCGTGCCCTCAATCACCTGAATGGTCACCACGCCACCCGTCAGCGTTTGTGGAGGGATAAACGCTCCAGAGGTGACATAGCCATTCTCCGTGTAGAGTTGCGTTACCGCCGATCGCGCCTGGAGCAACTGGGCAAAGGAAACCTGCCCTACATAATCACGAGTTACTCGCTCAAAGTCTTCTGCCGTGAAAACGGTGCTGCCCTGGACGACATAGCCTGTTACGTTGATCGTCGCAGGCACCTCACCAGAAGGGGTTTCTGGAGTCGTTGGAGGTTGAGCCGGAGTCGGCAACAATTCCTCTGGGGGTGGCAAAACCGGGAGCGGTTCCACTTCTGGAGGTCGGTCTAATGAAGGAGGTTGAGCATCGCGGGGAATAAGATTAGGAGACGTTTGCGCCCGAACAGGATCGGACGTGAAATGGGTCAAAGCTGCCAGGGTCAGCAATGACGAGATCAAGCAGGAGGGGGCACTTTTTTTGAAACTCATCACACGGGCAAGGGGTGGGAATAAAACACTTTTACGGTTCAACTGCCTCCAACGGTTTAACAGAGGAGACAGAATCGCTACGAGAATTTACGCAAAAAGTAACACAATTCGCCAAGAAAATTTGAAATGGCGCACAAGTGTTCCATTTTTTTGGGTTGCTATGGCAATCGAGCCGATCGTCTGTCGGAAATCTACAAAGCAGGACACTGCCCCTCCGGTAAACCCGATGAGGCAGGAGTTACGGTTGCAGCCTGGGTGATTAACACAACTTGTCCATCTGGGGCGATCGCCCATCCTTGCGCTTCCGTAATCTCTGTAGGTGGTGACTCAGGTGAACTATGGGAATTGAGTGGGGGCGATCGCCTCTCTCCGTCCGACAAACTCACCCAATCGGCAATCACTGCCTCTCGCTGCAACGGTTGCTCTGGACGCAGGGGCACACCACCTCGCCCAGTAACCACAAACTCACTCTCGGCATCCGCGATCGGACTGCCTGCCGCACAGCCCTGAGCTATCAAGCGGGAGGCATCTGTCACATCTTCAGGCAACTCCAACAGCCCTTGTCCCGGCTCGATCCCAGGTGTGGTAATCACAATGTTGCCATCCAGACCAAACCGAGAACTGACGTTGATTTCACTAATGGGGTTACTGAGCGGTTCTATCGAAGCCGAATCGGTTTGAATCAGCCCCAGAATGCTTTGGGTCGTGATGTTGATGTTGCCGCCATTCCCGTTCCCTTCTGCATTGGCAATGATGTTGCTGTTTTCGTTGGGCACGGCAACAACATATCCACCAGCCGCCTCAATCTCAACGTTACCTCCATTACTATCGTTCAAGGCACGAGCCGAAATCTGGCTACTGTTTCGCAAGACCAGCAGATCTAATCCTCGCAGTTGAATGTTGGCCTGGTTGGCTCCTGCGGCTCCAGTCTCAGCAGCCATCGTGCCTTGGTCAAGCCGAATTTGTTCCGCTGCAATGGTGAGGTTGCCAGCTTGCCCTTGGGGACTGCTGACTGTCACTCGTGCCCCATTTGCAACTCTCAACCGTCCAGTCCGCACCCGTAAATTTCCGGCAACACCGTTACTCCCTGATGCAGCAACCGATAGCCCTCCATTTCCCCTGAGTTGAACGGTGTTAGCCGCATCAATCGTCAAGCTCCCCGCACGTCCCGTTTGCGTCGAAGCAGAGACGCGGCTGTTGGTCAGGGCTAGCTCGTCTAACCCCCGCAGGGTGATGTCGCCACCCACGCCAGAAATAGAGGATGCGAGAATTCCGGTGTCACTTCGATCGCCCGCTCGATTGTCGATGACTAACCGCCGAGCGTTGAGAGCGATTCCCCCTGCATTGCCCGTACCCCTGGCGATCGCCGACAACCGACTGCCATTCCTGATCTGCACCAGGTTCGTGGGTTCAATCAGGGTATTGGCTCTTACAGAAGGGGTATTGAGCGTCAGATCGCCTCCAACCCCATTCACAGTAGACGCCGAAATCCGGCTATTTCGGTTGAGCCGCAGGGAATTGGCGATTCGCAGTCGAATACTGCCTCCCGTGCCATTTTGCGTCTCTGCCAGTAGGGCAGCGCGGTTGTTAAGCAGAACATCATTGGCGGTGACCCGCAAGGTTCCAGCCGCCCCTGACCCGCTGCTATCTACCGCCACTTGTGCGCCATTTTCGACGATCAGTTGGTTCGTTCTGATGCTGAGATCCCCAGCGTCGCCGCCATTGGTGGCTTCAACCAGTAATCCGCCGTTACCCCTGAGGTAAACGCGATCGCGTGCGTTAATCGTCAGGCTACCTGCCTCACCCGTTTCCGTAGAAGCCGAGATGCGGCTATTGTTTAGCTGCAATGTCGTGACGTTGTTGAGGGCAATATTTCCCCCACTGCTAGAGGTCGTTGTGGCAGTAATTTGGCCACCGCTATCTAGGAGAATCACCGGAGCAGCGATCGCCAGGTTTCCGGCTCGCCCAGTTCCCTCACTGCCCACCGTAATTTCGCCCCCTGTCCGCAATTGAACCCGATCTGCTACAAGGTTGATATTTCCACCTGCCCCCGTTGTGGAAACCGTAGAGGCGAGTGCAACTGCCGATGCAGCAATTTGGGCTCCATTTTCAAGTTGTACGCTGTCAGCCCGCACCTCGATATTCCCTGCATCTCCACTGCCTCTGGTCGTACGGGCAAACAAACCACTCGTATCGCCATCTGTCACAGCCACAAGGTCAACCGATGAAATAATTCCTCGCTCCAGCCGATCCAGGGCTTCCCGGATTTTTTCGGCAAACAGTGGATCTCTTCCTGACATCGATACTCGACCAGAAACGTTCAGCGTAATGTTTCCAGCATCTCCACTACCCAGCGTGGTTGTTAAGATTTGCCCACCACTCGTTAAAGCCACCTGTTGAGCCTCAACTGTAATATTGCCCCCGGCTGACACGCCCTCCGTTCGAGCGGTAATGGCAGCCCCATCCGCAATACTGAGATTTCTAGCGTTGATTTCAATCCTGCCACCGCGTCCCGTTGCCCTCTCCAACGCAGCTGCCGAAATCCGCGTTCTAAATTGAGTCCTCACATCCAGTCCAGCCAGGGTCACGTCTTCAGAAAACCGGAGTATGATATTTCCCCCATCCCCTGCGGCGTTGGTGTTGGCTTCGATGAATCCCCCTTCGGTTAACGAGAGCGATCGCCCCTGAATCGACACGTTTCCGCCCGGACTCGTAATTCGAGTTGGATCATCCGGACTAGAAATATTGTTGCTGATTCGACCGGAGCGATTGAGATTGATCGTGTCTGCAACGACGCTGATATTGTTGGCAGCCCCTCGATCGGAGACATTGGAACTAATCCGACCTAAACTGACCTCCAAACGTCCGGTCGTGATGGCAATGCTTCCGGCTCTCCAGCCAATGCCAGAGGTGTCATCCTCGTTCGACTCGACATCGCTCTGAATCCGACCGCGATTGCCCAAAAAGGCACTTCCTCGGACTGTCACCTCTATATCGCCCCCATTTCCCAGACCTTGCGATCCGGCTAATAAACCCGACCCTCCACCTGTAGTTGAGCTGGGGTTATCAAAATTCAGATGCTCCACATCGATAATGATGTCGCCTGCATCACAAGAGACAGCAACACATCTAGCGTTTTCACTGGAGGTAATTGTCCGGATTTGAGAAGACATGCCAAAGAGCGTCAGCCTCTCAGCCGTCACAATAATGTCACCACTGCGACCAAGAGCCGTTCTGCCCAGTTGATTCAGGATTTGGTTGACTTGACCTCGACCCGGCCCATTGGGATTGTCTCTCGGAACACTCAGCAAAACCTCGCCTGTTGCGTCAATCACAATATTTCCTGCTCGGCTCGTCGGGGTTCCCTGATTGTTTCTAATGCCTGCTTGCAATGTGCTGGCATTAAGTAATTCGACCTGATTCGCGTAGATCGCTATGTCACCGCGATCGCTCCCCTGCACATTCACCGTTGAATTTCTCAAACTAACGTTGGCTCGTGCCACATCATCGGGAAACTGCTGTCGAATCGGACTACCCACCCCACCGGGTTGCAACCCAACTGTTGCCGCTTGTGCCAAGGCTCCCAATTCAATGCGCCCCCCTTGCGACTCCAACGTGGCTCGGTTAAAGGAAAGATTGCCTGCAATCAGCAGCAAACTCTGACCATTGGGGACTGATAAATTGATTCTTCCGGAATCGGTGCTGGTAACAATTGGGGCGATCGCCTGACCCGCCACCTGGTTAAACCGCAATGCTGATGGATCAATGGTCAACAGCGATAGATCTTCCCCAGGAGCAGGCAGCGCACTAAACTGACCCTGATTGCCAAACCAAATTTCATTTGCGGTCGTGGCAACAAATGAACCGCCCACCTCAAGCCGCGCCCCCCGACCGAAAATAATGCCATTGGGATTCATTAGGAATAGATTGGCAGTTCGGCTGTCAGTGCGGAGTAACCCCTCAATGCTGGATTGCCCGCCTGTCACTCGTGCCAGAATGTTGCGAATCGTGGCATCGCTTTCAAAAACAACAGACTGCCCAGACCCGATATTAAACTGCCTAAAACTGTGAAAGAGATTGGCTCCCGCTGTTCGTCCTACCGCTTGAGGAATTCTGTAGTCGGGTGCGGTCAGGGGGGTTGTGGCTCCCAAACTGCCATCTAAAGTGACTTGAGCCAGGGCATAGTCTCCCCAACTGATTACCACTCCAGCCACTGCCAATACGCCCATCATGCTCTGTTGCCAGAGACATATCCGTTGAGGCTGTTTCATAAGGAAAAACGCTCACTGATGCCCGTTGGTTGACTTGCATTGGATACCCAACTGACAGCGTTACTGAAGGCGATCGCCCTGCCAATTGGGTCTCAAAACCCTGATCTTACGACTATACCTGAGTTGAGAAATTAGCTTGAGAACAACCTGCTGTATTTCAAAAAACGCTCAAGTTCGTAGAGGCAACCCAGGTCGATTAAGTGAGCATCTAAGGCATCACAAGATTGGCTTAAATCTGCACTCAATCCAAAATCTGCATTTAATGTAGGAGTCAACGCAAACAAGTTCGGCTCAGTAATTTCTGAGGATCGGGGATTAAAATCAGACATTGATTCCCCAGTAGGGGCAAACGACCGTTCGCCCCTACAAAAGGTGTCAAAGTTATTGAATTCCTATTCCTTAGAGAAATTATGAATGCCAAAACCGTACCACGAGTTGCTGTTGCAATCAACGAACTCTAGAGAAGATTCATGGGTAGTGCCCTAGACGGAAGGTACGAAGTGCGCCTTTGAGTAAATCGAAACACCTTCTGCTCATTGACGTTATTTAGGCGATGTCGAGGGTTGTGAGGCAGGGCTAGGCGTTAGCTTGGGATAGGCAATGCGTTGATGGTTAAATTGTTGCCACACCCGCACAAAAATTTGGGCGATCCGACTCAACTCCGCACGGGTCAACCCAGAATCGACCAATTGATTGTCTTGCCAGCGTGCCCGCATGATGCGGTTAACCATCGCTAGAGCCTCTTCGGGAGTTGCATCCTTGAGCGATCGCAACGCCGCCTCACAGGAATCTGCCAGCATGACAATGCCCGTTTCACGCGATTGTGGAATGGGACCGTCGTAGCGAAATTCACTTTCTTGCACCGTCACTTTAGGATTCTCTTTTGCCCGTTGTTGTGCCTCGTGATAGAAGTAGGCGATCAACATTGTGCCCTGGTGTTCGGGAATAAAGGCCTGGATAGCTCCGGGAAGGCGATATTTTTTCGCCATCACCAGACCTTCGCTGACGTGTTTTTTGATAATGTTGCAACTCTTCCAGGGGTTGTTAATAGCGTCATGCTTGTTGGGTTTGCCCATCTGGTTCTCGATGAATCCCATCGCATCGTGCATCTTGCCGATGTCGTGATACAGCGTTCCAGCCCTGACCAGTTCAACGTTACAACCCAATGCCCGCGCTGCTGCCTCTGCCAAACTCGCTACAAACAATGTGTGTTGAAAGGTGCCTGGGGCTTCGGAGGCGAGCCGTTTTAGCAAAGGACGATTGGGATTAGACAATTCTGCCAGGCGAATTGGGGTAATCAGGTCGAATAGGTTTTCCAGATAGGGGCTGAGTCCCAGAGCAACGATGCTGCACGCGACCCCCAGCAATCCCTGGAGGGCAGCGGCTGTAAGCACCGCATACCAGACAGGGCTGGGAGCAACGCTAAAGATGAGACTCAAAATGAGATAGACGACCCCCTGGGTTAAGCCCACTGCACCGCCCAACATGGCAAGTTCTTCCCGCGATCGCAACCGTCCTGCCATCGCTGCCCCCAACAATCCGGCGATCGCACTGGCAATTAACTGACGAGCACCAATATCCATGCCAATGGGTAGCGCAATGCCCAAGAGCCCAACAACTGCAACCCCCAACACCGAACCATAGAAACTGCCGACTAACAACCCAACTAACGGCAGGCTTGTCGTGGGAATCTCCAATGCCACAATCATCGGAGCCGTCAGCACCAGCAACCAGATCAGCCCATGATCTCGTCGTCGCAAGCCGGGGTGAAACCGTCGCTCGATCGCCACAAACACCAGCACTCCACCCGCAACCAAAGCTCCAAAGCCAACGAGTCCCAGCCAGTTAATGCCGCGCTGGCTCATATTGAAGTAGTCGAGCAACACGAAATTGGACTGGGTGATCATTTCACCTTGCTCGACGATGACTTCGCCCCGCCGAATTTCAACAATCACAGGCTCCACATCACGGGCAGCTTGCTCTGCGCGCAGACGGGTTTTTTCGACATCGGGCACGAGATTTGCTTGCACGACAGCCCGCAACATCCGGTTTGCCAACGCTGAACCAACTGCCGGGGTCGAATCCGCTAACTGCACCCGAATGGCATTTTGTAGCAACTCGTCAGACGCCCCAGGAGCAATGCCCTGCCACAACATGCGCTCTAGACCACGACGCACAGCCGCAACCGTCTCATTCCATTCCGCATCAGTCAGGTTTAAAAGGCTGGCATCGTAGAAATGGTTAGAGGCTTCTGGAGCGGAGAACTTCGCTACGGCAGTCGCATAACGTTGCCGAGCACGAGACACAACCTGTCTGAGGGCAACAAAATCTTCGGGAGGGTTGGTGCGGCGATAGTTTTGCAATTCGACGATCGCCACCTGTCGAGAGGAGTTGACTATACCATCGGTATCATTCGTAGGCGGCAACCCCACCGGGGCATTGCTTTGAGCAGCGGCGATCGCACTTTGCCACTCTTGATCAGGGGCTTGACGCAGATAGATTTGTGTCGAGGTCGATAGGATCGAGGTTTCCACAAAGGGAAACTGCCCCACCTGCGATCGCAGAGTTTTTGCTTCTTCTACCAATCGTTGCAGGTCGTCATAAATCTCCTGGTTGATCGCCTGGTCAATCATCAACACTGGAGCAGAACCCAATCGAGCCTCCTGCTGATTGGCTTTTGTGGTTTCCGTGTCCTCGACCCTGGCAGAATCAGGTGCTCTCAGGGTTTGTGGAGCGATCGTGTCCACCGCCAACTGGGGTTCGTTATAAAATCGATAGCCAATCGCACTCGTCAAAGAAACGATCGCCAACCCCAAAATGAGCGGACGAGGGGGTGGAGGTGGTGCAGACTGTTTACGACGAGATACGTTTTTAGCCAAAACAGCTCTAGCAAAATGGTTGGGCTTGACCCCCAACAACGACGGCATGGGTTCGTGAGGGCTGCTATGACGCTTGGCATACGTGATAGCAGACTGAAATAGGTGATGGAGGCGTTTTTGGGAAACAGAAAGCAGATTGGTTTGCTTCCACTGACTAATCTGCTGCGTCAACAGTCGGAAAGATTTCATTAATTCACCAAGGACAACAGTCGTGCTGGCAAGGAATCAATCACAAATCTCTAACACCACTCAAGACCAGTTTTAATGACCCCTACGTGGTTCTCTGCTCAATCCTCCAAGGAGGGCTTGGTTTTAAGGGAGTAGCTGCACCAACGCTAAACGAACCAAAGCGCAGACTGGGGTCGAAAACAACTTACCGTTTGAAGATCACAGGCACCCATTAAGAATTTGAGTCAGTGATCAATAGTATATCTAAGCCCAGTGGTAAGGATGTGTTGGAACCTACCGAGGGCGAATCACACCCGGAGCCGCGATCGCTCGCTGGTGAATAGGGCTTTGCACAGCGTCCGGTGACTCAGCCGAGGCAGCAGAAATCTGATAAACCCCCGCCCAGGCAGCCAGGAGTTGATCTGCCAGTTGCATGAGTACCGTTTCAGAGGCAACATCCCATAGGGCTTCTAACGCGGAGGTTTGTGATGGATGTCGGTGCAACGCACTCCGCCACGCCAGGGGTAAGCCCGCCATGCCGTTGTATGCGCCGGAGAGTGCCCCCACCAGCGTACAGATCCAGCGGGAATGGGAGTATAGGCGAGCCGCCCGTAACACCGATAGCCGAAAGTCGTTTGGCGTGTTGAGCACAGTTCCCAGAGCGATCGCCACCCCCATTGCTGTTGATGGGATAGATTCCTGCGACAGGCTTGAGACAAGCGATCGCACCCCCCGTCCCTGCACGACCCAATCCGCCACATGAGTTAGCGTTTGTGCCCACTGCGGCTGCTGTTGAGCCAACTCCAAATCATCAATCAGATCCGCCATCAGGGCAGAGTTGAACTGATGAGGTTGGGGTTGATGGTGTAAGGCCAGAGCGATCGCATAAGCAACCGTTAGTGCCATCCAGAGCAACTCATCGCTTTTGGAGTTGGGATGCCAAACGGCGATCGCTTGTTGCAGTTGATAGCGCAGTTGGGGCAGATCATCGTGAAAGTAAAGGGCGATCGGTAACAGGACAACCAGGCTAGCAGGAGGGCTTTGGGTTATTCCTTGCTCCCATGAACTGCCAGCATTCTCCATCACCCCCCCGTTGACGGTCAAACTTGCCTGTCCAGGACTACCCTCGACATTCCATTGCTGGCGTTCAATTAACTGCCGAGTGCCATTGGCGATCGTTCGTCCATAGCTCCACGACGGCATGATTTCCAACGGTTGCCAGCCCCACTGCTCCAACCGTTGCCAACCCAGTGCTGGTTTTTGTTGTCGGTGAGTCTGACATTGAAACCCCAACACTTCACCCAGTGCAGCCCCCAACAGGGCACCTTGGAATCGACTTTGAAGGGAATAGTGCATTGATGACTCGTAGTGAATGACTCGTAAGTGAATGACTCGTAAGTGAATGACTCGTAAGTGAATGACTCGTGGTATTGATGGGACGTTTTGTGGGTGCGAGCTACTCTAAATTAACGTGAATTCGGGATCAGGATTTCGGCGGTTAAAACCACCGCTATCGGAGCAAAATCGACCTGCATCGATTCGTCAAATCCTGCATGGTCCGGAGTCCGCGTCGGCGGGCTTCGCTTCAGTAGCCGCGAATTCATTCGCCGGACTCTTAAATCAAACTGACGTTAAATTAGACCAGATTGCAGATTTAAGATAAACTCGGAACGATTTTACTTGTTGTAGCTCATCTTTGACGGAGAATTCAGGGCTATGAATCGCGATCGGGTAGGCATAAACCGGACACCCTTCCTCAGCCGTTGGACACAACCCTACATCAATCAGGGGTTAGCTTTAACGCTGATGGGTCTCAGTGCCTTCTCCCTGCCTGTCACGCTACCAACCATGGCTCAAGCCCAGGTCAGCCCTTCACCCACCCCTGCGGCAACTGCTCGCCCGACGTTGCGTCTTGGTAGCCAGGGGGCTACCGTCACTGAACTACAAGCCCTGCTCAAGTTGCTTGGATTCTATCAAGGCACGGTGGATGGAAACTTTCAAGACAGCACCGCTACCGCTGTCATCGCCTTTCAGCAAGCTGCCGGACTCACTGCCGATGGCATTGTTGGCAGCAATACCTGGAACCGCCTCCTCCCCTCCGCAACAACCACTACAGCCGCTGCTGCTGGTGGTCCTGCCACAACCCAACCCACCCCAACCAACTCTCGCCCCGCTGTCGCTACACCAAGCAACCCCACCGTTGCAGCTAACCCTGCCTCTGAAGCTGTTAACCTGCCCACGCTGAGACTTGGGATGCGAGGACCAGCCGTTGCCCGGTTACAACAACGTCTCCGAACCCTCGGTATGTTTGATGGAGAGGTCGATGGGGTGTTTGGACCTGCCACCCAAAATGCCGTTAAAGCGGCTCAACGTCGATATAACCTGACACCCGATGGGGTGGTTGGTAACGCAACGTGGAGTGCTTTGTTGCGTTAACCCCCAGGAACGTCAAACGTGGGAAAGCAGTTTGTCAAGTACTCCACTCCTCAAGAGCACTGGCACACTTCCACCTAAAGGTAAACCCTCAATCCTCCCTATAGATAGACCATGACTGATAGGTTCAATCGTTACTGTGATCTAATAACGATCGAACACCATAATCCAATCCATAATCCAATTAAATACGTTGCCGTTGAAGTGAGCTAATTGCAGGCTGATTTTTAGGCAGCAATTACTCAAGATAGGGTACCTACTCAGGATTGTGAATTAAATAACTTGTGAAACCAGAATCTCTGTAGGGACGCGGCGTGCCGTGTCCCTATCTGGAAAACTGCACTTTATGTATTCGCGATCCTTGATTGGTGTTATGGCAGTCGTATAGCTGATCCAACAGGGTATAGGGGTGGAACTCCTGATTGGAAGTGTAACCCCTATATCATCTACATCAATTGTCCTGACGGTTGTTATACCACTAGCTTTGTTTTACTTTTCAGCTTGTAATTCAAAACTTTTTTAGTCTGTTTTTTTAACTTCCTTTATTGAGTTCTGTTGGTGAAAAATGACTAATATACGCGATCGCCGACCTTCTTCGGAGCGTCCTCTCACTCGTGTCTCTAGTACAGATCGAGTGCCTCGCGCTGATCAATACCAGGTCTACAACAAAAGCCTTGTCAATCAAACCCCACGAGTGGCTAACGGACAACCCGAATCCCAAGTCGAATCAGCTTACAAAGATGGGTACGTCCATGGCAAAGCTCACGAACATTACGTTGAAGAAGACCTGAAACACCGGGATAACGAAAACGCGGCACGAGGAATGCTCCTCGGCATCGTTTTTGCTTCTTTGGCAAGTGCTATCCTTGCTGCCCTGTTTATTGCCAATCACCGTCCTCAGTCAAATCAGGTTGGTCCCACGATTGTCGCTCCTATCCCTCAAAGCCCACTTCCCGCCACTAGCCCTCAACTGGACGTCCAACCGCCAGTCATTGAACAGACTCAGGAAGTAGTGCCCTCAACTCAAGTTCCAACCGTTACAACGCCACAGACAGGTACAACCACACAATCCGGTACCACTAATCAGGTTCCGGTGACTCAACCTGTACCAAACCAAACGCAGGGACAAACCGTTCAACCTCAAACCCAAACTACTCAGCCAACGCAGGGTGCTCCATCCCAAACATTCTCCCAACCTCAGGGCAATACTCAACCTCAAGGGACGACTCAACCCCAGGGCAACACTCAACGCCAGGGCACTACTCAGCAGCCTCAGAACACGCCAAACCAGGCTAACCAGACTCAGGGCAACCAAACCCAGGGCAATGGGACTTCGTCCAGCAATCGTTACATTCTGGTTAACCCAGGGCAATAACAATTTCTGCTAGGGTCTGCCAGAAACAGACTTTACTGAAATGCCCTTTCTCTTGTCTTCCCCTCATCAGAGCGATCGAGGGGAAGATTTTGATTGTTTCCCTTGTCTGATTTTTGAGGACAAGATAGAACTGTCAATTGTTTGAAATCAGGAGGTGTGGGCTTCTCCTCAATCAACAAACCCTGTTCATTGCCACACCAGATCCAACCTGGAGTGTTGCTCGATCTAACCAGAATGTTATCGGACGTAGCGCAAAATGAATTTTGGTAAAGTGACCTAGCTTACAACTGGAGAGGATGCTACTTTAAATATCAAGGCACAACCCAAGAAGAAAGGGTCAACCAAAACCACCTGGTATCGAGCCTGTGCCTCCCGCTCTGAGCCAGTCGCGGCACCTAGTTACTCTGTAACGTTCATCATTTACTGGTAGATATTCGCCTCGCCAATCTAAACCGAATTAAAGTTTAGGGTTTGTAGGCACTACCAAAGCTTCATAATCTCCTAAAGAGGTTGGGATGCTTACAAGTAAAGCAGGATGCTGTGAGTTCAAGTCAACCCTAGTTGTAATTTGTTTCATTTCACTTCACTGTTCAAGTTCGACTCATTGGTTTGATTAAGTTAACTCAATTACCTATCGGGGTCTAGTAAGAACTACTAGACCCTAACTGTTTTTAGGTTCGGTTCATTAGGGCAATCTCGCAGACTGTCACAAGGATGCCATCTTAAATTCCAAGACCAGGTAGGCTTGAAATAGACCGCTTTAAGTTTTGAGAACTTTAATGTCGTTTCAGCATTGCCCGGTTCGATCCGTTCAACGCTAACGTTGATCGCCAGGATTGACACCAATGTTGAAATTTAGTGGTTCTGGCGTTACTCAACTCCTTCATGGCTTCGATCGCCCGCAAAAATTTATTTGAAGACATTCCCCGTTTTTTGGTCGCTCAAGCGGGGATCATGTTTGCCGTTAGTCTGGTCACGATTCAAACCGGAATTCTCAGTGGGTTTAGTCGATCTACGACCTCAGTCATCGACAACTCACAGGCTGACATTTGGGTAGCGGCTAGCGAAATGGTCTATCTAGAATTGACCTTACCATTGCCTGCGGGAATGGTGGCTCAGGCTCAGGAGGTTGATGGTGTCGTCCGGGCAGAAGCGTTAAGCATCAGAGGCGCGACGTGGCGCAGCGACAACGGTGAAATTTCTCCTGTCCGCCTAATTGGGTTTAGCCCCAATGGTCAACTATTCATACCGGGTGAATTGGTCAGTGGCAACTGGAGCGATTTGCAAGAACCCTACAGCTTTATTTTAGATGAGTCCAATTTGGACTCCCTTGATTTGGGACAACTTGGAGAAGAGGCTAGCATCGGTTCGCTACCCGCTCGATTGATTGGCTTGACTCAAGAGACTCAGTCGATCGCCTCTAGTCCATTTCTCTTTACCTCGCTCGAGAGTGCCAACGCCTACGTCACATCTGGATTAACATCGACCACTAGTTGTCGTCTGGTGTCGGGCAACCTGCAATGCACTAACGTCTATCAGCGATCGCAGTCAAGCACTCCGCCCGCCCGACCTGCACCCCTCACCGCCAGTGACACGATTACCTATGTCCTCGTTCAAGCAGCATCAGGACAGGATTTAGAATTATTGAAGCAACGTCTGGAGGAAGCCCTCCCTGGAACTCGTGCCTACACAAAGGCAGAAATATCTAGCCAAACTCGCGATTATTGGCAACAACGCACAGGATTAGGATTTGTTTTAGGGTTGGGGGCAACGGTCGGTGTGATCGTCGGCATGGTTATCGTCGGGCAAATTCTCTATTCATCTGTATCTGACCATTTAAAAGAATTTGGCACGCTCAAAGCCATGGGCGCGTCTGATTGGCTGATTTATCGCGTCATTATCGAACAGGCGTTGTGGATGGCAGTCCTGGGCTACGCTCCGAGCATGGGACTGTGTTTGGCGTTAGGCGCATGGACATTTGCTACTCAAGGCATCATGATCCTCATTACTCCAGTCACAGCAGCAGGGGTCTTGGGGATCACGGTCATTATGTGTGTTGGGTCAGCTTTGTTTGCGATTCAGAAAGTCACCCACGTTGATCCCGCAATTGTGTTCAAGGTGTAAACCGAGTTGTGAGAATTTCGTGTAGATCATTACGGAGTCATGTATCACCCTCTGACTACACTGATAATAAATTTAATGGCAGATTTTAATCCGAATTTTCAAACTTCAACCGTGAATCTAAATGCTGAATCGTACGTCAAGAAAGTTAGGGCTGTTTGCAAGTGGGGCACTTTTAGGATATGTACCTAAAGTAATGTAAAGTCACCTAATCAGGCTAACCACATGGATGAAGGCATCCTTGACTCTTTTCACTTAACTTAAAAAGATGGTGACTTTTACCCTTTAGCTTCTAATTGACAAACCCAGATCTGCCAATTTTCGCGTCGTTGCCTCCACACTGAATTCGTTGCTTTCTACTTGTCTAGAAGCCTGCATCCTACTCAACCTAAATGTATGACTGCCTCTAAAATCCGTTTGACAGAGTCCCATAAAATTACCAATCATGCCAAATCTGCTTTCGATCGGGCTGCGACCAAGAGTAGAGCAATTGTGGCAAAGCATGTGGAGATGGTGTTTCAGTCTGGAAACCAGAAGTTTCAAGCGTTGAGTGACATTAACCTTGAGGTTAATAGTGGCGACATTCAGCTTTTGATGGGTCCTTCGGGATCAGGCAAAACTACTCTGCTCTCCATTCTGGGAGGCATCTTAACCCCCACCGCTGGCAGTGTTCGACTGTTAGGGCAAGAAATCACCCATATGTCTCGTGCCCAACTTGCTAAGTTTCGCTTGCAAAATATTGGGTTTATCTTTCAAGGATTTAACCTCTTTCCAGCGTTGACTGCCATTGAGAACGTAGAAGTTGCCCTGACGATGAAGGGGATGCGCGATCGCGTCGCTCACCTTGAAGCGGCAAATCTGCTGGAGCAAGTCGGTTTAGCCGACAAAGCAAAGAACTTGCCTTCTGAGTTGTCTGGCGGACAAAAGCAACGGGTAGCGATCGCCCGTGCTCTAGCAGGCAGCCCTTCTCTGATCATGGCAGACGAACCAACGGCGGCTCTCGACTCCCAAAGTGGTCACGCTGTTATCGACTTGTTGCGCCGTTTGGCAAAAGAAGGTGGACACACCGTGTTGATGGTGACTCATGATCCCCGGATCATTGACGTCGCCGATCGCGTCACCCACCTCGAAGATGGTCAATTGCAATAAGAGTGTAGATTTGCGCCACAAAACTGGTAAGGGCGGATCGCGGTCCGCCCCTACGATTGATGTATAACTGCTATTGCTCAAATTGATAAAGGCTAAGTTTCTTAAGAAACTTAGCCTTTTTGTTGTAATTCCTTTAAGCAGCGACTAACTGTTTTGCCCAGCGATGGGTTGCTTCCACAATGCGTTTTCCGTAGACTTCAGCCGTGAGGCGATCGCCGGGATCAAGTTCAGCAGGGGCACCGCTCATATCCAATGGGCTATGACCCATCACCCCCAAGAAAGAACCTAACCGATTTAAGCCATCGGTCTTACCCAGATAATTGCTGGGGAGATCGCCAACTCCAACCCAAATCATGCTGTGTTGAGCGGCATGAACTGAGAGATACAGCAACGTGCTTTGCTTATCGCCACTGAGCGAACTGGAGTGGGTAAATCCACCTGCAATCTTATTCTTCCACTGCTGGTTAAACCAGACAGAACTGGTAGCATCAACAAACGCCTTAAATTGAGCCGCAACGCCTCCCATGTAAGTCGGAGTACCGAACACAATGGCATCCGCCCGACTCAACTTTTCCAGGATGGCATTGTCTTGCCAGCGACCACTAACGATCTGCTCGCCTGTGATTCGCAACAGTTCAACGGTGCTATCTGCCACGCTGCTGGCTCCCGCCGCTACAGCTTCTGCCATGAGGTGAGTGTGTCCTGAACCGGAAAAATAGACAATCGCGATCGCCACCATAGAAAGAAACCTCTACTTGAGTTGTACATCGTTGCCTACAATAGATACTAAAAGTAACTACTTACGAAAGGGAAGTAGGAACTTTAAAGTAACTACCAGTCGCTATCCAGTCTCCAGCCATGTCATCTCGTGCCCCCTCTCAGTTACAGCCCTGCCCAGTCGGCATTCTCATGGGAGTTTTATCAGGACCCTGGACGATGTATCTTCTCTGGGTGTTATCCACGCATGGAGCTACCCGCTTTGGCGCATTGCGCCGACAAATTGACGGAATTTCTACAAAAGTGTTGACTGAGCGTCTACGAATGCTGGAGCAGGAGGGCATTCTCTATCGGCACTATGAGCCGACCGTACCGCCACAGGTCACCTATGGTTTGACCGATCGCGGTTTAGAGCTTGTTGGCATCTTGGATCAGTTAAATAGTCTTGCCCAACGCTGGTACGCTAATTCCCCTCAACTGCGCCGCCGTGAAGACGCTTCTTAAATTAAGCGTTTGCCGGAGGTTGAATCGTACGGAAAAAATCCCCAATGAGGTACAACGAACCACACAAAACCGTTGTTCCTTTTGTGGATTCAGCCTCACTGGCTTGAAATGCAGCTTGTAACCCTTGTAGCACCGTCGTACAGGAGCGACATTCCACCAGATCGGGACAAATCTTCAGGGCTAATGCCGTCAGCATGTCCAGATCCGCAGAAGCATGGTCGGGCACAGGCACCAAATAGAGACGATCGCCCGGACGCAGCAATGCCTGCAATACATCGGCGTGATCTTTGTTGTCCAGCATTCCCATCACCCACTGAATTGGCGATCGCACCTTATCACTGTGATCGACGTAGTGCCGCAACGCAATCGCCCCCGCTGGGTTATGGGCTCCGTCAATTAGGAGCGATCGCCCCTGCCAGGTAGTCCACTGCAAGCGGGCAAACCACCGCGTTTTTGCGATACCTTCAGCGATCGTGGTTGAGTCGATCGCCCATCCCTGGGATTGCAGGAGTTGCAGGGCTGTGATGGCTAGAGCCGAGTTCGCTAACTGGTGAGCACCGGGCAAGGGCAAGAGATATTTCAACGGATAGGAAAATGACTGACCCGGAGGAGTCACCCCTGCTCCGGTGTATTCTGCCCAGCTATCTCCCAGGTCGCGAGACGGTTCCATCCAATAGGTCGGACAATCCAAGTCGGTCGCCCGTTGCCGCACCACAGCCTCTGCATCCGGAGGAAAATCCGCTAAAATCGCCGGACATTTTGGTTTAAGAATCCCAGCTTTTTCGCGGGCGATATCTGCCAGGGTTGGTCCCAGTCGCTGCCAATGTTCTCGGCTGAGGGAGGTAATGATGCTGGCAAGGGGGCGATCGCAGACGTTAGTCGCATCCAACCGCCCACCTAAACCCACTTCAATCACGGCGATATCCACCTGGCACTCTGCAAAATACAGCCAGGCAGCAGCAGTAATCACCTCAAATTGAGTCGGCGAGGGGCGATCGGCTTCAATAGCAGCTATTACCCGTTGCAGGAGTTGACTTAAATCAGTAGGGGCGATCGGTTGCTCGTTAATACAAATGCGCTCGCACCAATCAATTAAATGGGGTGAGGTGTAACGCCCAACGCGATATCCAGCATGAGTTAACACTGCCGACAAATAGGCACAGACGGAGCCTTTACCATTACTTCCTGCTACATGCAGAACGGGAATCTGCTGATGGGGGTTGCCCAGATTATTCAGCAATTGCTCAATCCGCTCTAAGCCCAACTCCACCCCAAAGTGAGCAAAGCGATTCAAAGTGGCTTCAACGTTTTCTTGCCCTGGAGTCATCAGATGTTTGTCAAATATTTGTCAGAGTGGATTGTGGTCAGAGTGGAGCTTATCCATTATCGACAAAAATCGACTACAAACTGACAGGCGTAGACTGGCGATTGAGCATCAACCGCACCACTGACAGGCTGAGAATCAGCAAAAACAGCACCAATCCCACCGCACAGGCATAGCTCATCTCCAAATCCTGAAAAGCTTTCTCATAAACGTAATACACAATCGTTTTAGAGCTGTTACGCGGGCCACCCTGGGTCATGATGTAGACTTCTTCAAACACTTTGGTCGCTGAAATCGCTGAAATCACAGCAACCAAAAACAAATAGGGTCGCATGAGAGGAATGGTAATATCCCAATGTTTTTGCCAACCATCGGAACCGTCGATCGCCGCTGCTTCGTAAAGATCTGCCGGAATCGATTGCAACCCTGCTAAATAAATCACCATGTAATAGCCCAATCCCTTCCAAATGGTGACTGCCATGACGCTGAATAGTGCAAATTTTGGGCTGGTCAACCAGGGGATACCCTCCTCCGACAGGTTTAATGCTCGCAGCAGTTGATTGAGCAACCCCGTTTCGGAATATAACCATCGCCACGCAATGCCAGCAACCACCATTGAGATCACCACGGGGGTATAGTACGCCGCTCGAAACCAGTGCATCCCAGGCAGTACCCGATTCACCAGAATCGCTAACCCTAAGGGCACCGTCACCAAAATCGGCACGACTCCAACCAGGTAGATGAGTGTGTTGATCAGGGTCTTCCAAAAAATCTCGTCCTTGAGCAACGTTTGGAGATTCTCAGAGCCAACCCATATGGGAGGTTGGGTCAGATCAAATTCGTAGCGAGTAAAGCTGAGGTAGAAGGCTTGGAGGGCAGGGTAAAAGACTGTCAGTGACAGCACCACCAGCGCAGGTAGCAGAAATAAGTAGGGAGTCAGACGTTGGCGTAGTTTGATCCAACGCATAGAGGTTTGGGGATAAATTGGGCTGGCATCTGACATGGTGGATGATTCAAACTCTTAAACCTGCTCCTGTCAAATTATCACGTTGCATTGAGTTTGTAGCCTTCGCCGTTCAGCAGGATGGGGCACAGAGGCGAAGCACTGGGTTAGGAGGAGTGGAAGCCATGCCTCACCCTCTGTCTAACGCGGAGTTCAAGACAGATGAGCTATGGCTCTATCCAACTTGTAATGAAATTCAAAAAATTTGCGATCACCTATCAGAAGAGATATAGTACACTTGTACCATATAAATACGGATGTACTATAAATACTGTATCAATATCGCTTCAGCAAGCATCAAGCATTCATTAAGCCCCCGTGAAATCTCAGGAGTAACTGCGAATGCAAATCCGACAACGCCCCCTCGACGACTATCGTCTTCACTCGATCCATCATCGCTCAATTTCTCGCAATCGGGATGGGGTAGCCCTACAAAAATGGCTCCAACCTCCAACCGAATTCACCTCAGCGTTAGCAGAGGCGATCGCCTGGATTGCAGCTTCTGCTGCCGTCCGGATTGTGATGGATTGGCTCCTGGCAAGCTCAACCGATTTTTGGATACCTGTCCTGATTGGCATTGTTACTCCAGCGGCGATCGCGGTTGGCTTATCGACCCTCATGCCGCAGTTGAGTTTAGTCCTGGGCTATCGGTTGATTCTGGTCATGATTGGATTGCTGCTGGGAGGAAAGCTATGAGCATTGTGATGGGAGCCGTCTGGCTCATGATCGTGTTGTCTTGTTTTGTACTAGCCCTGGGAGGACAGGCAGATGAACAGGAAGATGAAGCGTAAACCCCAGAAACCTCAGCCTAAAAGCCCACCGAATGTGAAGTATCTGCTAGCCGGTGGAACCATGCTGGTTCTCGTGGGGGTACTGGCAGATGTACGGACATTGTTTAAGCCTGCGGCTCCCAGCAATGTTTGTCAGGAAGTGGTGCAATCTCAATCCGTACTATCACGGGATGAATTAGCCCGGTTGTTGAACGTACCAGAGCGAGACACAAAGGAAGCCATTCGGGCGATCGTCAGTGAGCCGTATTGCCTCCTGCCCAATGTCGAAATTCGGGCGGGAGTCACCGCCGAACGAGAAGCCTATCCCCTCGCCTTTGACCCACAAACCTGGTTTGTAGTGCTCTATGAGGGCAATGAATACGCAGGATACTCGTTTGTCTTTCAACGTTGATCAGGGTGTACGGTCAAGCTCACGCATTCCCCAGTTCATTTCAGCTTAATTGTTGCGTTTCCGGTTATGAAAAAACATTGTTTTGCGGCGATCGGTATGGTGGCGATCGCACTAGGACTTGCCCCCGCTGCAACAGCAACCGATGCCTCCTCGATTGGACTAGATTTTTCGCTTGCGCCTGATGCTGCTCCTGAAAAGGTAGATGCCGCTGGTTCATCTGCCCCCAAACCCACCGATGGCATCGCAGCCACCGACGAAACCCAGGTTATGCCGCTGGCGATTCCGGTAGAGGCACCCGCCGCACCGTTGGGGTCTGAAAGCAAACCCGCCGACACTGCCAAACTACCCCCGCCACCGGAGATTGTTGCCCCGGCTACCCGTCCAACTGCCAACCCACAGGTCGCTCAGGTTGCCCCCGCCCCCCAACCCAGCGCAACAACCCAACCGAGAGCGGTGCGATCGCCCCAAGCAACGCCCCAAGCAACGCCCCAAGCAACGCCCCAAGCAGCACCGCAAACCAGAGCAAACCGCTCCAACTCTGATGGCATCCTCAGTTTTGAGCAAGAACAGATTCCCACGGCTGCACAAGCGACTGTAAATCCTCCAGCATCCCCTGGGTTATCTGCCTCATTACAAGATTTTGCTGAGTTGGATGGGTTGTTTTACGGTGGCACTCAGTCTCTCGTAGCCAGAGCAGTTGGCAGCGCAGAGGGCACTCGAACTCCCGACGGGGGGAAAACTCCTGCCTATCGAGGACACGTTGACCCCGGCAACGGTGTGTGGAACTTGGGAACATTTTCCTATCAGCATGGAGCCAAGTCCCCAGAGGAAGCCGATCAGCGTCAGCTACGGCGACTTCGCAATCAAGCGATGGAATTGCGCCAGGCAGCTGCCAGTAAGGGATTGCAGCTAACCTTAGAGGAGGAGTTGAACGGCATTGATCTGGCTAATCAGTCTCCCAGAGCAGCGTTAAGCCGAGGCGGTTATATCGATCGCCTACATCAAGCTCGCGAAATGGGGTTACAGGGAACCGATGCAGTGTTGTGGGCGAGAACTCGCTCTTACCTTGATCCCGATTCAGGACGGTGGAACGCACCCGGTTTGGGCAACAATATCTACTCCATCACCCATGATCAGGAACGGCGACTTCGGGCGATCGCCCGTGCCATTGCGGCGAAACCTCAACTTGTGTCAACCCGTTCAAATCCGTCTCCGGGCAGAGCTCCGACTGAGGTAACTCTCAATTCGCTGCAAATTGACGAAAATACTGACCTAATCCTCTCGCTGGATTTGTCACCCTAACCTTAAATTGACGCGGTTGTGGTATGGCTTTGGTCAGAAAGCTTAGGACAAAGGCAATGGGTCAAACCCTGATGCTGGGAAGGCTTCCTGACTCGCCTCCACCCCATCGGATATGGCTATAGAAACTTCAAATGGCGTGTCTTTGTAGGCTGGACTCAGTAATGCTCAGACTACTCAGTTTCAGCATTTGAAAGTCATCCCACAATATAGCGGGGACGTATGAGAAATATCTGTTTGTATCGGTGACTAACTCATGTAGTCATCTAACTTAGCCAGCAACTCATCCCACACAGGATCGACTCCATGCTCTTGGCGGTGCTTTTGTTGTAGCGATCGCACCACTTCCAGGATGGATGGATCAGAACTAATGGCTTGACGAATTTCTTGAATGAGCTGGTCAAGATCGCTTTCGGATGAGTCCATGGTAAGGGGCGTTGGAAAGAGAGAGGCTGAATACATATCTGAGTTAGCTTATACCGATATGCTTAAGATACCCAGATAAGACATTCAAGCTCTTCGTCCTCCCGGTTCACCCGATCTAATGATTTAACTAGTCTGAAACAAGGGCGAATGATGGGACTCGAACCCACGAATGGCGGAACCACAATCCGCTGCCTTAACCTCTTGGCTACACTCGCCATCGCGTTATTCATTATAACATCCTCTTTACGAAAATTGCTGGATCTTCTGACCAGGAGTGCCCGTAAGCTTTCAAGATTTTTATATCAAACCTGCCCTCCCCAGGTTTGAATCACCCGTCCTGTAATAGATTGCCCCAACCAGGGTGTGTTTGTTGAGTAGGACTTTAACGATTGGGGAGTAACCTCCCAGGAAAGAGTGGGGTCAAACAGAGCCAACTCCGCCGCCTTACCGGGTTGAACGATCGCAGGGGATTGCCCCAAACACTGTGCCGGACGAGTGCTGAGATATTGCCACAACTCCAGGGCTGACCACTGCTGTGAACTGACGAAGGTTTCCCAGAGCAAAGGCAATGCTAACTCTAACCCGATCGCCCCTGGGGGTGACTCGGCAAAGGCAACGGTTTTCTCCTCATAGGTGTAGGGAGTGTGGTCAACCGCGATCGCATCGAGCACACCTTCCCGCAACCCCTGCACTAAAGCCTGACGGTCTTCCGGGTTACCCAATGGCGGATCGAGATGCAGGCTGGGGTCATAACTTGCAACAGCCGTGATGTCGAGCAGGAGATGCATCCAGGTGGTGCTGGCGGTAATGGGCAAGCCTCGTGCTTTTGCCGTGCGGATCAACTCCACACCACGAGCCGTGGAGACGCGCATCAGGTGAACCGGAGTTCTCAATGCCTCCACACATTCCAAAATTGAGGCGATCGCCGTTGTTTCAGCGATTGCAGGTATCCCTGGTAGCCCCAGTCGCAGAGCCTCCAGTCCCTCGCGCACGGCTCCACCCGCATTTAAATCGGCGTTGCATCCCCACAAAGCGATCGGTTTATGAAGGGGTTGAGCATACTCCAGCAAGCGGGGCAGCAGCATCCCAGAGGGCAGCGGTCGCCCATCAGCAAACCCCACGACTTCGGCTGCCAGTTCGGTTAACTCCGTCATCTGCTTACCCTCAAGCCCCAGGGTCAGTGCTCCCCAGTAATAGAGTTGCGTTGAAGCATGGGGCATCCCCTTCAGTTGCGATCGCATCCATTCCACCATAGAAGGCTGGTCGATCGCCGGATTGGTGTTGGGTAGAATGGCAATCCGAGTGAATCCGCCTGCTGCTGCCGATCGCAGTAGGGAAAGCAGTGTCTCACGCGACTCAAACCCCGGCTCTCCGGAGTGGCTGTACAAATCCACCAGACCCGAACCCAGCACCAGACCGGGGGAATCATACTCCTGTGTCCCTTCTGGCGCATCAGCGATGTGTCCCTCAATGGCTTCAATGATGCCGTCTACGATCAGCACATCCGCAACGCGATCGCTATTTGAAGCGGGATCGAGGACTCGTACTTGTCGGATCAGTTCGCTGGACATAGGACTGAAAAACGAAGGATAAACGATAAAGGATAAAGGATAAGAGCAGGGAAGAGTCCGGTTTCATCCTTCATCCTTCAGCCTTTCCCTATAGTGCTCCTGCGGCGGTGCGATCGAGGACTCCGCCCAGGTGAGTGGTGATGTTGAGTGCCTGGATCATCGGTGGGGTTTCGGGATCGGCGGCGTAATCAATCACGGTGACGGCTCCATTCCCCTGTTTGAATGACCAGAAGGATTCGGGACCCAGCCCTGCCACATAACAGAGAATCGCTTTGTTAATCGCATCGTGAGCCACCACCAGCACCGTCGGCACGCGATCGCCCTCAGTGCGGCTTGTTTGCACAATGTCATTCCAGGCAGCAATCGCCCGATCCCACACTTGTTGCAGGTTTTCTCCCTCTGGCATCTGCACGGTTTCTGGCGATCGCTGCCACTGCTCTAACTCAACTGGATATAGAGCGCGAATCTCTTCTTCTAGCTTGCCTTCCCACAAGCCGTGACCAATCTCACAGAGGCGATCGTCCAGTTCCAGCTTGATATTGGGATGCTTCTCCAAAATAATCTCCGCCGTTTCCTTGGGGCGCAACATCGGGCTGCTGACTGCGCGATCGATGGGGATATCTCGCAAAAACGCTGCTGCCTGCCCCGACTGCACCCGCCCCTGATCGTTGAGGGGCACGTCGATCTGTCCCTGAAACTTCTTCTGGCGGTTCCATTCCGTCTCACCGTGACGCACCAGCAACAGCCGAACGCCTCGCTGGTCGGACTTGAGTCTTGGAATGGGCAAGCCCATGTGAGAGGTCAGGTTAACCGACTCTAGCTGGACAGGTTGCCCCAGTTCGCCAGAGAAGTTGAGCACGCTAATGCCACAGTTCGACTGATAGAACGCATGGTGGCGATCGGCACCCAGACCTACTGCACTACAGATCAGAGCCCGGTTGATACCACTGTGCGCCACGACTAAAATGGTTTGCCCTGGGTGCTTTGGTAACGTCTCCCGCCAAAATTGCTTGGCTTGCTCAAACAACTCCACTACTGGGAAAAAGGGTACCGTTCCCTCTGGCGTGGTGAGGTCAATCTGGAGCTCGTGGGGGCGATCGCGCCATGCCTGATATTCAGCTGGGTACTGCGCCTTAACCTCATCAAAGGTCAGTCCTTCCCAGGATGCCAGATTAATTTCTTTGAGGTTGTCTGTCAGCGTCAGCCCTTGTGAAACGGTGATATTCGTGGTTGACAGGATCAACTCAGCCGTTTCTCGTGCTCGCTTGAGAGGGCTACTGTACGCCGCATCAAAGGCTAAGCCCTGCAATGCAGAACCCACGCTACGAGCTGCATCCCGCCCTTCCTCTGTCAAGGTAGACTCGTCGCAGTGACCCTGAACTCTCTTTTGAACGTTGTAGCTGCTGATGCCGTGGCGCACCAAAATAACACGGGTAGTCAGGGCTTTGTCCTCCAAATTCGACGAACATCTGAACAGATGCATTTTACCCCGGATTCGTACTCCTCCCTGATATAGCTTTGGTCAGAAAGCTGAAGGCAGAGGCAATGGCTCAAACTCTGATGCTGGGAAAGCTTCCTGACTCGCTTCTGTCCCATCGAATGTAGCTACTCTTCTACCGAGTAAGACGGTTGAAATAGGGGAAATACCGATCTCATTCGATAGTACGGTCAAGACACTGCGTGAACGTAATACACTAAGTCATCAACAACATCATTTAAGAAACCAATTAGGAAACAAGGATGACCTCAGTACCGTTCAAACCAAAGCAATTTATTTTGGGTGCGCTGGCAATTTTGGTGGTCATCTACGTTGGTTTTGCCTTATTGGGCAGCTTTGGAGAACAGCAGATCAGCAGCCGTCTGGAACTGTATCAAACTGACTTGCTGTTGCATGTTACAGAAGTGCCTGACGATAATGAACTTGGGTTTAACGCTGACACCCGCAGAGCTTTGTTAGGCGAAGAACCCGTTAAGACCGCATTAGAGGAATATCAGGAGCTACGGAGATCAGCCGAAACTGACCTATCTCGCCTGAGCGATCGCCTCAATCAAGCATTGGCGGACTCCGATACTCCCCAACCTGACCCAACGGTCACAACACTGCAAACCACACTCAACCAACAGCAAGAACTCCTCACACAACTCGACCTCCGCATTGGTCTGTTGCAGACTCAAACCGACCAAACAGCAGCAGCCCTGCAAACCTGGTCAGCGATCGCCAACCCCTCTCGCAGCAGTCCTCTCACCGAGACAGCAAATACCCTCGCTGGCTTATGGTCTACTCCGCCTCGCCTCTTGCCCGACGCCGAAGCACAACTGCAAAAAAACCTGGATGGCTGGTTTCGCTATGTGGCGTTGCGTCGGCTCTATCAATTACAACAGCGACCCGATGCGCTTGCCGACCTGCAAACGGCTGAACAGGAGATCGCTCAGCAAACTCTATTTAAGCTAGTTCTGGGAAACACACTGCCTTTAGTGGGCAGCTTGATTGGGGCTGCACTCTTGATTTTTCTGATTGCACAACGGGTTTTGAAAGGCAAGCAGGCATTACTCAGCAAAAATGAAGATACCCGGTGGGAGACCCCGTGGGATTGGGAAACCATCCTGCAAGTGTTAGTCGTCGGTTTCTTCTTTGTCGGTCAATTCATTGTGCCGTTTTTGGTCAGATTCGTGGTGACAGGACTACCTCGGCTTTTGCAAACTGCTGGACAAGCCCCACTGACAGCGAGCCGACTACAAGCCTTTTCGGCGTTGACCTATTACCTGCTGATGGCGGGTATTGCTTTGTTCATCCTCTATGTTTCTGTGAAGCCGTTCTTTCCCTTACCAGCCCACTGGTTCCGATTGCAGGGGCAAAGCAACTGGTTTCTCTGGGGCTTCGGCGGCTATCTGGTTGCTCTGCCGCTGATGATTCTGGTGTCTCTGGTCAATCAACAAATCTGGCAGGGGCAGGGCGGCAGTAACCCCCTGTTGAAAATTATTTTGGAGGAAGCTGACCCCCTCTCGCTGGGCATCTTTTTCTTTACCGCTGCGATCGCTGCCCCACTCTTTGAGGAAACCCTGTTTCGTGGCTTCCTGCTGCCTTCTCTAACGCGATACGTCTCCGTTCCAGGAGCGATCGCCATTAGTAGTGTCATCTTTGCGATCGCCCACCTCAGTCTCTCCGAAGTTGTTCCTCTCGCGGTGCTGGGTTGCGTCCTGGGTGTCGTTTATACGCGATCGCGCAGTCTGCTCTCCCCGATGTTGCTCCACAGTTTGTGGAATAGCGGCACGATGATTGGGTTGCTGATTTTGGGAAGCGGCTCGTAGGGGAAAGCATGAAGAATGAAGAACGAAGAACGAAGAATGAAGAGAGAAGGATGAGTACCTCATTTGCCCTCATCCCAATCCTTTTCCCGCAGGAGAAGGGCTTCCAGCAGTTCCCGTTCCCTCTCCTGTGGGCTACTGTACACACATCTCCGCTTCTTTCCAAATCAGGTGCTAGTGCTACGTCACAGTTATTAGGGTAGTGCGAACATCTTGCTCGCGCCGTGAGCGAGACTGACAATCCTAAAAATAAGGTGTGACGTTGTGCTAGGTTGATTTAGATGTTTGAAAAGCAGGCATTGGGGGATTCTCCCCCAAACCCCCGATTGGGGGACGCCACTGCCTCCCCCAAACCCCCTAGCAGAAGGTGTTTCAGTTCACCCAAAAGCGCGCTTCGCATCGGTTCCAAGTACGGGTGCTTCTGATCAGGTCAACCCTTTTTGACAAAGGCTCAAATTCTTCCAATTTTGGGGAACGTAGGGGGCTACGAGGAATTGTGTGTACACTCTGATCCCCTCCTTGTTAAGGAGGGTTAGGGAGGATCAAACCCAGCACAGGCTAAATCAGAAGATTTGTGTGTACACGGTAGCTCCTGTGGGAGAGGGCTAGGGTGAGGATTAGGACGGGTGGAAGTTTCAGAAAAAGCCGCACATGGGTTGAACCTATCTAATTCTCAATTCTTAGCCATTTTGAGGAGAAATCTCAGGAAAAATTCATGTACTCGGTTCCCCATTAACCTCACACTTAAAGTTAGCTTGCAAGCGATCGCCGTTACGTCTATTTCAATTCTCGATGTATGAGCGCAACCGATGTTGCCCAAACGATTCAACTCATTATTGCTCCAGTGGTTTTGATAACAGCGTGTGCTATCACGCAAGGGGGCATTTTAGGACGGTTTATCTATGTGGGACAGCGCATCCGATCGCTGGCAACCGAACGTTTACAGCTGCTCCACACGGGCAAGATGAATGATGCTTTTTCGCTGGAGCGTCTCCAGGAAATCGACCGTCAAATTCCACTCCTCAAACACCGTCATCGGCTGATCCAACGAGCCGTGTTATTGATTTACAGTGCGATCGCCGTTTTCCTGGTGAGTATGTTTGCGATCGCCCTATCAGTCGCCTCAAGTTTGAGTCTAGTTGCCACCCTGGCACTGCTGCTGTTTTTAGTGGGAACCTGCCTGTTGTTAGCTGGTGTAATCTATGCGGGTCTCGAAGTTCGCATGTCGCATCAAGCGATTTGCTATGAAGTCAATCGCGTCACAGCCTTAGACAAATTCTTTTGAAGCGAACACAACCCAGTTTTAAGATTGGATATCCCACATCTTTGACGGCATTGCTGAATGTGACTATGATTTCTGTGCAACAGTTCCGGTGGGAGGGGTGGTTCGCGCACCGCCCGCACGAAAATCATAGATTAGATCCGCAATGCCTCTTTGACAACGAACTATGCAACAGATGAATCACATTAAAGGTTTTGTTCTTAGCTTGTTTGATGCAGAGTTCATTCCCACAGGTTTAAAAACCGCTGTGTTTGTTGGTTCTTTGCTGTTTTTGATTAATCACGGCCCTGCTTTCATGCGAGGCGAAATGAACCAGGAGCGTTGGATTTCGGTTGCATTAACCTATACCATGCCGTATCTGGTAAATGTGTATGGTCAATATAGCTATCGTCGCCGCATGAGCCACTCTTCCAGTGTCACGAAATTCTAATAAGTTGAAATTCTAATGCGGCGGGATAGCCTATCGCTCGATAATTCGCATTACATGACCATCTGGATCGCGCACTAAAAATCCTCTTTGAAAGTTCAATTGATCATCTTGCATTTCAATCACATCAGAAGATACAAACGTATATCCCCGTTCCCTTAAACGTTGTGCAGCTATGTCTGCATTCTCTACCACTAATGTTGTTTGCCAGTGCACTAAATCGTTCGCACGAGTATCCATCGGAAGCGATCGCCCATCACGCGGAGTCACGTATTCCAAGAACTCAATGCCCATGCCATTAGGTGCTCTTAAGCCACTAATACGCAGACGCGCCCCAAAGACATTGTTGAGATGTTCCTGCTCAGTCCCGTAGTTTTCACTTTCACCTGCCACCTCTAACCCCAACACATCGCGATAAAAGGCAAGACTAGTATCTGTGTTAGAGACAGCGATCGCTGTATGGTCAATACCAAGAAATAGCTGATCCGTGGGCTGTTGCCATCTGGGATCACCCTTACCGGGCGGGTAATAAATGATTTCTAAATTATGTCCATCGGGATCACGAAAATAAAATGCTTCAATCCCTGCGGCAGCAGGAATGTAGTCGGGAAGGCGTTGAGGCGCAGTAGAAACATGCTGCACATTGTGACGACGCAACACCTGATAGGCTTCATCCATATCGCTAACCACGATCGCCATGTGTTGAAACCAGCGATCGTTACTGCGAGAATCTGCTGGAATGGGTCTGCCTTCGGGTGTGAGGTAGTCGGTTAACTCAATCACTTCGTTACCCAACTGAAGCCGCACGACTCGCATCCGTACGCCAAACACCCCTTGAAGCCGCTCATACTCACTGCCCCACACTTCCACATCAGAGATTTCCCGAAAGGGTAAGACCTGCGTGTAAAATGCCAGGGCACGCTCCATATCTGAGACAGTCATGCCCACACTTGCCACCGTTTGAACTCTGACTTGCGGCAGTGCTTGAGCGACAACATTAGTACCCAGAGTATAATGGCGCGACTCAGCAGCAATACTGTCGGGAGCTTGAGGAACTGAAGCGATCGCCCCCCAGGAGGAAGTACTGACGAGCGTTACAGCAACGCTAAGCGACAACAGAGATCGCTGAAGTAGCTTAAAGAACGGAGTTTTCATAGCGGTAATTTGTCACTCAATAATGAGTCGCGATCGCCTCTCGGCTGTTGTCGATAATTGCAATTAAAAATGCATCGCTTATGGTTATCGTGATGTAATTTGGCACAACGAACAGCACTTCTACCATTCACTCGCACGTATAATTCAGACGCACATAACATTCCGGTGAGTGGTGCAACGAAATAAATCCAGAGGGCTGTCCAGACGGAGGCAGGTAGTGCTGAAGCAAGCGTCCGGGCAGGGTTCATACTCATCCCCGACAGAGGAGCCTCAAGGGTGATGTAGGTTGCCACCAGCACCCCTGCAAAGAGTCCTGTAAATCGGGAAAGTTTCGGCGTATTTGAGACAATTAACACCGTCATCATCAGCCCAAAAGAAATTATAAGTTCAGCCACGAACGCTACCGCCACCCCACTCGCTCCGGGGATCGTGACAACGTAATTCACACTGGGATGGGCGATCGCTCCTCTCAAAATACCTGCTGCCAGCAACACTCCCAACCACCCGCCCATAAATTGCGCAATGATGTAGAACGCTGCATCGACCGCTTTGATCTTCTTGAGTCGAAAGAAAGTGAACGTCACCGCCGGATTGATGTGGGCACCGGATTGTTTTCCCCAAGGAGAATAGATGATGGCGATCGCGGTCAGTCCCATCGCGACTCCAATCACAAATCGTCGCAGCGTTGGATCATTGATCCATTGCCGAAGTGGTGAAGCTGGGTGTTCTAACAACACAGTGGCAACACTGGCAGACACCATAAAAATGCCTAATCCCGCTGCTTCCATCAAATATTCGAGATAGTGTTTGCGGAGAGTATGAATCATTTCATCTCCTGTCGTCCATAGCGCAATACCGTAGACATCCAGATCAACTCCTGCATGAAGCGATCGCTCCGTCGAATTTGGGTATCTGGATCGAGCAACTTGCCCGACTCATCAAACAAAGTTTGGACATTGCTGAAGTTGAGGTCATAGAAGATGGTGACAAGTCCCAATTCACGCATGACGGGCAGCATATTTTGAATCACCCTCGTTCCACCGAAGGGACCCGCCGACACCCCACAAATCCCCACCGCTTTGTGGATATATTCCTTCAAACATGTATCGAGAACATGCTTGAGCATACCGGGATAACCGTGGTTATATTCCGGAGCTACAATGATCAGCCCATCGGCTCGCTCCATCTGAGCCGAAAACCCCGGATCTTTGATGCCCTCTCCCTCGTCGTTCGTGGCAATTGGCAACGTCCGAATATCAATCAACTCCGTTTCAACCCCGTCCTGTTTGCCAACCTGTTCTACAAGAAACTTGGCAACAAACTCACTCTGACGACCCTGACGCGGTGTGCCGAGAATCACAGGAATGAATAAAGGCGAACTTTGCATGGCTTGGCTCTCTTGATGGGTAACACATGCAGGTTAGGTTTGGATTTTGAATATAGGATTCTGGCTTAACACCAATTTCAGAAATGAATGTTCAAATCCCTTGCAATCCAAAATCAAAATTCAACAATCTAACATTCAATGGGCTATTGCTCCTGATAATTCCAGAGCAACCCCCCATCAACAAAGAAAGTGCTGCCTGTAACGTAATCCGCATCCGACGATGCCAGGAATGCCACCAGCGACGCCACATCTCCCGGTTGACCTAACCGCCCCAAGGGAATGTTTTTGAGCAGCGCACCGAGTTTCTCAGGATCATTCAACAACTTGGTATTAATCGGAGTCTCGATCGCCCCTGGAGCCACGTTGTTGATCGTGATGCCTAAAGCCCCCAACTCGATCGCCAAGTTGCGCGTCATCATCTTCATCCCACCTTTGCTGGCACAGTAAGCCGTGAAGTTGGGAAACGGTAGTTCTTCGTGGACAGAACTAATATTGATAATCTTCCCGGTGCGTTTCGTCTCGATTAAATGCTGCACAAACGCTTGCGTAGCAAAGAAGACCCCTTTCAGGTTGACATTCATAACGGCGTCATAATCATCTTCAGTGACATCCCAAAAGGCAGCGTGTTTCTCGATTCCAGCATTATTTACCAAAATGTCGAGCTTGCCAAAGTGTTGAATGCTTTCAGCGATGAGTTGACGAATTTCAGGTACACTCCCCAAATCCGCTTTCACTGTGTATCCCTGGCTGGAACTGGGACACTGCGCCATAAAACATTTGCCACCGATCGCCTCGACCTTTGCCAGGGTTTCTTCTGCACCTTCGGGATGTGAGCGGTAGTTAATCACCACGTTTGCGCCTTCTTGAGCCAGACGCAACACAATTCCCTGTCCAATCCCCTGGCTACTACCCGTCACCAGAGCCACTCTTCCGTCAAGCCTCATTGGGGTTCTCCATTGCTGCATGTTGCTTTTACAATGCAGGGCTTCCCTGAGAATGACCTGAATAGGTTCTAACGCTTCCCTGAGAACAAATAAAAAGTCAGGTAACTAACGTTTAGAGGGGATCTATGGGCGATCGCCACCCTGTTTTCACCCGATGAGATCACTTCACCGTTGCTCCCCAACTTCTGCCGTAAGGTAGAGCAATTCTTTTCGTAACTTAGCGGCTAACTGATCCGTACGGAGCTTTTCCTGATCCTGCATCCAACAAAAACATTACATCCCACAACCGCTCATCAAATTCTCAGCAGGTTTTCAGACCGCAATAGGAATCAGGTTGCATACTCCAAACATAGGATTCATGTTTAAGCTGGGTTTAATCGAGGAGAACATTGCATCATGACACCTACCACGACAGAAGAACAACGGCTCGACGCAACCCGCACCCGACAGGCACACTGGCGCAGATGGGGACCGTATCTGAGCGATCGCCAATGGGGTACGGTGCGCGAAGACTATAGCCCCGACGGGACAGCCTGGGATTATTTTCCTCACGATCAGGCGCGATCGCGAGCCTATCGCTGGGGCGAAGATGGTATTGCGGGTATTTCCGACAATCATCAACGCTTGTGTTTTGCGATCGCCCTGTGGAATGGTGTTGATCCCATCCTCAAGGAACGCTTTTTTGGCTTAACCGGGAATCAGGGCAACCATGGTGAAGACGTGAAGGAATACTACTTCTACCTTGACAGCACGCCGACCCACTCCTACATGAAGATGCTCTACAAATATCCACAAGCCGAGTTTCCCTATGCTCGGTTAGTGGAAGAAAACCAGCGACGCGGTCGGCGTGACCCGGAGTTTGAGTTGATCAATACGGGGGTATTTGACGATAACCGCTACTTTGATGTGTTAGTGGAATATGCCAAAGCCACCACTGACGATATTTTGATTCAAATCAGTATCACCAATCGAGGGGATGAGGCTAAACCGATTCATCTCCTACCTACTCTCTGGTTTCGCAATACGTGGACGTGGAATCATTCTGAAAAACCTGTGCTGAGAGCAGTACAATCCAACACATCAGTTGGTGTTGTTGAAGCACTCCATCCACAATTGGGACAGTTTCACCTGTATTGCAACACAACAAACGGTGAACCATCCATCCCTCTCTTATTCACTGAAAACGAAACAAATTTTCAACGCATTTTTGGGGTTGAGAATGCCTCTCCTTATGTCAAAGATGGCATTAACAATTATGTGGTGCAGGGTCAAACGGATGCTGTTAATCCGGCACAAGTAGGCACTAAAGCTGCCGCTTATTACACTCTCACAATCGGTGCAGGCGAAACTCAAACGATTCAATTGCGGTTGCGTCAGAGTACGTCCCATCCGGGTTCATCCCATCCCGGCTCATCGCTCAATGGCTCCGCTCAAGCCGTCTTTGGCGAAGCATTTGACACCATCTTGCAACAGCGACGACAGGAAGCCGACGAGTTTTATGAGCGCATTATGCCCGATTGTTTGTGTGTCGATCGCCGCAATATTCAGCGACAGGCGTTTGCCGGAATGCTGTGGAATAAGCAGTACTTCTATTACGTAGTAGATGAATGGCTGAAGGGTGATCCGGCGTGTCCTCCGCCACCGCCTGGACGCAAACAGGGGCGCAATCGCGAGTGGGTTCATCTGCACAATGAAGACATTCTCTCCATGTGCGACAAGTGGGAATATCCCTGGTTTGCCGCGTGGGATCTCGCCTTTCATACGATTCCTCTGGCGATGATCGACCCCGACTTTGCCAAGCGTCAACTCGACCTGATGACCCGCGAATGGTACATGCATCCCAACGGGCAGATTCCCGCCTATGAGTGGGCATTTAGCGATGTCAATCCTCCCGTCCATGCGTGGGCAACCTGGCGAGTCTACAAGATTGAGCAGAAGATGTATGGCAGGAGCGATCGCCAATTTCTAGAGCGAGTCTTTCAAAAACTGCTGCTCAACTTTACCTGGTGGGTGAACCGCAAAGACCGCAACGGTCGCAACATCTTTGAGGGGGGCTTTCTGGGCATGGATAACGTGGGCGTGTTCGATCGCAGTGCAGAGCTACCTACGGGGGGTTATCTGGAGCAATCGGATGGCACCAGTTGGATGGGGATGTATTGCCTCAACCTGCTCACCATTGCGCTGGAGTTAGCCAGGGAGAATCCGGTCTACGAAGACATTGCCACCAAGTTTTTTGAACACTTCCTTTACATCGCCGATGCGATGAACAAGATCGGCGAATCAGAAACCGCCTTGTGGGATGACGACGATGGTTTCTATTACGACGTACTACACCTGCCGAATGGTCAACAGGTGCGGCTCAAGGTGCGATCGATGGTGGGCTTGATTCCCCTGTTTGCGGTGGAAACACTGGAGCCAGAGACGCTAGAGCGATTACCGGGCTTCAAAAAGCGAGTGGAATGGTTTATTCAAAACCGTCCTGACCTGCGCGGCAATGTCGCCTGTATGGAAAAGGAAGGTGTGGGAGCCAGACGACTGTTAGCGATCGCCTATCGGGAAAAGCTGCGCCGCATTCTGGAAAAGATGCTGGATGAAAACGAGTTTCTCAGCGACTACGGCATTCGGTCTGTCTCTAAATATCACGCCGACCATCCCTACCGCTTTCACGCACAGGACATGGAATATCGCGTCGATTATGAACCTGCCGAATCGAGTACAGGTTTGTTTGGCGGTAACTCCAATTGGCGCGGTCCCATCTGGATGCCTGTGAATTATCTGCTGATTGAGTCGCTGCAAAAGTTTCACTATTACCTGGGGGATGACTTTAAGGTGGAGTGTCCCACCGGGTCGGGCAACTGGATGAATTTGTGGGAGGTTGCCAGTGATCTCTCGAAACGTCTGATTCGGATTTTTATGAAGGATGAGTCGGGTCATCGTCCTGTGTATGGTGGCACGACTGAGTTTCAGCAAGACCCCCACTGGCATGACCTGATCCTGTTCTATGAATACTTTCATGGGGATAACGGGGCAGGTATCGGAGCCAGCCATCAAACCGGATGGACGGGGTTAGTGGCAAAGCTGATTCAACAATGGGGCGACTACGAAGGGCAGGACAAAGACCCTGACCTGCATCTGGAGGAAGCGTTGGAATTTAACCCAATGGTCTCTATTTGACCCCTCCCAACCTCCCCTTAGGACCGCGAATTTATTAAGGTGTAATTCCTGGTGTAGGGGCGTGGCATTCGGTCAAAAGCCCTTGCCATTATTTCAGAACCCTCTGCCGAATGCCGCACTCGTACATGAGGTTGGGAGCTAATTGTAAGGGTTGTCGGGGTGCAATTGATCTGCTTCCCACAATCGTGGGTTGTTGTGAATGTAGCGGCGAACGTAAGTCAAAGCTTCTTCATCACGAATAATGCGATCGTGATAGTCGCGTTGCCATAGGGGAACACCCCTCACCCGACGCATTTGATTAATCCGTCGGGTTGTAATCGATTTGAAATTAAGAAGAATCGCTCCTACCGATCCCTTCATTAATCGGGGTGGTTGGGGTGCGGCATTCGGTAAATTATTTTTGGGTATTTGCAATTCTCTTCGCCCGAATGCCACACCCGGTTCGGGCGATCGGTTGGGGTTGGGTGTGGCATTGGACTTGGAGTTTTCGGTGGAATTCGATGAATGGTGATCCAATGCCGCACCCCTACGGTTGGGCGGGATGATTTGGGGCGATCGGTTGGGGTTGGGTGTGGCATTGGACTTGGAGTTTTCGGTGGAATTCGATGAATGGTGATCCAATGCCGCACCCCTACCGGGTGGTTGGGTTAAAACCAAAATCCCATGAAAATGGTTGGGCATGACCACAAATACATCTAATTCGAGGTTTGCAAAATGGGAAGGTAAACGCTGCCAATAGGCATCAACCAATTTTCCCCATTCATTTAATTGCATTTCGCCATTCACAACCTCCCCAAACAAACATTCCCGTTGATGCACACAAAGGGTAATGAAATAGGCACCAGGCGAAGTGTAATCGTACCCTTTCAATCGAATCGATCGCCGATGATGTTTGTCGGGGTTATATTTCATAAGTTCATTTGTAAGATAGTTGGGGTGCGGCATTCGGCACAGATTTTGGGATGAAATGCGATCGCCTTTGTCCGAATGCCACACCCGGTTCGGGCGATCGGTTGGGGTTGGGTGTGGCATTGGACTTGGAGTTTTCGGTGGGATTCGATGAATGGTGATCCAATGCCGCGCCCGTACGTTGAAGTAGATAAATTGGATGGTTGGGGTGCGGCATTCGGTAAATTATTTCTGGATATTTGTAACTCCTCTCATCTGAATGCCACACCCGATCGCGTTCATCAATTTGGTTATGAAGCTACCTCAGTTCCCGCTTTCGCCTTACCGCGATTACTGCGACGTACCCGCTCACTCTTCCGCACGCCACCTGCTGCCTCATATTCACGGCTATTGCGACCAAACTTAGAGGCAATATCCAACAGCATGTGATCGGTCAAATCAGCCAACGTCTTCTCAAACTCCAACATCTCACCATACGTTGAGTCAACCGTTGCTAAAAGCTGGTTATACAGATCTTGCTTCTCTCGCATCTGCTCGATCGCTTCTAGATAGAGAGGTAGCGATCGCGAATTGCCAAAATCTAGCTCGATCCCCAGGGACTTCATCCCTGCTGCCCGACGCTCTGCTTTTTCTAATACCGTAGATGACCGTTTTTGACGTGCCATATGTTCTGCTCTCTGTGAAAGACAGGTCTACTCTAGTCAACTCATTGAATAATCTTCCTCAGAAAAATTAAGGAAAAGTAAAGGGGCGATCGTGATTTCCTCTAGTTACTCCGTAGTTTTTCTGAGACACAGACCTGAAATCAACTGCTTCGTCACGAATGAGAACTCATTTGTAGCGTAGGAGTTCTCGTTTGTAACGTAGGAGTTCTCATTCGTAAGGAAACACTTCTCATTCGTGGCGTAGGAGTTCTCATTTGTAGCGTAGGAGTTCTCATTCGTTACAAAATACTTCTCATTTTTAAGGAAGCACTTCTCGTTTGTGGCGTAGGAGTTCTTTTTCAGGGCAAATGATACCAATTTAAAGAGTTATGGAGGGGTTTGGCAGTGCCAAACCCGTACAAGCGTTCGTCACCTTTTCAATTCACATTGGTACGAGTTTTTGTACCCCTACCCTCAACGATGGCAGCGAGTACGGTAGGGGCGTTTCGTGAAACGCCCTTACACAAGAGTTTCCTCGTCTCCTGGTTTGACCTGGAGATGCCCAGGTGAAGCTCCACCTCATTCCAAACAAACGGCAGAGCCGTTACATAGGCATGACAAGGCGGAGCCTCGTCACGAGGACTCTCCACACCCTCACACCCTCACACCCTACACCCCACTCCCCATTCCCCACTCCCCACTCCCCACTCCCTTCTATTCAGCAACTCCTCATTCGATTCTCACAATCTTCTAGGCTTTAACCGCGATACTGCTGGCAGTCTTTCCAGGAAATCTGTAATCCATGGGCATTCAATTTGGGCGCGAAATCTGTGGCAATGGGGAGGTTGCAGCCACCCGCGAATGGATTGTGACAAATGGCATTGGCGGATATGCATCGGGCACCGTCGCAGGTCTGTTGACCCGTCGTTATCACGGGTTGCTCGTCGCCGCTTTGCACCCTCCCCTAGGGCGCACATTGATGCTCACCAAGTTAGAGGAAACAGCATTCTATGATGAACAAACCGATCCTCTGTTTGCTAACCGTTGGGCAGATGGAACGGTCAACCCACAGGGGTATCAGCAGATTGAGCAGTTTTATCAGGAAGGAACCACTCCCGTCTGGCAATTCACCCTGGGGGATGCGCTGCTGGAAAAGCGTGTGTGGATGCAGCAGGGAGCCAACACCACCTATGTGCAATACACCCTGCGACGAGCGACTCAACCGTTCACGTTAACCATCAAAGCGTTGGTGAATTACAGAGACTATCACGGCAGCACGCAAGCCAATGGCTGGCAGATGAATGTTGCAAATGTCGATCGGGGCGTTCGAGTCCTGGCGTATGAGGGAGCAGCACCGCTCTATTTGTTGTCCCAAACGGCGCAGGTATCATCCACCCATACGTGGTATCAAAACTTTGATTTACCTGTCGAACGCTATCGGGGTTTGAGCGATCGCGAAGATCACCTCCACATTGCCACGTTTGCGGCGACCTTGAATGCAGGGGAATCGCTGACCCTAGTTGCCAGTACAGAAGCACACCCCAATCTGGATGGAGATTTGGCTTATCAGATGCGTCGAGCCTATGAACAGAAGCTAATCGGCTTTTGGGATGTCAACCGTTCGACCGATGGACGGGTGAATGGAAAGAGCACCCCTGGGTGGATTAAGCGGTTGGTTTTAGCGGCAGACCAGTTTATTGTGGATCGTCCTTCTACAGATGATCCGGGCGGAAAGACCATCATCGCAGGCTATCACTGGTTTGGCGATTGGGGACGAGACACGATGATCAGCTTGCCGGGGCTAACCCTGAGTACAGGTCGTCCAGAGGTGGCGCGATCGATCCTGCGTACCTTCGCCCGTTACGTCGATCAGGGGATGTTGCCTAACCGCTTTCCCGACGTTGGGGAAACGCCCGAATACAACACGGTGGATGCTACCCTCTGGTACTTTGAAGCGGTTCGGCTCTACTACGCTGCCACAGAAGATGACGATCTCCTGCGTGAACTCTTCCCCGTGCTCGCTGAGATCATTCACTGGCATTGTCGGGGCACTCGCTACAACATTCATCTCGACTCCAGCGACGGGTTACTCTATGCCGGAGAAGCAGGCGTGCAATTGACCTGGATGGATGCCAGAGTAGGCGATCGCGTCATCACTCCCCGCATAGGTAAACCGATTGAAATTAATGCCCTGTGGTACAACGCTCTGCGAACGATGGCAAAGTTTGCCCGTCACATTGGCAAACCTCACCAGGAGTATGAAGCCCTCGCTAACCGCACACTCGCCAAGTTCGACCGCTTCTGGAACGGTGAACTGGGCTACTGCTACGACGTGTTAGATACCCCAGAGGGCAGTGATGCCTCCCTGCGTCCGAACCAGATCTTTGCCGTATCCCTCCCCGAAAGTCCCTTAACAGCGACTCAACAAAAATCAGTCGTGGATGTGTGTGGGCGATCGCTGTTGACCTCTCATGGGTTGCGATCGCTGGCTCCCAACGACCCCCAGTATCAGGGGCATTATGGCGGCAACTCCTCCCAACGCGACAGTGTATATCACCAGGGAACCGTCTGGGGATGGTTGCTCGGCTCCTTTGCCCTGGCGCATCTGCGGGTATATGGCAATCCAGAACAGGCACGCCAGTTTTTAGAACCGATGGCAAACCATTTAGTTGATCATGGCTTAGGGAGCCTGAGCGAAATCTTTGATGGCGATGTCCCATTTACCCCACGGGGATGTATTGCTCAGGCATGGACAGTCGCAGAGGTACTGCGAGCCTGGTTGGCAACCAGTTCCCGCTAATGGCGATCGCTATATTCTCAGACTTCACAGGCAACCTTTAGGATTGCACAGACAACATTCAGCAAGTTTTCAGCTAACCTTCAAAGCGTCTTCAGACTAGCAGTGCAGTATAAAAGCATGACAAACGAAGGATGAATTTCAAACTTCACCTGAAACATGCTCTCAAGGAGAACACTAATGAAACGCTTAATGTTTGCTGGATTGACTGCTTTAGTACTGGGAGTTACCCTGGCTCCCATCGCTTCAATTACTGTGGCAGCAAAGCCTCCCTCCGGTGATTCCAATCCTTCTGATTCGGGCAACCGCACCGTGGATACCTCTCAAATCATTGCGGCAAAGCCCCCCTCCGGTGATTCCAATCCTTCCGACCTGGGCAACCGCACCGTGGATACCTCTCAAATCATTGCGGCAAAGCCCCCCTCCGGTGACTCCAATCCTTCCGACCTGGGCAACCGCACCGTGGATACCTCTCAAATCATTGCGGCAAAGCCTCCCTCCGGTGACTCCAATCCTTCTGACCTGGGCAACCGCACTGTGGATACCTCCCAAATCATTGCAGCGAAGCCTCCCTCCGGTGACTCCAATCCTTCTGACCTGGGCAACCGCACTGTGGATACCTCCCAAATCATCGGGTAGTAAAGCTTCAGGACTCCTTCCTGGCAAGTTCATACAGCCATTGTCCCTCAATCCTTGGGGGACTTTAAGTTTTTGTCAGGAAGCTGACCAGGGCTAGTGCTGCGTCACAGTTAAAAGTTAGGGTAGTGCGAGCATCTTGCTCGTGCCGTGAGCAAGACACTACCATTGAAAAAACAGAGATGTATATACACCGTAGGCAAGGGAAAAGGGATTATAGGTGTAGCCTTTCTGAACTGAATTGGTATTAGATCCTGTGAAACCACTGCAAAAATAATAAAAAACAATACATTCTCTTCAATCTCTATCGCTGAACAGAGATGATGAACCTAGATCCAAGGGCAGAATCATCCCATGACATCCAGTGCGCTCAACCTGACAACCGCCATGAAAGCGGCACAGGCATTGTCCCGTGAAATTGTGCTGGATCAACTATTGGTTACGTTGATGAATATCCTGATTGAAAATACAGGTGCAGAACGTGGCTATTTAATTTTAGAGAAAGACGAACAGTTCTTTATTGAAGCCGAGGGAACTGCAAATTCTCCCCACATTGAAGTCTTGCATTCGATTCCACTAACACCCAAAGATACGATTGATCACGCTTCTGTAGATATCATCCACTTCGTTGCTCAAACCCACGAGAATATCATTCTCGGAGATATATCGAAAGCTCAACGATTGTTTCGTCAGCCAATTGTTGTAAGACCCAGGTCAGTGTTGTGTGTTCCTTTAATCAATCAAAACAAACTTACTGGAATTATTTATCTCGAAAATACATTTGTCACCGACGCTTTTACAGATAGCCATTTGGAAATTGTTCAACTCCTCTCTGCTCAAGCGGCGATCGCCATCGACAATGCCCGGTTGTACAACGAATTAGAGGCGCGAGTCCAACAACGAACGGCTGACCTGGTACGAACCAATCAAATACTGGAACGCGAAGTTTTAGAACGACAACGTTCAGAACAAACACTCCGGTTAATCGTTGAAGCAACGGCAGGCGTTACTCGCAAAGACTTTTTTCATTCTCTCGTGCGTTCTCTCGCGCAAGCTCTCGATGTCTATTATGCTTTCATTACTGAATGTGACAGCAATGCACCCACTCGTCTCCGCACGATCGCCTGTTGGTATCAAAACGAGTTCATCGAGAACTTTGAATACGATGTCTACGGTACTGCCTGCGAACAGGTAATTAACAGCCAAACCTGTCAATGTTATCCGGATCAACTGCAACTTCTGTTTCCTGAAGATGACTCGCTACCTGAGATGAAAGCTCAGAGTTATGCAGGCGTTGCACTGCGGGACTCTTCCGGTAAACTGTTGGGACACTTAGCCGTCTTGGACGATCAACCCCTTGCAGACATTCCTCGCAGTACCGCCATCCTGGAAATTTTTGCGGCACGGGCAGCGGCTGAGATGGAGCGTCAACAAGCCGAAGCTGTGATTCGAGCATCTCAAGAAAAGTTTTCTAAAGCGTTTCGGTCGTCTCCCAGCGGCATCACGATTACCACAATTAAGGAAGGACGATTTCTAGAGGTAAATGACAGCTTCCTGCGGATGTTAGGCTACGAGCACGAGGAAGTGATTGGTCAGAGTGCATTCGATCTCAACATCTGGGTTAAAACAGACGATCGCGCAACCATTACTCGGTTACTCCAGGAACAGGGGACTGTCTCCAACGTTGAAGTAGAACTGCGACGTAAATCCGGGGACACCTTTTTAGCCCTGGTTTCTGCTGACATTATCGACTTAGACGGAGAACCCTGCTTACTGGGCGTAACTACAGATATCACTGTTCTCAAGCAAGCCGCCAAAGCCTTGGAACGTCTCGCAGAAATTGGGGAACTCGCCTCGATGATCGTCCACGAAGTCCGCAATCCCCTGACGACAATGGTCATGGGGCTTGGGGCCTTCAAACGATTGGAACTGTCAGGACGCTTTCAGGAATACCTGGCACTTGCACTGGATGAGGGCGATCGCCTCCAACGATTACTCAATCAGATTTTGCTATACGCCAAACCGCAAACGCTGAATCAAATCGAACTAGACTTAACCAGTTTGATTACAGAAACTCTGCACACCTTGCGCGATTTGCCTGTTGCCTCAACTAAACCCCTGCGGTTTAACTCTGCCGCTACTGCTGCCCCTGTTTTGGGCGATCGCGACAAACTCAAACAGGTGTTGATTAACCTGGTGACCAACGCTTGCGAGGCTGTAGACGACGGAGCCGTTATTACGGTGTCCTTGCAGAGGGATCAATCGAACCAAATCGTCGTTCAAGTTCATAACACTGGTGATCCCATTCCGCCCGATATTCTGGTAAAACTGACCAAACCCTTTTTTACCACCAAGACCAACGGTAACGGATTAGGACTGGCGATCGTCAAGCGTATTGTTGAGGCACATCATGGAGAGTTGTGCATTGAGTCATCAGCCGAGGTGGGTACAACCGTGACGGTAAGGTTGCCAGGTCGGAGGTAGAAAGTTTAGGAGCCCGGCGAATGAATTCGCGGCTATTAGAGCGAAGTCCGCCAACGCGAACTCCGGAAAAGGCAGGATTTGACGAACCGACGCAGGTCGGTTTTGCTCCCATAGCGGTGGTTAAAACCGCCGAAATCCTTATCCCGAATTCACGTTAGGTTAGAGCGAAGGCGGGATAGGATTTTACACAAAATTCTGAACATACCCTCAATGCGCCTTCCTATCCTTCATCCTTTATCCTTCATCCTTTATCCTTCATCCTTTATCCTTCATCCTTTATCCTTATTTTCCCTCTTCTCTCTTCTCTCACACTCCTCTAAACCCCGTAATCATTCCCATTTGTTGACCATAGGGCGTAGGATCGGCGTGCTTCCTGGATTTTATCTCCTGTAAGCTGCCAATCAAGCTCAACACAACTCCTGCCAGGATAATCGTGGCTCCCGTGTATTGGGCTGCTGTGGGGATTTCTCCCAAAATCAGATACGCCATTGCGATCGCCGCTATTGGGTTAAACGAACTCGCTAACGTCGTCATGGCAGGTGTAGAGTGACGCAATCCGGCAAACCAGCAAAGCTGTCCTGCGACAACAATCACCGACCCATACAACAGCATCCACTTCCAAAGAAAAGGCGAGAATACATCGACAAAATGCTGTGCCCCGTACAACACATTCGCCAACACGAAAAAAACCACTGTTCCCAAACCCACCCGCACGATGTTGAAAATGCCCAGAGGAATGTGCTTCAGGCGAGATTTGCTAATCACCGTAGCGATCGCTAACACACAGGCGGCGATCGCGGTCATCAACTCTCCTCGACCAACGTGAAATAGCCCTCCCATCAGAGGCATCATGACGTGTTCGCTACTGGCAATTACAGCAGTCACAGTGACCCCGACCAGCGACACGAGCGACCCTAACGCAGTCCAGACATTCACCCGTGCCTTTAGCAGAAGAACGCTAAAAATCAGCGTGAGGGGAGGTTCCAGGCGACCGATCAGCACTACATTCGTAACATTTGTTGTGTCGAGTGCCGCGAAAATCAAAGCTGGAGCCAGTGCCCCAGAAAGCATGGCGATCGCAACTAAACTGAGCCAATCCTGGTATGACAATTGCCGCAGTGTGCGTTTATTCCACTGCCTACCAAACACACTAATCATTACAACTAATGCACAAAGATTGCCCACAAAAAGAACATTACATAGTGAAATGGGATTACGCCCATCAATCAAATGCTGTGCTCCAATCTCGGTCACTTTGCGGGTTACTGCGTTAGATGCCGCAAAAATCAGAATGGCTGTCCAGAGATAAACAACACTGGGAATGCGATCGAAGATCACAGAATGTTTCGTCATGACGCTCATAGGGCTACTTCAGGCGATCGAGCAGGTGATCTCCCACCCGCAGAGCATTGGCAATAATCGTCAACGTTGGGTTCACCGCTGCGCTAGAGCGGAAGAAACTACCATCCACAACGTACAAGTTATCAACGTCATGGGTACGACAGTTGAGATCCAACACCGAGGTTGTTGGGTCTTCACCAAACCGACAGGTGCCACACTGGTGCGCCACACCCTGCAACGGCACTCGTTTGCGGAAGTAGAGGGAACAGGGCAGGATATGGTCGCCGCAGTCGATGGATTGCAACACCTCTGTCCATCGGTATAAGAGGCGATCGAAGGCAGCGATGTTGTTATCGGTGTAGTCGAGAGTAATGGTGCTGTTTTGCACCGTGACGCGGTTCTTGGGATCGGGTAGATCTTCAGCCGTGAGCCACCAATCCACGGAACGTTTTGCCACTTCGTCCAACGCCATTCCCGGAGCAAATTTAGGCGCATCCAGAGCAACCAGATCTTTATTAACCTTGCCGAGGAGTTGGACATGCCCCATCGGATAGTCAAATCCAGGTTCACCCCAATAGAAATCATTGAAGCCCATCGTCTTCTGAAACAACGTAGGATTCAGTTTACGAGCAACACCCACGATCGCCCCATTTTGGTGTTTCATGAAGTTGCGTCCCACCTGATCAGAACTGTTTGCCAGCCCATAGGGATGCTGATCATTTGCTGACTTTAACAGCAACACCGCAGAATTAATTGCACCACACGACACCACCACAATATCTGCCGAGAAGAGCGTGCGATGTCCGGCAACCCGTGCCTCTACATGGGTCACTTCTCGCCCAGAGACACTGGTGTGCAGGCGCAACACTTCTGCCTCTGTAAACAAAGTGACGTTGGTCGAGGTATCTACCGTGGGACGAATGCAGTTAATGTCGGAGTCCGCCTTGCCGTTAACCAGACAGGGAAACCCATCACAGGTATTGCAGCGAATACAGGCTCCTAAGCGGCGATTCGCCTCATTCAATTTAATCGCCAATGGCAGATGAAAGGGATGATAGCCTTTCGCTTGCAGTGCATCATGAATCTCAGCAATACGAGGCTCATGGGCGATCGCTGGATGGGGATATTCTTCACTACGATAGGGTTCTGTTGGGTCTTGTCCAGATTTGCCATGCACGTCGTATAGCTTTTCGGCTTCAGTGTAATAAGGTTCAAAATCGCGGTATTTGAGAGGCCACTCTGGTGAAATTCCGCCTGTGTGAATGACCTGTTCAAAGTCCCTCTCGCGCCAACGAAATAAAGCACCCCCATAAACTTTGGTATTGCCGCCCACCCAATATCCTGTCCCCGGATGAATGGGTTCACCATCCCGGTCATACCAGACATCCGAAGTGTGATAGCGGTCTTTTTGAAATACTTGCACCGTGTCCCAGTTCTCCTTTTCACGGGGGAGAAACGTTCCCCGTTCCAGAACCAGGATTTTTTTGCCACTGGGTGCGAGACGATGAGCCAGGGTGCCGCCACCTGCCCCAGTTCCAATGATGATGACGTCGTAGTGTGGTGTAGACATAAGGGAAAAAAGAAGAGAGAAGAGAGAAGAGGAAAGGATAAAGGATAAAGGATAAAGGATGAGAGAAGAGGGAAGAGGAAAGGATAAAGGATAAAGGATAAAGGATAAAGGATAAAGGATGAGAGAAGAGAGAAGAGAGAAGGATAAAGGATAAAGGATAAAGGATAAAGGATAAAGGATGAGAGAAGAGAGAAGAGAGAAGAGAGAAGAGAGAAGAGGGAAGAGAGAAGAGAGAAGAGGGAAGAGGGATGAAAGATGAAAGATGAAAGATGAAAGATAAAGGATGAAGGATAAGAAGGAGGCATTATCTACTACCTCACTCCCTCACCCCTCTACTCCCTCACTCCCCACTCCCTAAGCCCCTTTGCTATTGGGCATTACCAGAATCACCAATCGAACTGAGATAAAGCCGTTCTTCAGTGCGGCGCATACGTGCTCGTTTTGTATCGACTTCGTAGGCAATACACATCCAAATCAGCGTCATAAACATGATGTTTTTGTTGAAGCTTTCCGCTGCATTGGGAAATAAACTTCCGGCAGGAATGATGCCAAAGGCGAGAATGATACTAAATGTCATCAGGATCAGGAGTAAGCCTGTCCAGCGAATCCATAAGCCGAGGGCAAATAAGGTGCCTAACACAATTTCTGCGAGCGGTAGCAACCAGGCATAGGGAATGGCAATCAACGCGGGTAAGGGTCCAATGCCTTCCCACCCGGCAGGAAACGGTCCCCAAAGTTGGAGTTTGAGAGTCAGAACGGTTTGATAAAACCCATTCTCGACATTGAAGTTGAGATAGTTGGCAATGCCCGACACCAGGAAGAAGATCCCCATTGTCATACGATTAATCAACATCGCTTTTTTAAGGGAGATTCTGAAGTTGAGTAGATTGTTCAAAGCGTTCATGGTGATGTTCTCCTAAAACTGAAATAGCTGGAAATCTGGGATTTGAGAGATGCGTTTCGACTGCGCTCAATGCTCTAAATCTCTCTGCTAGCAGGTTGAGCGGAGCCGAAACCCGAATTCTGGATTGAGTTTAATTAGGTTTTCCTACTTAACGTCAGTTCGGTTTAAGAACCCGGCGAATGAATTCGCGGCTATTAAACGAAGTCCACCGACGCGGACTCTGGAAAAGGCCGGATTTGACGAACCGACGCCGGTCGGTTTTGCTCCGCTAGCGGCGGTTTTAACAGCCGAAATCCTTATCCCGAATTCACGTTACTTAACTAACGACCATTGACCATTGACCATCGACCATTGACCACTGACCACTGACCATTGACCATTGACCATTGACCATTGACCATTGACCATTGACCATTGACTAATCAGATGGGGTTAAGTTGTCGAGCAACGTTGGTAGCCCTGTCCACGACAGCGTTGTTTGAAACTGTTGGGGTTGGGCAGCACGCCACGCAAACGGCAAGGTCAAGAGCATACTGGCAGCGATCGCACTGATCCCTGCAATCAAAGGAGTGTGATGTTGATGGTTGGGGTTGAGAGAGCGGGGTTGATGACGCTGAAGGAGATGATCGGCAAACCATTCAGCTGTGGCTTTAGCGTTGTGGGCAGGGGTCGGCAACAATTCCAGATACGTTCCCTGGCGGATTAAGTGACCCAATTCTCCTTTGACTTCAAAGCGATCGAACACATTCGCAACACCTTCCCCAATGCCCAATTTCATCAACGTGCCCCGTAAGGTGACATGAGCCGGATGGAGCATTCGTCCCTGCACCAGAGCCTGTAAATTGTGGGCGATCGCCTTGCCTTGCTGATACGCCACCTGAGCCGTAGCGGGTTGTGGTGCATCCTTCACATAGGCATTGTCACCTCCTACAAATACCTCTGGGAATCCTGGTAATTGCAGCGTCGGCGATACCTGAAGTTGCCCCCGACGATTGCGGTGCTCAGGCGCAACGGGCAATTCTTTGAGCAGGGGATGCGGTTCGGTTCCGGCAGTCCAGGCGATCGTTGCCGCAGGCAGAAAATTAAGCTTTCCATGTTGTTGATAATTCATCCCATTCGGATGAATCTCTGTCACGGCTGTATCCAGCAACAGTTCAACCGGAATCGTGCGTTGGTTGAGAGCACGTTGAGCCGTCGTCCGCAACTGGCTGTTGATGTCGCCTTTGAGAATCTCACCACTGCGATTGACCAGCACAATCCGCAACTCCTCATAATTGCCACCCATGTCGTCATACCAAACAGGCAAGATGTCAGCCAACGCGCAGGCAAGTTCTACTCCAGCAGGTCCGGCTCCTGCGATCGCGACGGTCAATAGACGCAGGCGTTCCTCAGGATCGGGCGTCTGCCTCGCCTGTCTCAAGCAAGTCTTCAAGTGATCTCGTAGGGCGATCGCTTCCTGATCTGACGTCAGTGGGAAAGCATAGTCGGATGCTCCAGGCGTATTAAAATAGGTGGCTCGGCTCCCCAATGCCAACACCAGCTTGCTGTAGGGGTAGGATTGCCCCGATGACAACTGCACATAGCTGTGATGTAGATCAATCGTCTGAACCGTATCTTGAACGAACAATATTGACCGATCTGCAAGTAACTCAGTATACAGTGGGCAAATTTGGTCTGTGTGCATTTCGCCTGTCAGCAATTCATATAACAGGGGCTTGAACACAAAGCGATCGCGCGGTTCAATCAAAATAATCGGATGGGGATAGTTTTGCTGCTCTAGATGTAAAGCAGTGAATAATCCAACAAAACCACCTCCCACAATGACTGTTGGTTGAGAGGATGAATTCATAACCACAAGTGCAAATATTGAACACTGCGATCGTGGCGTGATTTTTATCGAGGTAAATGAGAACTGTCTAAGAATCAACTGATAAGTAATACAGTTTTCTCAAACTTCAGGTTAAGCTGAGCCAATTTGATGTAAAGGCTACATTTCAAGCGACAGACGTCAGGGTTTGAGCCATTGCCTTTGTCTTAAGCTTTCTAATCAAAGCTATACATTCATCTACAAAAGTTCAACCTCTTAGAGCTGATTCATAAACAAAGTTCTCGATCCCCCTAAATCCCCCTTAAAAAGGGGGACTTCAGTCTCTTGCCTGGGTTCCCCCCTTGAAAAGGGGGGTAAGGGGGGATCAAGCAATATCAAATGTTTTAGACCTTAAGATTTACTTTATAAATTGACTCTTATCAGTGATGGTGCTACTCCAGCCAACTGATTTCACCCATTCTGAATGCTCTATCAAAGGCGTATTTTATTAGCTTCGTAACTCTAATTTCGCCAAACAAATATTAAGAAAATCTGAAGATTTTTTGCTATAATCAGTTCTTGTATTGGTCACTCCCAAAACAATTTTACGGCTATATCTACATCACACCATCTGTTGGATTCTTTCTCAGGGAACACTCATCTTTTTCTCAGTCAAAACTCATGTTCTATTAAGGCTTTAGCAAGACAACATTCCTACACTGCAACATATACAAGAAATTCGTTCACAACCAAATCGGTTTGAAAGCTCTTGTATCAACTCACTAGTGTAGATTCATCAGCGCAAATCTGCTTGAGATCTGACTAGTGTCCTATCTCCCAATGTGTAACACGAGGATAACATCTCATGGCTGAGCAAAATAAAACCCAACAGGATTCGGTCAAGCAAGAAGAGCTTTCGGAAGATCAACTGAAAGCAGTCGCTGGTGGGGTTCGTCCTCCTTCTGGAGATTCTAATCCCAGTGACCTCAATAACCCTACAGTTGACACCAGTGACATCATCAACCCACACGCTAAATAGGTGTTTTAGTTAGCTTACCTGAAGGTCACACTCACCTGAGGGTCACACCAAACGAACATAGCAATGCTGAAATCGCGACTCTTTTCACTGGAGTTAGCACTTTTTATCAGCTTTGCTATGTTTCTTTAGTCTATTTTTTCATTAGTTTGTTTAAATGCCTGAAGCGTTACGGACGGGATTCCGTAGTACGCCATTTATTTGCGGGCGATTGTTTCCAGAGATGCAAAATCTGGGTTAGCACAACTGTAGCGATCGCCATCTCTGTTGGATTTTGTTAAAACTCTATCCAACCTACATTATTTCCTATATGTAACTCCAAGTCGCAACAATCCATGGCGGGAATCTATGGCAGGAATTCTGCTGCAAGAACTCAGTAATACAGATATCGATTGGCTCATTACCGCAGGTCAACAGCAACAGATTCTCGCCGGAACTGTGTTGCTCCAACCTCAAACGGAGTCAGACACCATTCATCTTCTGCTCGATGGCATATTGACAGTCAGCGTACCGCAACAGGGCGCAGGTTGCGCTGGTGCAGCGATGTCTGACCATCCTATCGAAAAAGAGATTACCCGCTTCTCGGAAGGGGAAGTGGTGGGAGTGACATCCCTGTTTAATGTGCAATCAACAGGGGTTTTTGTCAGGGCAGTGAAAGATTCGATCGTGCTCTCAATTCCACATCAGCGATTGACCTCAAAGTTGCAACAAGATAGTCACTTCAGCACTCACTTTTATCGGGCGATCGCGCTGATTTTGACAGAACGACTGCAACAAATGTTGACGATGCCCACACAATTGCGAGCCGCGACGGATCAGCCCGTTAAAGAAGCGTTGTTTGTATTTGGCGAACTGCGTGACAGCGATGTGGATTGGTTGGTCGCAGCAGGTCAGTTACAAAAGCTGGCTCCCAATACGTCGCTGATCCAAGCAGGTAGACCGCTTGATGCGCTGTACATCATTCTGGATGGGTTGCTATCCGTATCGGTTTACGAAGGGGATGTGAATCCGCTGACCCTGTGTTTTGAGTGTGTCAACAAAATTGCGAGTTCCCAGAAAGTAATTGATCGCCTCTCAAGAGGGGAGATGAGCGGCACCAGTTCGTTTCTGACGATGAGTCCATCACCCGTTTCGGTGAGAGCCATTGAAGAGTCATTGGTGCTGGCGATTCCGCGATCGCAACTAATAATGAAACTACAACAGGATATGGGGTTTGCGTCCCGGTTTTACCGCATTCTCGCACTTCAGCTTTTAGAGGCGGTGCAAACAGCAATTGAGCTACTGGGATGTCCGCAACAGCCTGATCCAAAGCCCGACCAGATGGATCAGGACATGGAGTATGACGATGAACTCAATTTAGAATCGCTGCACCACGTCTCACAGGGAGCCGCTCGATTTAGTTGGATGTTGAAACGGCTAGGAATCACTTGAATGAGTGGGAACCATGATGAATTCTGATTCGCAAACCAGCATTTTTCGACGAGAATCGCTCGAACGGTTATCGTCACCAGAACAGCTAGACCAGTTGATGCAAGTGGTCAATGCGCGAAGTTGGCTTTCGCTAGTCGCATTAGCATCGCTGGTGGGTTTAGCCGTCGGATGGAGCGTGTGGGGACGCCTTTCCATCATGGCGACGGGTCGAGCGATTTTAGTGCATCCGACCAGCACATCAGACAAGTTGGTTGGGTTGACCTACTTTGAACCAGGCGAGGGCGATCGCATTCAACCGGGCATGGAAGTGACACTGATTCCTGATGCAATGGTGGAGCAAACTGAGGGCGTAACAGGTCGCGTCAAAATGGTTGCTGCCTCTCCGCTGACGACGCTTGATGAAGCCCGTCGTGCTGATCCGACTGCTTTACAACCCGAAGCCATTGAGGTGTTAGTGGAGTTAGACTCCGACTCTGCAACACAACAATCCCTCAATTTGACTCCCGGCATGACTGCAACCGCTCGCATCACCCTGGCAAGAAAAGCTCCAATCACGTTAGCCTTTCCTTTCCTTGAGACAACTCGATGATGTGGATCAATTCTTTTAAACCACGACAACGCAAACCCAAAGTGCGATCGCTGGAGCATAAACCGGTTCGGGTCAAGACTCCAACCGTGCTTCAGATGGAGGCAGTGGAGTGTGGGGCAGCCTGTTTGGGCATGATGTTGGGTTATTACGGTCGATATGTCCCTCTGGCGGAGCTTCGACAAGCCTGTGGCGTGTCGCGTGATGGGGTGACTGCCGCTAATATTCTCAAAGCTGCCCGCAATTACGGATTGGTTGCCAAAGGCTTTAAGAAAAGCCTGGACAGCTTACAACAGCTTCGTCCACCCTTTGTTGTCTTCTGGCATTTCAACCATTTTTTAGTGGTGGATGGCTTTGGGCGCGATCGCGTCTATCTCAACAATCCAGCTGCGGGTCCTATGACCGTTTCCTATCAGGACTTTGATGAGGGCTACACGGGCGTTGTGCTGGTCATGGAACCAGGGACAGACTTCCAACCTGGAGGGAGCAAACCCAGTGTCGTTAACGCCTTGAGTAGCCGTTTGAAAGGGTCTACAGGGGCACTCCTCTATTGCGTCCTTGCCGGATTTTTGCTGGTCATTCCGACACTGGCGTTGCCGATTTTTACGCAAATGTTTGTCGATCAGGTGTTAATTGCCGATCGCCTCGATTGGCTGCCCTATATTCTTGTCGGTGTGTTGCTGGCGATCGCCCTACAAGGACTGTTAACCCTGCTGCAACTGCGCTATCTACGAAGTCTCAAAATCAAATTAGCAGTCAGCCTCTCCAGTCGTTTTCTGTGGCATGTTTTGCGGTTACCGATGCATTTCTATGCCCAACGCTTTGCTGGCGAAATTAGCAGTCGTGTACGCCTCAACGACGATATCGCTGATGTGTTATCCGGTCGCTTAACGACAACTGTTATTAGTGTTGTGCTAGTGGTCTTTTATGCAATCGCCATGTTGCAATACGACACTCCATTAACCCTGATTGTCGTGTTTTTTGCCGCGTTAAATGTGTTAATTCTCCAGTGGGTATCGCGCCAGCGCATTGACGCAAACCTCAGACTGGCACAGGAATACGGCAAAGTATCGGGGGTGGCGATCGCCGGACTTCAGAGCATGGAAACGCTAAAAGCCTCTGGATTAGAATCTGATTTCTTTGCGCGCTGGGCAGGATATTACACCAAAGCGATCAACGCTCAACAAGACCTGGGCATGATCAGCAAAGTGCTCGGAGTCATGCCTGCATTATTGTCTGCTCTGACGGCTCTATCCTTGCTGGCGATCGGCGGTTGGCGTGTGATTCATGGCAATCTCAGCATTGGAATGTTAGTAGCATTTCAAATGCTGACGCAAAGCTTTTTGTTGCCCGTGAATCGGCTCGTGCGCTTTGGTAGCACCATTCAAGATTTGCAGGGCAATCTGCAACGGTTAGACGATGTGTTGAGCAATGAGGTTGATTCACAGCTAATCTCTCATGTAACGGTGGGAGAGGTTATGCCGCCTTCCTCGATGTTCTACGCAGCATCCCCTACCCATCGACTCAAGGGATACATTGAGATCAAGGATGTTACCTACGGCTACAATCCACTGGAACCCCCGCTGATTGAAAATTTTAACCTCTCTATCAAACCGGGACAGCGGATAGCTCTGGTGGGAGGTAGCGGCTCCGGTAAATCAACGCTCGCCAAGGTAATTGCAGGGCTGTTTGAACCGTGGTCTGGCGAGATTTACTTTGATGGCATTCCCAGACGACAAATTCCGCGATCGGTGCTCACAAACTCGATCGCCGTGGTGGAGCAGGATATTTTGCTGTTTGCTGGAAGTGTGCGCGATAACTTGACGCTATGGGATACCACGGTGCCGGATGCGGCGTTGCGACGAGCCTGCCAGGATGCGGCGATCGAAGATGTGATTTTGGCGATGATGGGTGGCTACGATGCGGCTCTGTTGGAAGGTGCAACTAACCTGAGCGGAGGTCAGCGACAGCGACTTGAACTTGCCAGAGCTTTAGTTAATCACCCCTCGATCGTCATCATGGACGAAGCCACCAGTGCCCTGGATACCGAAGCAGAAAGGGCGATCGACTTGAAATTGCGGCAACGGGGCTGCACCTGTCTGATCGTGGCGCACCGTCTCAGTACAATTCGCGATTGCGATGAAATCATTGTGTTGGAACGAGGCAAGGTGGTGCAGCGCGGCACACACGAAGAACTGTGGCACCAACCGGGTTATTACGCCCAACTCATTCAAAGCGAAGGAGCACTCAGTTAATCATGGAATTAGAGCAGGCACAACGCTGGCGAATTCAATCATCTCTTCATGCGATGAAGGGGAACGAAATTCTGGTTTTGAATGATCCACAGCAGATTTGGATAGTTGAGTTTGGTTCTCTGGCGGTGTTTGCAGTGCCCTTTGAAGAGGGTCACCCCGAAGGAGAACGCCGCCACTTGTTCAATGTAACTGTGGGGCAAGCAATGTTTGGGGCAGCCACTCCCCCAACCGAAGGAGCATTGGGCTTGATCGCCGTTGCACTAGAGCCAACCGAACTGTCCCCATTGCCGCTGTCAGATGCCCCACTAGAATCCCTTCTGAACGATTGGATGGCTCAACTGAGCACAGCCTATGGCTCACCACAACCGCAATTCCAAACATGGCATCCAACCCAGCACACGATGCAATATGGAGCACTGCTAACAGGACAGACCTATCAACCCCAAACGGATACCGTTGTGTGGATTCAAATTCAAGCGGGAAAAGCTAGCTGGATGGGGCATCCTGAGTTACCCATGACGACAAAATCTGGCTTCTTTCCATTGGGACAGGCAATGTGGTTTGAGGCAGCGGAACCGTTGGAATTCGCGATTCAATCGACTGCCAATCTTGAGAGACATGATGTATTGAACGGATTAACGCAGCTCCACACGCACTTTCTGCGCTATGTTGAGTCCGTTGCAGCCACAGAAACTCAAGCCGCATTACAACGATTTCAGGAGCGGCAACATCTCAATCGGCAGGTGACGCAGCAAGCGATTCACCATTTAGTCTCGGTTTTTAACCCACAACAAGATCGTGACTTACACAACCAAACTCCCCTACTGATTGCGGCAGGGGCGATCGCCAGAGCAATGGGTATCACCATTTCCCCTCCCATGAAATCGGAGGATTTGTCGCGGGTTCAGGAGCCACTGGAGGCGATCGCCCGTGCCTCTCAACTGCGTCTGCGGCGGGTATTGCTGCGCGATCGCTGGTGGCAAAAAGATGGGGAACCGATTCTGGCATACACTCGCATGGACAAGCATCCGGTTGCTCTGTTGCCCAGGGTAGGAGGGGGTTATGACCTGTTTGACCCGATCCGAGCAGGGTTAGCCAATGCCGATGCCCCTGCCCATCAGCAGCATCCAAACCGCGCCAGACTCCGCTTAAACGAGACTCTCGCAGCCACGCTCGACCCGGTCGCGTATGTATTTTATCAGCCGTTACCGAGTGGCAGTTTGAAAGCTCTGGATCTGCTGAAATTTGCTCTAAAAGGTCGGCGATCGGATCTGTTCCGCATTCTGTGGACGGGGGTTGCGGCAACCCTGTTAGGAATGCTCGTTCCCCAGGCAACCGCCTTGTTAATCGATGATGCCATTCCCAATGGTGATTTGTCTTTGCTGCTCCAGATTGGACTGGGATTATTAGCCGCAGCCGCGGGTGGAGCCAGTTTTCAACTCACTCAGGCGATCGCCTCTATGCGAATCGAATCTTTGTCGGATGCATCACTGCAAGCAGCCGTGTGGGATCGGTTGTTGAAGTTGAAAACCACTTTCTTTCGACAATATGCGATCGGTGATTTGAACTCTAGAGTTTCTGGTATCAGTGCAATTCGTCGTAAACTCAGTGGTACGACATTGCAAACCCTCTTCACCGGAAGTTTTGCACTACTCAACCTGGGGTTGCTGTTCTATTACAGCCCCCCTCTGGCAACATTGGCGTTGGGCGTTGCTCTGGTCATCATGGTCTTTACGCTCGTTTCAGGGGCAATTTTGGTGCATCAGAGTCGCCATTTGATGGAGTTGGAAGGCAACCTGTTTGGCATCGTCGTGCAGTTAGTTAACGGTGTCTCAAAACTACGGATTGCGGGGGTAGAGGAACGCGCCTTTGCCTATTGGGGACAAAAATACGCTCATCAACTCCGATACACGTTGAGCACTCAACGTCTTGAAGATATGGTGGATGTGTTTACGACTGTTACTCCTGCGTTAACGGCTGTAGTACTGTTCTGGTTAGCGAGTCGCCTGATCACACCCAATCTTGGCGAGGCGGGGCTTTCGGTGGGAACTTTTCTGGCATTCAATGTGGCGTTTGGCATCTTCATCAGTGGTGTCACCAGTCTGAGTCTGACCTTTACCGAAGTGCTGGGAGTGATTCCTCTATGGCAGCGATCGCTCCCCATTCTCAGTGCTGAACCCGAAATCAGCCTTAACAAAGCCGATCCGGGACGGCTCTCCGGCAGTGTTCGCATTGACCACGTCACATTTCGCTATCGCGACGATGGCGCACTGATTCTAAACGATGTCAGCATTCAAGCCAATCCCGGTGAATTTATTGCTCTGGTGGGTCCCTCTGGCTCCGGTAAATCCACCGTTTTGCGATTGCTGCTAGGCTTTGAAGAGCCTATTTCCGGGACAGTTTACTACGACGGGCAAGACCTGGCAGGTCTGGATGTGGCAGCAGTGCGACGGCAACTCGGCGTTGTTCTGCAAAATGGTCGGATTAACGCTGGCTCCATTTTTGAAAACATCGCCAGTGGTGCTCTGATTAGCCTGGATGAAGCGTGGGCAGCCGCTGAAAACAGTGGACTCGCGGATGACATTCGCGCTATGCCGATGCAGATGCACACGATTATTAGCGAAGGAGGCACAAACCTCTCCGGTGGGCAGCGACAGCGGCTTGTGATTGCGCGTGCTCTGGCATTACAACCCCGAATTTTACTGCTGGATGAAGCCACTAGTGCTCTGGATAATCGCACTCAGGCGATCGTCAGCCAGAGTCTCGATCGCCTCAAAGCAACTCGAATCGTCATTGCTCACCGTCTCAGCACCATTCGCAACGCCGATCGCATTTACGTGTTAGAGGCAGGTCGCGTTGTTCAGCAGGGCACCTTTGATGAGTTAGCCCACCAACCCGGATTGTTTGCCCAACTGATTAGCAGACAAATTGCATAGACGGACAACTGCCATGTCAACTGCCAATGCGAACGCTCGTAGGACGGGTTTAGCGATTTACTAACGGCAAACCCAAAACCTGATCTGCAAAATCCGCCCCTATCGACATCTACCTTGATCACAATTTAATTGGATACCAATTTGAATTGGCTTCGCTGCACATGATTCCGTAAGGGCGTTTCGCGAAACGCCCCTACCCAGTGATCTATTACAATCAAACATTAAATCGGTATGATAACGTGAATTCGGGATAAGGATTTCGGCGATTGAAATCGCCAAGCATCAAAGATTTGTCAGGCAGTCAGCCTTACCCCTCTACCCCTCTCCGATTTGCTGTCATAAATTCCGATGGTCAACTACTAGTGTTGCGAACACAAAGTTCTGCAATGTAGGGGGTTTGGGGGCTTCGCCCCTTCACCCCTTTCAAAACTTATTTTTTGCTGTACTAGTTGCTACCTGTGTTGTAGAGAGAGTCAAGCTGCTGAGAAACAGCCGCCAAATAACGGCGATCGCTAATTGTTTCAGGAGCCAAGCGATTCGTATTGATCGCTGCTCGCACCAAGTCTTCTGCTGTCACCCGTCCCGACCGATAGCCAAAGATCAAACGATTGAATTTAGGAATTCCCTCATCCTCCAAAAACCCTTGATAAGACAGAGACACTAAATCAAAGGGGGTGATTGAGGTCGCTTTCACAGTACTCGTAGCAGGCACAACAGTTGTTTGAGCATAAGCCGCAGGGGCAGCACATAGCAGCAAGATAGACAGACCACTCAGAATAAAGTATTTCATTAGATCAGTTCCTCAGAAAATTTGATGTCAATGCGGTTTTCTTTACCGTTCTCCAACAATGCTCGGGTTTCCTGAGATAAGCCTGAGTGATCACTGACAAGGGAATAAAAGATAGTGAAGCCTGGATAAGAAAAATCAGCGCAAGTTGAACCCCTAACCACACTTGTCGTTTCTACAAATTTTCCCCGATTTAAGAACATGTTGAGCAATTCATTTGGATTCCTCCTGCTTGAGATGACTTGGAAGGGTATTCCGCTGCAAGGAGTTGCTCAGTTTAAGATTTTCTTCAAATTCGTGCCTCAAGTCTCAGCTTTTTCTCAGCAAACACTCAGCTTTAAAGGACATATTAGAAAAGTCTTAACATTTATCAATCTTCACTCGCACTGGAATCCCACAATGCCATCCCAACTCGACCAGTTCATTCAACATCTTGAGCAAATCGTGCAGCAGTTGCAGATGTTAGAAGCCCTGTTTGCTTCGAGTGTTTTAGAAGATCGGAATAGCATTTGCAGGGAGAGTTCACTTCAAAAAGAAGATATCTAACAACCGGAAATTCCTCACCGGACAGTTTTGCATTCTCTAAATGAATAAACATCTATGACTAAATTAATTTTTTGACATAACAGTTAACACTTTCATCATCAACTCGTTCCCCTAGTCTTATTGCATTGCACCACAATGGATCTGTTCACGCTTGATCATCTCCCAGCCAAGTTACAGGATGCGATCGCCACACGAGAACTTGTTTCTGGACAAACCCTATTTCGTCAAGGTGATTCTGCATTAGCTCTCTTTTTAGTCAAAACGGGTCGCCTCAAAATTACTCGTTTGACCTCCGAACGTCGCTTCGTCACACTGGAAATCATCAGACCTGATGAGAGTTTTGGTGAGAGTGCTCTTTTTTCAGAGTTTTACTCATACACAGCGATCGCTGAAACCAATTCACAGATACTGGTTTACCCCAAAGACATTTTGCTGGATGCACTCAAAGAAAATTCCAATCTTGCAGAAGATTTCATGACGCTATTAGTCAGAAAAAACACATCTTTAATGATGCAACTCGAACTACGAGATATTCGAGCAGCCCATAAACGAGTACTTCAATATCTGCACTATTTAGTGCGATCGGATAACGCTAAATCAGATAATAATGTTGTTAATTTCGATCGCCCCTTAAAAGAAGTAGCAATCGATTTAGGGCTTACACCCGCGACTCTATCCCGTGCTTTAGCCCGGCTTGAACGAGAAGGCAGCATCACTCGTAAACAAAATCGCATTACATTAAAAAAATCATTTGTTGCTTGATCTTAATCAAGCCTATCTGGTATCTAGCAGAACTCCACTTTATCTCAAAAGTCCATAGCATTATTGTAGGCAGCTAGTACGATTACGAGTACCTGCCCCTACGGTTCTGCTCAATGAGAATCCTATGGCTACAAGCAACAACTCTGTTTCTAATCAATACCCGCTGAATCAGCAACAGGTAAGTCAGGTATTAGAACCAGAGGTGCAGATGTTAGCAACAGAGGTCATCCGCTGCACTCATGATCTCTGGATTGCTCAGTCGCAATTGCTGCAAGCCAACAGCCAATTAGAGCAACGCATTCAACAGAGCACAGCCGAACTGCAACACACCAACGAACAACTACAAGCTGAAATTCGAGAGCGACAACAGATTGAGGAAGCACTCCGACAAAGCGAAATTCGCTTTAGATTGCTGGTTGAAAATGCGGGCGATGCTTTTTTACTCATTGATCCGGCAAACGGTCGTATTTTGGATGCCAATCGACAGGCATGTGAGAATCTGGGTTACTCCTATGAGGAACTACTAACCCTTGGCACGCCAGATTTTGATGTCAAGTTTACGGCGGATGAGTTGTTTACCTTTCGGCAAAACCTGATTTTTGGGACTCCAACCCGGCTAGAGAGTCAGCATCGCCGCAAGGATGGCACGGTGTTTCCAGTAGAAGCAACCGTGTGTATCTTTGAGTCGGGGGGGCGATCGCTCGAACTGGCTTTAGTACGCGACATCACAGAACGCAAGCAAGCCGAACAGGCGATGGCGCGTCTGGCTGAAATTGGTGAACTGGCAGCTATGATCGTGCACGAGGTTCGTAATCCCTTAACTACGGTGCTAATGGGGCTAACAGCCCTACAGGGCGTTGAGTTACCCCAAAAAGCGCAACTTCAACTGGGACTTGCCGTAGAAGATGCTGAACGCTTGCAACGCTTGTTGAATGAAATTTTGCTCTACGCCAAACAACCCAGTTTGAATTATTGCGAACTGGAGTTGAATGCTTTTTTGACAGAGGTTTTAGAAGGGTTGCGCCATCTTCCGACGCTCACAGAACATTTGATTCAATTCACTCCAGAGTTAACCCCTGTAAGGATAGTGGGCGATCGCGACAAACTAAAACAAGTCTTTATCAACCTGATCAAAAATGCTTGCGAAGCCGTTGAGGTAGGAGCAACCATTACCTGTCGCCTTCAAGCAGATGAAACTCAGGTTTTGATCAGTGTCCACAACGGTGGAACCCCAATTCCAGCCAGTCAGTTAGCAAAATTGGGGACTCCTTTTTTCACCACAAAATCCTCTGGAAACGGACTGGGCTTGGCAGTCGTCCGGCGCATTGTCGAAGCTCACAGCGGCACGTTACAGATTCAATCCCAGTCCGACCTGGGAACCACGGTCACAGTCCAGCTACCTCAAAAGTAATAAATCAATCTTTCGGGAAATCCATACCAAACCTGCTAGCACCACCAAGTCTTTGGGAACTCTATCACAGCAACTCACGCAGGTTTCGCTCAAAGGATTGAATATGGGTTCCCGCAAGACATCGCTGCGGTTCTGGTTAGTTGTGCCCTTTATCGTACAAATGGCAGCAACAGTCGGGTTAGTCGGTTATCTCTCATTCAAGAATGGGCGTGAGAGCGTCAGCGAAATTTCATCTCAACTGCGACAAGAGCTTAGTCAGCGGATTCAGCAACAGCTCAGGAGCTATGTTGAGGCTCCATTTCTCATCAACGGCATGAATGCGATCGCCTTAGCAGAAGGCAAGCTCGACCTGACTCGTCTGGAGGATGCTCGCTCCTTTTGGCAACAGGCAAAAAACTTCCCGGCAACTAATCTGGTCTATTGCGGTAGACAATCCGATGGGGCTTTTATGGGAGTGGGGCACAACAATTCAACCTCCAATTTGTCTCTCCAAATTCAATACAGCAATCCTGCCACCAACTATTACTTCAACTACGCCTATGTCAATGCAGCTGAAGACATTGTTGTAACCGATCGCACGCTAGAACGGCAATATAATCCTCGCCAGCGTCCCTGGTATATTGCAGCCCAAACAAAAGGATCAGCGACCTGGAGTGAGATCTACCTTGATTTTGATGATATGGTGCCAGTCATTACGGCCAGTGAACCTGTCTATGATTGGGACGGGAATCTGGTAGGAGTCTGTGCTACTGATTTTCTGTTGTCGGTGGAGTTAGATACATTTCTCAGTCAACTCAGCATTGGTAAATCTGGAGAAACTTTCATCATTGAGCGATCGGGCTTGTTAGTGTCTAGCTCTACTGCTGATGAAGAAGCTCTCTTAACAGGCGAAGGAGAATCTGCCCAACGACTACCTGCAACTCAAAGTCAAAACTGGCTAGTCGCAGAAACCGCAAATCACCTACTGCAACGGTTTGGAGATCTGCATCAAATTCAATCTGCTCAACAATTTAGCTTTGATCACAACGGCAACCAACTGGTACAAGTCGTTCCCTTCCAGGATGATTACGGGCTGGACTGGCTAATTGTGGTCGTTGTGCCAGAGTCTGACTTTATGGCACCGATCGAGAGCAACACTCACGTCACAGTGTGGTTGAGTTTAATCGCATTGGGCATTGCAACCCAGGTCGGTGTTCTCACCGCCCGCCGCATTACAAAACCACTCCTCCAACTCAATGTAGGTGCCAAAAAAATCGCTAATGGCGACTGGGAACAATCAATTAACTTGACCCGCAATGATGAAGTAGGGGATTTGGCGCGATCGTTTAACCACATGGTCAGCCAACTTAGAAAAACATTCGCAGAAAAACATGAACTCAATCAGGCATTGACCTACAAGCAAGCTCAGTTGAGCCAAATTCTTGAGGCTTTGCCCATTGGGGTGATCATGTTAAAACGTAACGGCGACAGTCAAGATAGCTATCTCAATCAGGCAGGACAACGCCTTTTAGAGCTAAAAGCCAACCCCAATGAGTTACTAGATCAACTGAAGAATTACCCAGTTTATCAGGCAGGTACTCAACAGCCCTATCCCCCAGACCAACTTCCTCTCCTGCGAGCACTGCAAGGAGAAACGGTGCTCGTTGATGATCTGGAGATTCACCAACAGAACGGACAGGTAGTGTTGCTAGAGAGCCGCGCCATTCCCGTTATGAATGCTGAGGGAGAGGTCATCTATGCTATTTCAACATTTCAGGACATTACCAAGCGTAAGCGAGCCGAAGCTGCTCTGAGAGAGCAAGAAGCCCAGTTTCGTCGAATTGCCGAAAGTGTACCGGGAATGCTCTATCGCTACATTGTTCATGCCGATGGGCGATCGCAATTTGCCTACGTTAGCCCCCGATGTCGAGAGATTTTTGAAGTTGATCCAGAGGCTGTTCTACAAGATGAACAAGCCTTGTGGTCACTGTTACACACTGATGATGTGGCTGTTTTGCGGCAGTCGCTCGATCTGGGCATCCACACGCTGCAACAACGTCCAATTGAGTTGCGGTTGACCACCGTTTCAGGGCAATGTAAATACATCCAAGTGCAATCCTGCGTTGACCGACTGCCCAACGGAGATTTGGTTTGGGATGGCATCATCGTCGATGCGACCGAACGCAAATGGGTTGCTAATTTATTAGAGGAATATAACCTCGCTCTGGAGCGAGAAGTCCACGATCGCACCCAGGCATTGGAACAAGAAATTACAGAACGCAAACAGATTGAAGCTGCACTGCGAGAAAGTGAAGCCCAAAACCAGGCAATTGTTGCAGCCCTACCCGATTTGATGTTTTGTCTGGATGAGACTGGCACCTATCTCAACTATTTCAGAACAAACTACCACTTCATCGATTTAGTGTCAGAGCGGGAGAACCCAGTCGGTAAAAATATTTCTCAAACCCTGCCTGCGGATGTTGCTGAACGACATATGCATCACATTCGTCAAGCCCTCACCACAGGAGATCTGCAAACCTATGAGCAAGCAATCCATCTGAAGGACACCTGGCAGTATGAGGAGGTGCGGGTGATGCCCACTGTCGATGGTCAGTTGCTATTCCTGATTCGAGACATTAGCGATCGCAAGCAGATGGAAGCTCAACTGCAAGCCCAACAGGAATTCCTCAAAAATATCGTCGATGTCTGCCCCTATCCCATCTTTGTTAAAGACACTGAGGGTCGCTTCCTACTACTTAATCAAGCTTGCACGCTGATTTATGGTAAACCCATTGCAGAGATGCTGGGTAAGCGAGATGTTGACTTCAACACAGATCCTCAACAAATCGAGGAATTTACCAGAAGCAATCAAGTAGTGATGCAAACCCTTGAGACACAAGTATTTCCAGACACAGCTATTGTTGATGTGCACGGCACAACCCACTGGTATCAAACCATCATCAAACCCCTGCTGGATACCCAGGGACAGGTGCAGGGCATTATCGGCTCTGCGGTGGACATTAGCGATCGCAAACACGCAGAAGCTGCCCTTCAGCAAGCTAAAGACTCCGCAGAAGCAGCTAATCGTGCCAAAAGCTCTTTTCTGGCAGGTATGAGTCATGAACTCCGTACACCACTCAATGCGATTTTGGGGTTTGCCCAAATCATGCAACGAGACGCTGGCATCAATGCAGAACAAAAACGCAATCTCGAAATTATCAATCGCAGTGGTGAACACTTGCTGGGATTAATTAACGGCATTCTCGATCTCTCCAAAATTGAAGCAGGACATCTGGAACTCGTTGAAAGTAGCTTTAATCTGAGGAGCTTAATTCAGACAGTAGATGCCATGCTACAAATCCGGGCGACCTTAAAAGGCATTGAGCTCAAGGTCGAAGTTGCCCCCGACATTCCCCAAATCATCATTGCTGACCCCGGTAAACTACGGCAAATTCTGATTAACTTAATCGGCAATGCGATTAAATTTACCGATCAGGGGCGGGTGACATTGCGCGTTAGACGGCTGAACCACACAGCCACACCAGCCACCCAACCCTGTTCTGATTCCCCTATTCCGTTGATTTACTGTCCCCTGCGGTTTGAAATCCAGGACACCGGGGTTGGCATCGCTCCCACCGACATCGATCGCATTTTTGAAGCCTTTGAACAAACCAGTTCTGGCAAAAAATTAACAGAAGGGACAGGCTTAGGGCTGACCCTCAGCCGCAAATTTGCTGAGCTAATGGGCGGTACTATTTCCGTCAGCAGCATCCTTGATGGCGGTAGTACCTTCACCTTAGATGTCGTTGTTCAGTTAGGTGAAACCTTAGAGGAACAACCCATAACCCCCGATCGCTTAGTGATTGGCTTGCAAAACAATCAGAACACTTACCGTATTCTTGTGGCAGACGATCAGCCTGAAAACCGGGAATTACTGGTCAAACTTCTAGAACCGATTGGTTTTCTGGTAGAAACGGCAGCCAATGGTGAAGAAGCGATCGCCCTATGGCAGGAATGGCACCCCGATTTGATCTTAATGGACATTCGGATGCCGTTTCTCAATGGCATGGAAGCCACACACCAGATTCGACTTCAGGAGGAAGCCGCAGCTACTTCGACCCCAACTCAAATTATTGCCCTCTCTGCCAGCGTCTTTCAAACCGATCGCGATCGCGCCCTCACACTGGGATGCAATAGTTTTTTGAGAAAGCCCTTCCGCACCAATGAACTGTTAGACAAGCTCGCTCAACACCTCGATCTCAACTACGTCTACGCTGAGGCTGAACCTCAAGTGGCTCCGGCTCAGGTCTTCGATTTCGCCTCCGCTTTAGCATCTGTGCCCGATTCCTGGCGAGAGCAACTTTATCAAATCACCTGTACCGGAGATGACGCCGCCATTCTAAATCTGTTGCAGCAGTTTTCAGACAATCACAGCGAACTAGCCGCAGAATTGCGTAACTTAACTTACCGATTTGAGTTTGACCGCATCTTGTCGATCCTGGAGGGGAACTATAACTAATAACTCAAGCCGTAGCACTTTTCTCCCACCCGGAAAAATGATCCAGTCTTTGGAAAATACGAATATCCTCATTGTTGATGACCAACCGAACAACCTCCAGGTTCTTAGTTCACTCTTGAGTCATGAAGGTTATCGAGTTCGCAAAGCGACCAGTGGCATGTTTGCCCTCAAAGCAGTTCAGGCTGAAGTGCCTGATTTAATCCTGCTAGACATTCAAATGCCACAAATGAATGGGTATGAAGTCTGTGCCAGTCTAAAATCCAGTCCCGACACATGTGATATCCCTATCATCTTTCTGAGTGCCCTGGATGATGTCAACGATAAGGTTAGAGCATTTACCATGGGCGGAGCAGATTATGTCACAAAACCCTTTCAGGGGTTGGAGGTGCTGGCGCGTGTCAAACACCACATCACCATTCAGCAGCAACGCAAGAAGTTAAAACACCTGGAGGAAGAGCTGCTCCAGGCAAAAGCGATGTACGACCAACTCGCCGCAAAAATGTTTAATGCTCCAGCTTAGGAATAGCGATCGCGTTTCAGGAGGCATCTTCCATTCCTTATCGCTCCAGGCTCAATTCACCCATCTGCATCTCTCCTTCAGTCCTCAGCACTTCACCCCTCAGTCTCACCCCTGCTGTAGCAACCGCTATAGAATATGGTGGACTCATTTTTCTGAACCCTCATGCCTCAACCAATTTTGTATGTTGCTATCACCAATCACGGCTTTGGTCATGCAACACGAACAGCGGCTGTTGTGGCTGAGCTACAACGACAATTCCCTGAGTTATTGCTGATCCTGGTGACGACGGCTCCCCGTTGGTTGCTGGAGTCCTACATTCAAGGGGATTTCATTCATCGTCCCCGTGCTTTTGACATTGGGGTGGTGCAACGCGACAGCCTGACGATGGACAAGTCTGCCACACTCGAAAAATTACGGCAGATCAAATCACAGGAGCGATCGCTGATTGCCAGTGAGGTCAACTTCATTCGGCAAAATCGGGTGGGGTTGGTGTTGGCTGATATCCCCCCGTTAGCCGCGGCGATCGCTCAAGCCGCAGGAGTCCCCTGTTGGATGATGAGTAACTTTGGCTGGGATTTTATCTATCGGGCTTGGGGGGGTGAGTTCGTTGAGATCGCCGACTGGATTGCGGCATGCTTTAACAAGTGCGATCGCCTGTTTCGACTGCCTTTTCACGAGCCGATGAGTGCATTTCCCACCATCACAGATGTAGGACTTACGGGAGGAACCCCTCGCCACACCGCAGCAGAGATTCAGGCGCAGTTTTCGCTCACAACCCCATTGGACAAAACTGTGCTGCTCACCTTTGGTGGCTTGGGAATTGAGCAGATTCCATATCACAATCTGGCACAGTTTCCTGATTGGCAGTTCATCACCTTCGACCGCAACGCTCCTCAACTGCCCAATCTTTTACAAATCACTGATCAGAGCTACCGCCCGGTCGATTTTATGCCGTTGTGCAGTCGCATCGTTTCTAAGCCGGGCTACGGTACTTTCTCCGAAGCCTGTCGCCTGGATGTGCCGATCGTGTCCGTTACTCGCGATGATTTTGCCGAAGCTCCCGTCTTGCTAGCTGGAATGCAAGACTACTCCAGTCACCGCATTTTAGAATCTAAAGAGTTTTTTCAAGGGGATTGGCAGTTTTTGCAGGAGCCAATGCACCCCCCTCGTAAGACAGAACCGATCGCTAAAGACGGCAATGAGGCGATCGCCCACGCTATCGTAGACTTCTTTGCTGCTAGTTAACCCAACTTCCATGCCCCACTTCCAACAGTTACTCCGCATTCAAACCAACGGCAAATCGCTACACAAAATCACCTCCAAAGTGGCAACCATTGTTGCCGAATCTGGCATTCAGATCGGAATGTGTAATCTATTTCTCCGCCACACCTCCGCCAGTTTGATTATTCAAGAAAATGCCGACCCCGATGTTCTAGAGGATCTCGCCAATTTCATGGCAAAACTGGTGCCCGACGGCTACGACTATATTCATAACGCTGAGGGACCCGACGATATGCCCGCCCACATCCGCAGCGTCTTGACCCATACCTCGGAGCAAATTCCCATCAACAACGGCAGGCTAGTGCTGGGCACCTGGCAGGGCATCTACGTGTGGGAACATCGCGATCGCAGTCACCTGCGGGAGTTGGTTGTGCATGTGTGGGGCGAGAAAGAACGATAAACGCAGGATAAAGGATAAAAGGGAAATGAAGAGAGAAAAAAGAATCGCCGCTTTTCCTTTTCATTGTTCATCCTTTTTATCCGTCAGCCTTTATCCTTGAGTTTATCCGTCAGCCTTTATCCTTGAGCCTTCATCCTTTAACGTCAGTTCAGTTTAAGAGCCCGGCGAATGAATTCGCGGCTACTAGAGCGAAGTCCGCCGACGCGAACTACGGAAAATCAAGGTTTGACGAACCGACGCAGGTCGGTTTTGCTCTGATAGCGGCGGTTTTAACCGCCGAAATCCTTATCCCGAATTCACGTTCCTTTAGTCTTTATCCTTCATCCTTCATCCTTTATCCTTCATCCTTTAGCCTTCATCCTTTAGTCTTTATCCTTCATCCTTCATCCTTTAGCCTTCATCCTTTAGCCTTCATCCTTCATCCTTTCCTTTATCCTTCAACAACTGGGCATAATGGCGCAGATGCACTTGTGCCGACGCTACCCAGGTATAGGTGGATAGAACCGATTGGCTTTGCTGCACCAGCGATCGCGTCACTTCGGGACGGGTTACAGCCAACATGGCCTGGGCGATCGCTTGAGGAGAGAGAGGATCGACGAGCAAGGCTTGCTCTGGTGAGAGAAATTCAGTGAAGGGGGGTTGATTGGACGTGACAACGGGAAGACCAGAAGCGATCGCCTCTAAGACCACCAGACCCCAACCTTCTTTGACGGAGGGAAAGACGAAGGCATCGGCAGTTCGGTACAGGACAGGTAACAGGCGATCGGGAATAACTCCCGTAACCACCAGGGCAGCATCTGGGATGCCAAGTGCCTGAACATTGGCAAAGAATTCGTCCCGGTAGGTGTGATAGTCAAATAAGGTTGAGCCTCCAGCGATTACCAGTTGTGCCTGGGGTTGATGGGGCAACACCTGGGCAAACGCCTGAAGCAGGGCGATCGAGTTTTTCCGGGGTTCGATGCCACCGATAGTGAGGTAGAGCGGCAACCCCTGTAAACCAAACCGCTGCTTAACCTCAGATTCAACACCATTAACCTCTGGCGAAAAGCGGTTCAGATTCACTCCGTTATACACGCGAGGAGCCTCGATCTGATATTGGCGGTGCAATTCCTGCTGCCACTCCTGGCTGACACACAGGCACAGATCAGCTTCTCGAATGGAGCGATCCTGGCACTGCTGGAGATAAAGACTGCTGTAATCTTCAATATGGTGAACCGTCCGGGCAAAGTGGGGAATCAGTTGCCGTTGACGCAAAATCGCCAGCGCATTTGCCCCAATGCAATCTTGAGCATGGTACACATCCAGAGCATCGCTTCTGAGGTCTTGCTCCAGAGCTACTACAAATTCGTGAATGCGTTGCTGAATCAGTCTATCTAGATCAGCAGGGGCAGGGGCAGCAGGAATCAGACGTTGATGACAGGAAAGGGGGCGATCGAAGCCTTTGCCGTCTTTGTCCAGAGCATAGACCGTTACATCATGCCCCAAATCGTGCAATGCCTCTGCTAATTCCAGAGTGTGAACGACACTACCACGCAGCTTTGTGGAGTAGGTCAGTAAAGCGATCCGCACGTTTCTATGCCTAATCCAATAAATAGAAGTCGGAGTTTTTGGAAAAACTCCGACTTCTGAGGACTTCTAAAGCGATTAGTAATCGGTTTCTTCTTCGTATTCCACCACTTTCTTGCGTTCTGGAATATTTACTTGAGGACCGCGATAGGGTTTTGGATTGTCATCGTCTCCCCAGGCGTCTTCGAGCACTTCATCATACTGCACAGCGTATTTGGGTTCATACGCCTGCTCTTGACGGAGTTCCTCGTATTCGTATTCTTCTTCGGGTGCGTCGTTCCAGTTGTTATCTTCATCGTCATAGTAGGTCGGCTCAGGCTGACGCTGACGCAGTGGCTCCCGCTCAATCTGGCGACGCGGTTGAGCATCGTTCCAGTTGTCGTCATCCCAGGTTTCGCGGGTAGCGGTCGTTGCATTCCGAGTCGATTGGTTTGCCGATGTTTTCAACCCCGTGCCCAACTGGTTAGAAACCGAGGTTGGCATGATGTATTCTTCTTCGTCGTCTCGCTCCCAGGGAGGCTTACCAATGCCCACTCGTTCCAAGACGCCGACGGTCAGTTGGCGCATTTTTTGCTCTGCCCCTTCAAACACAATCAGGCGATCGGGTCCGCTACTGACCACTTCGTCGATTGAGAGTTCATAGGTGCTGATCAATTGATCGGGAATCTGTGGCAGACCAAAGGAGGCGATCGTGATGGATTCAAGGGCACCATCATCAGCATCAAACTTGAAGCCCCGAACTTTGCCAAGTAGCTCACCCGTCTCGGTAATGACCTCGCTACCGATTAAGCCGCTGTAAATATCTACGTTGAAGTCATCTTCAATCACCGTATCGTCATCCACCAAGATGACATCCCCGATCTCGCGAATACTGTCGAGCAGCATGGTTTGCTGAATCCCCGATAGGACTCCAGACAGCATACTCTCTCGCATCCCGATGGCAACCACTTCTCGTCGGTCTACATCGACCCAGACTTGACTGACCACGCCAAGGCGTTTGCCGCGATCGCGAGTGATAACTTGAGTTCCTAAAAGGTCAGAGCGTTGTAAAAATCGTTCAGATGTCATTTTCGAGTCCTAAATCTCGAAGGCTGGAATATCAATACTGCGAATACTGATAGAAATCAATATACAGAGTTACAAAGAACTATGTCACAGAACTGTGTCGCACGAGGCAGCACATCACAAAGAGGCACTTTGCGGTTGTAAGTTTAGTCCTAAGACTTGAGTATACGCCCCGCGAGCCTGAGTTACGCCAATTGTGCGCTGAGCAGACTCAATCATCGGGCGACGTAGACTTACAACAATAAACTGTGCCTGCTGTGCCTGATGTTTAATCATTCTAGCTAATCGCTCCACATTTGCCCCATCCAAAAACATATCGACCTCGTCAAAGGCGTAGAAAGGTGACGGGCGATAGCGTTGCAGCGCGAAAATAAAACTGAGGGCAGTCAGGGATTTTTCGCCCCCGGACATGGAGGCAAGGCGACGGACAGGCTTGCCTTTGGGGTGAGCCACCAGATTTAACCCTCCCTCAAAAGGGTTGTTGGGATCATCCAGTTGCAGGTAGCCATCTCCATCGGACAACTCCGCAAAGATGGTCTGGAAGTTTTCGTTCACCGCATCAAACGCCTCCTTAAAGGCACGCTGACGGAGAGTGGTGAAATTTTCAATCCGGAGGAGCAGTTCTGTCCGTTCCTCTTCCAACGTGCCCAGCTTTTGGCTGAGGTCGTCCAGACGTGCCTGGGTGCGATCGTACTCCTCCAATGCCAGCATATTGACGGGTTCCATCGCTTGCAGACGTTTTTGCAGCGATCGCAACTCGTGCTGTAACTGGGTCAGATCCACCGTCTCCGGCACCTCCGGCAGGGGATCGGGCAACTCTGCCTGCCGCTCTTGCAATTGTGTCTGTAGCGCAGATAGCTCTTGACGACGTTCGTGCTGGCTCTCCTGGAGCTTCTGAATTTGCCACTCCGTCTGTTGGTGAGTACTCTGGCGATCGCGCAGTTGTCGTTCGGTGCGATCGCGCTCCTGCTTTTCAGCGGCAAGTGTCTGCTCCAGGGTGGCTAACCCAACCCGGATTTGCTCGATCTGCTGATGCATCTCACCAATCTGGCGTTTCAGGTCAGCATCTTGATTGAGTTGGGTGGTTTGCTGTGTCCGGTAGTCCTGTACCCGTTGTTGATATTGCTCGATTTTTTCCTGAATGCGCTGATGTTGAATCTCGAAATCCTGTAGCCGTTGTTCCGCCGTTCGCAGAGCCAGTTGGCGATCGCTCAGGTGTGTCTCCCGTGTACGAATCGTGGCTTGCATTTGCTGCCACTCGCTGTGAGTCTGCGATTGCTCTAGCTCCGCCAATGCCTGACGCAGGTGGGCAAGTTCGGCTTCCTGCTGGGGCAGAGTCTGCTCCAGGGTGTGCAACCGTTCCTGAACGGTATTAAGCTCTTGCGTGTTTTGGGTGAATTGAGTTTGCAATTGCCCCTGTTGGGCTTGCATCTTCTCAATTTCACCGTGCAATTGCTGTGCCTGAATCTGCACTTCTCGTTGTTGCTGACGCGCATCGCTCAATGCCTGCGATCGCTCTTTAACAGTCACAACAGCTTGAGCCAGTGCCTCCTGACAGCGCGCCAGCACCTGATCAATGACCTTGAGGCGATTACGGAGGTTGATGGCTTCACTCGACTCTCCTGCCTGCACTGTGCCAAATCGCAACGATCCCGATCGGGAGGAGACACTGCCTCCGGTCATGGCTCCACTGGTTTCCAGCAACTCCCCATCAAGGGTGACGATACGGTATTGCCCCAGGTATTGTCGTGCCTGCTGCATCGTCGAGAAGATCACCGTGCTGCCGAAGACGTAGCCAAAGATTTCGCGGTAGCGGTCTTCGCAGTCGATCAGGTTGGTGGCATAGTCAATGAAGCCATCAGGACGGTTCCAGGCGGGGATGGGCTTGAATTGGGGTGCCCGAATTTTGGTTAATGGCAGGAAGGTTGCCCGTCCCGCCCGCTTTTGTTTCAGCAGTTCGATCGCAGCGGCAGCGACTCCATCATCCTCGACGACCAGATAGCCTAACCGTCCACCCGCCGCAATCTCTAACGCAAGTTGATACTGGGGATCAACCCGCCCTAACTGCGCCACCAGACCACAGACCCCCGGCAACCCCAACTGTAACAAGACTTGCGTTGCCCCAGTCCCCTGAGCCTCCTGCATGGCTTGCGCCTGAGCTTCCAGTTTGTCCAGTTGCCGTTGCTTATCTCGCTGTTCCTGGAGCAATCGAGCCTGGGTTTCCTGTTGTATCTGAACCTCTTGTTCAGCACCTGCAAGCAATTTCTGCAAGGTGTCCAGGTGAATCGTAGCGAGTTTCTCAGCCTCAACCGCCTCGGCGTGCTGCGCTTGCTTCGTTGCCAGATCTTGAGCGATCGCCTCCAGGGCTTGGGTTTGCTCTTGAATCTTCTGCTGTAACTGCGTCAGCCGTTCCTGTAACCGGACGTGCTCCGCCCGTTGAGGATCCAGCGTCTGCAATAGTGCCTCAATTTGATGTCGCAGGGCTGTTTGCTCTTGCACCCACGCTTCTGATGCGTTGGCGATCGCATTGGCAGCCTCCCGGCTCTGGTCTAACTCGGTCTGGGCGCGGTCGCGTTCTGTCACCAGCGAGGTGATCAGCCGATCCCCTTCCGCTTTCTCCTGAGACAACTGGCTCAGAGCTTGAATCTGTTCCTGAATCTCCCGTTGCGTCCGTTCCAGTTGAGCAGTCGTGTCCCGACTGGCGTTGGTTAACTCCTGTTCCTGGCGGTGCAACTGCCGCAACTCTGCCTCACGAGTTGCCAGCGTTGATTGCAGTGCCAACTGCTCGTCCTCACCCAGTGCCTTGACTCGTGCGTTTAACTGCTCTAACTCCGCGATCGCCTGTTGGATTTCAATTGCCAACGTCCCTAATTGAGCCGTGTATTCCGTCAGAGTGCGATCGCCCTGCTGAATTTGCTCCTCCAACTGCCGGGCTGCCTGCTGTTGTTGTCGCCAGGTCAGAACCACTTCCCACTGGCTCTTGTTCTGAAACTCACCCCGTAGCCGCTGATATTTCTCGGCTTTGAGGCGATCTTGAGCGAGGCGATCGCGCTGGGCAATCAATTCTTTTTCGACAATGCGAAACTTTTCCTCACGTTCTTTAACCGCATCTAATTTTTCTTTTGCCTGAGAAATTTTGCGATCAAAGGCGGCAACCCCAGCCAACTCATCAATGATTTCGCGGCGTTCACGGGGATGCATCGAGATAATACTGGTGACGTCCCCCTGCAATACAACGTTGTAGCCTTCGGGATAGATTCGAAAGCGGTGCAGTTGCTCGTGTAATTCGTTGAGGGTGCAGGGCTGTCCGTTAATGAAGTAGTTAGAGGTGTAAGTACCCTGCTGTGTCACTCGGAGTTTGCGCGTCACACTCCACTCGTTAAAGGGCACCAGAGCCGGATCAAGGGGCAGTTGCTTTCCCGCTTTATGCCCATTACCATTACCATTGCCATTGCCGTTGGCAGTCCTATTGCCAGTCCCATTACCATTTTGATGCCCATTGCTATTAGCATCGTATCCGTTACCGTTTGCGTGCTCGTCCTCTAAGTCTGGCAGGGGTGTCTCTTCTTCGGTTTCCAAAGCAAGAGCAATATCTTCATCATCGAGGGCAAATGTGGCTGTAACACTAGCCTCAATAGTTGATCGCCCACGACTGGCAACGCTTTGATTGACCAGATCAGGCAATCGCTCTGCCCGCATTCCTTTGGAACCGGACAACCCCAACGCAAACAGAAGCGCATCCAAAATATTCGATTTGCCCGATCCATTGGGTCCTGAAATCACAGTAAACCCTGGCAGCAAGGGAACTTGGGTCGTGCCGCCGAAAGATTTGAAGTGAGTCAGTTCAACGCGCTTGATGTGCACGAAACCTCTAGAGTCGGAGGAATTAAGGACAGGGGTACGAAGAAACCACTTAAGCAGCAAGCAGAGGAGAGCTAGAAGAGACTAAAAGCGAACTGCTGCCGTTAGAACTGTAGTCCGTTGCAAGGGATAGTCAGGTTAAAGATACTCGATTTTTTCAGGGATGACAGATATCTGGTAGATAACCAAAGGAGTTGTTTCATGCAATAACACAGCTTAAGTACAAATATACTAACTTAATGGAACAATTTACCAGTTTTTCGATGGAAAGTTTGAGGAAACCGGAGAGCACCTTACAAATCAGGTTCTAAAATTTCTTCTTTTAGCACGGTTCCTGACCAAATGCTGCAAATTTTGCATTTGATTTTGGAATTCGATTGGCATCAAAGTATTTTTTTATACTAGACTTTGCTTTTAGGGTTACGTATCCCATTTCTTTGATTCCCCATGCCTGAAGTGACTTAGCTTCCAAGTTAATTGGCTGAGATAAACCTTGAAGATCGTACGAACAAGAAGTTTTTAGCCTTCCCAGGAAAGATGTGTTGATAAGAGATCCGCATAACTACTTAAACGGTTCCATAATTTCAAGGATGTGGATAATACCCTTCTCGTTGGACTACAAAGATACAGTAAACTACTGAGAGATCCAAAGAATCAGGGATGGCATCACTTAAACCTACATACAGAAGCAGATAGCATCTCTACAAGCTTGGGTTGACCATAGCTAAGGTTGCCGCTCTGGGTAATCTAAGGTTATTAAATTTTGTTTTGCGTGATCTATGAAGCAACCGAATCAAATTAATTCGTCGGCTGACTAGTGCTATGGTCAATACATATTTTTTGTTGTGAGAATCATACCCTTCTTGTTGAGCAGTTGAATTGAATTAAAGTAAGTGGCTAAGAGAGTTATGTCAGTACGAGGGGCAGCATCACTTAAACTTCAAACCCATGACTATACCCTCATTTAATAAACCCAGGTCAGCCATGAAAAGAGTTATTGCTTGGGAGTTGTTTTGACTAAATTGATGTTGTTCTATAAGGAATCTGAGCCAAATTGATTCGTACGCTGTCTGACGCCACACTCAACTTGACTGTTTTTGATTCTTTTTCTCCAAGAAACAAGACAACCCCAAAGTGCTGTACAGAATTTCATATCAATAAAGGAAATATGCGCGAGAGGGCACAAGAGTAGTCATTAGGACAGAGGGTTTAGTTGCAGTGAGACCATGGCGAAAATTGTAATAGTCGAGGACGAACAAGTCGTTGCTTGGAGCCTTCAAGAAGCATTAGCAAGATTGGCACATACGGTTGTTGCAAGCGTCATTTCTGGACCTGATGCCATTCGGGCAGTTGAAGCCAATCAACCCGATCTGGTGCTCATGGACATCCGCCTGAAAGGTGACATGGATGGAGTGACCGCAGCAGAGGAGATTTATACTCGATACGATGTTCCGGTAATCTATTTGACGGCTTACACCGATGCTATGACTCTCCAGCGGGCAAAACTGTCTGCCCCATTTGGTTACCTTGTCAAACCACTGCGCGAGCAAGACCTACAAACAACAATCGAAATTACCCTGCATCGCCACCAGCTAGAACAGGCTTCGAGACGGATGCAACGATGGTTTGCAACCACGTTAGCCAGTATCGGTGATGGTACGATCGCCACCGACTGCAACGGCACAATTACTTTTATGAACTCTACGGCTGAAAGGCTGACCGGATGGCGACAGCAAGACGCTTTGGGACAACTGGCAACCACCGTTCTGCACCTGATCCATGCTGATACTCGTGAAGTGTTAGACAATCCCCTATTACTCGCCATTCAACGGGGCACTGCGGTGAAGTTGCCAGAGCGGGCAATCCTGCGGAGTCGGGATGGACGGGAGCGTCCAATCGGCGATACAGCGACGCCAATTCGAGATGAAACGGGTCAAATTATCGGTAGCGTGTTGGTGTTTCAAGATACAAGCGATCGCTTCCAAGCTGAGGGAATTTGGCAGCGCAATCAAGCCGTTTTGACGGCTCAACTGCAAGAACAAGCCGCTCAACTGCAACACACCCTAAGCCAACTTTCGGTCGGATTTGCCTGTGTCCAATCGCTGCAACACATTCTTCAACAGCTAGCCCATCCGACAGATGAGCAATCCCTGCTCAACACAACCCTGCACCAATTAGGACGATCTCTTAATCTGAGTTACGGTTGGGTTGCCCTATATGACTCCATGCAGGAGATGGCTACTGTCATTGGTGACTATCGTTCAGACGAGCCAGCTTTACCTTTACTGGCAGTTGGCACTGAGATTCCACTGCGAGACTATCCTCAGTTTTATTTGCCCCTCTTTCAAAAACATCACTGGATCGCACCGTCTCCTGAGATTCTGCCACCCCCCTACTCCGGTCTACAGGACTCAGACCACTACATCGTGGTTTGCCCCATTGAAGGACAGCAAACGGTCATTGGTGAGGTAGGTTTGTTAATCGCTTCTAAAGCGTTGTGGACAGCGACTCAGGCTGGGTTAGTGGCTCAAGTGATGAGCCAGGCAGCGATCGCCCCAAAACAGTTACAGATTCAACCCGATCCCCAAATTGATGAAGAGTTACGAGCCGTTCATCACTTGAAGGAGGGATTTCTTAGCTCCATCTCCCATGAACTGCGGACACCGCTAACCAATATGCGGATGGCGATCGAGATGCTGCGACGGATTGTGCGATCGCTCAAGACTGCCGATGGAGAGTTGCTACCCACTCAGACCCAGGATTTGCTCTGGCAAAGGATGGAACGTTATCTGCAAGTGTTACATGACGAGTGGCAACAAGAATTTAACTTGATCAGTGATTTGCTCGATTTTCAGAACACTGAACACTCCGTAGAGCCACTGCTGTTAACCCCTATCTATCTGCAACAATGGCTGCCACAAATCACTGAGCGGTTTGTAGCGCAAGCCACAAAACAGTTACAAACCTTGATTTGCGAGGTAGACCCCGACCTACCCATGATTACCTCTCATCTGCCTAGCCTTGAGCGGGTTATGAGTGAACTGCTCAACAACGCCTGCAAATACACTCCACCTAATCACAGCATCACAGTAACCGCGACCTTGCACCTCGATCATCAACAATTAAGTTTGAGTGTGATAAATACTGGAATCGACATTCCGTCGCACGAGTTAGACCGTATTTTTCAGACTTTTTATCGAGTTGCTCGCCCCAACCCCTGGAACTATCGTGGCACAGGATTGGGTTTGGCAGTTGTCAAGCGATTAGTTCTTCGTCTGGGAGGAGAAATTTTCACGCAGAGCAAAAACGGTGTAACAACATTTACGATCACCTTGCCAGTCACTACATAACTCCCCTAGGAGAGGTTATGTTTGCGTCCGCAGTACATCATTACGATTCAGGTCAACGACCGAGGTTGACTTCAGGAGTGATGCAGCAGCCCGTTCAGCAATCTCCTGTGAAAGCTGAATCTGCTTAAGATGGATCAAATTCTCCAGGACAAACGAATCTCGCACCGTTGCGCTCTTTTCACCCATGAAAGGGGTTTCATAGAAAACGTCGTGAATTCCGGCAGAAATAATCAGCTTCAAACAGTACAAACACGGCTCTAGCGTCACATAAATGCTGGCTCCGTGAGTCGAGATACCATGTTTCGCGGCCTGGGCGATCGCATTTGCCTCAGCATGAACCGCACGCGACGGCAGATCGCGACTGGCATCACAACTGCTTAACCCAGGATAACAGTAGCCCTGAGCCACGCAGTGCGCTGACCCCGATGGTGGGCCGTTATAACCCGTTGCTAATACCTGCTTGTTTTTAACGATTACCGACCCAACCGGGAAAGCCAGACAAGTAGACCGAGTCGCCGCCAATTTAGCGAGCATCAAAAAATATTCATCCCAGGAGGGTCTTCTGGAATCTGAATTGTGCGGTACAGATTGCATGGGGGTCGCTCAATCGTAGCGGTTATCGCCTCAACATCGAATTCATTAAACCATACGCCAGGCGATCGCGATTGCTCTCACACAACCTGATGCGCTTGCAGGAATCAACCATCGAGGGGTAGACGGAGCGCATTCCCATCTACGCATCTATACATCCACCCGTTCCCTACGCACTCGCTACCCTCTGTCTGCGTCCTCGTAATCCTTATTCCTTATCCCTTCTCTCTACCCTGCCCAGTTCACAGCGGCGATCTGTTCCGGCTCAGGAGTTATTGCCACACCACTACAATTGGGAATATTTTCTACAACGCTTCTTGCGGCTCGCCAGTCCTCCAACTGATAGCGGAATCGCAACAACTGCTGACGATAATCTGAAGTCAGGTCAGGGGAACCTAGCATCGGATTAATCACCGCCAAAGCCCCATTCCAGTCATTACGGCATACTGCCCCCTGTAATGCCGCGTAGAGTTGTTGCACGCTGACATCCTGGGACTGTTGCCGAGCGGCGACGGTTCTACGAGTCGGCAGTTCCCTCACGGTGGTTGTTGCTCCAGCGCAGTTTGGAATGTTTGTGATCTGAGATTTTGCAGCTCGCCAGTTCTCCAATTGATAACGAAACTGAATTAACTCCAATCGCGACTCAGAGGTGATTTCGGGTGCTCCAATCAGTGGATTAATCGCCCTCAATGCCTGATTCCAATCGTTGCGGCATACTGCCCCTTGCAACATCGCATGGAGTTGTTGCGTTCTGGCGTTTTGTGGAACCTCTTGCGCTTGGGCTGGTTTCAAGCCTCCTGCAATCAACAATGCAGGGGTTAAAGCTGCCACGGAATAAATTGTTTTTTGCATGGCTCAAGGAAGAATTTTCTCTACTTTTCATCCAGCAAGCGATCGCATCCGGTTGCTTTTACACAAAAAGAAAAACCCTCACACCTCTGTCCCGCTTCCCCCTAGCTAGAAGCCCTCAAATTGATCTATAACCCATAGATAAGGAGCGATCGCTCGCCTACATCACGTTCAAATTCTCAACTGAAACCCGTGTTAGAAGCACTTCTAATCGTCGTTGTTGGCTTAACCCCTTCGCTATTTTCAGTCTGGGTCATGCGGCAGACCGATGCCAGGACTCAAGCCCGACTCCGTCTTGCCCTCAATTCAGTGAACCGCAGAGGCTTACCAAGACTTCGCCTCTCACCCGACCACCAATACATTGATGGGGTTGGATACATGATCGGAGATATAACTTGTCGCTTTAACGCTCGATCAAGCTACGTCCGCTGTGCGGTCAATCCAATCGGTCCTTGTGAGGGCTGCTCTGCCTACGAAAGCCGCTCTTGGGATGATCAATCCATGGCGGTTGAAGAATAAAAGGCCATTGCCTTGACTGAATTGCCTTGACTGAATTGCCTTGACTGAATTGCCTTGACTGAATTGCCTTGACTGAATTGCCTTGACTGAATTGCCTTGACTGAATTGTTGTTTCCAAGCTGGCAAAGCAATAATTATCCGAAACTTTACAGTTTTTGGGTATCACTTCATTGTTTAAATAAATACAGGGGTTCAGTCATGTACTCGCTCTAAAACCTCCAGTTTTGGCGGAGCCATCAAACGAGAATAGGATTCAATCTCAAATAGGATTATTACTGAAGATAACGTTGAGAAGTAGCAACTAAGAAGCTCTAAAAAATTTTAAATACTTCAACATTGCCCGATTATTTCATCGTGGATCTCAGTAGTAGTGACATTAGCTACATCTCATTTTTTGGCGACTTACCACTCTCCTCATAAACTAAAAGAATAGCTGAGTATAAAAATGCTTTTATGATGTGCTAAAGCTAACAATAATACTTACCAGGTTTTACGGAATAGCTTTTTACACATTGTTTACTATCAGTAGTTGCAAATTTTGTGTAGTTAAACCATCTACTTTTAAGTAATTCTTGAAATCTGCAAATGCCCTGTTTCAGGGCTGTTTGAAGCAGTCGTAAAGGCACACCCAACTTCTTACAGAGACTTTATAGTCATTGTCTATTAATAGATAGTTGAGAGTGATATGTTCAGTTTATTAGTTCTTAATTGGTTAGTTTAGTTTCAACATTGAACAGGGAAACCTTTTTGAGTCACTAAAAAATTTCTATTGGCTTATTCCATTTCAGCTAATTAGCGGATTTGTTCCTGATTTAGGCAGTGTTAGCTTAAGCATTAGGTAACGAAAGCTTAGGTCACAGCTAAAAGAGTTGCCTCTCAGAGAGAATTTACTCATCTCTAGAGCAAGCATCCGCAACATTCTTTGTTGCTTCTCCAATACGACTTTTTATCGCAGCACGCTAGGTGTTGTTTCCCCAATGAAATCCAGTTCTTTAGAGCATCAACCTATTAATTCTGAAGTCGGTGTTTACGATTGTGAAATTCACCTCAAATTCAGGCTGATTGAAGAAAAAGGTGCCCTGCGCGATCGCGACCAACTGTTAGAGATGCTGCTTGATGCCTTCGCCTGTGGGTCTGATGAGTACCTAGAGCCTGTCCAGGTTCAGGTTGAGGCACAGGAAATTTCTGAGATGGATGCTTCGCCACAAATGCGTCGCCAGTTGATTCGTCTACGCAACTCCAGAGACTTGGCTTAGGTCAAAACCCACCATTGCAACAGTATCCGGCTCGTTTGCAAATTATTCTGACCAAATTTCGCCAAGGGTGTTGACAAACTTCAGTAATGTTAGCTACCCTTATTAAGGTCAAGTTCTTGAGCCCCCATCGTCTAGAGGCCTAGGACACCTCCCTTTCACGGAGGCGACGGGGATTCGAATTCCCCTGGGGGTATAGCTCAGTTAGAGCCATAGTTCAAGTAAAACTCAAGTCCGTCATTCAGAGGTTTCAAGCCCAATTGAATGGCGGATTTTTAGTATTCATAACCAACTCAACCGTCTTCAGTTGAGGCTTCCCGAATGTTTTAGATTTTGGAAAACTATTTGCAACTATCCGCGATGCATTTCTTCACGCAAGAGAAATACAGCAGTCCTAAATCATCTTTAAGAAGCAGGTATTTGTGAACCAAAGGATGGAGCCCCTTTTCTCTCACAAGTCAGTTGGATTGCTGTATCAATTCCCTAAATTAGGGCATCTTGACAGCCAACCAGCACAACATCTCTTTAACCTGAAAGTCAAATACTTAAATTATCTGGTTAGTAATATCAAATTTGCTCTTTTCATCGTTATTGATTTACGACTATTTAAAGGGGGTGAGGGGTAACAGCCCTCATCAAAAACTATCAAAGAGCACCAAGTTTCTCAATCATAAAATATTTACAAGGGGGTTTTAGGGATGAGGGGTAACAGCCCTCACGGGGATTCCAAAAGCCTTTATAAAGAGTTAGTTAAAGTCTCCAGAAACTTTGCATAGAATAGCTTTCAGATCCTTCTAATAAATTTACAGCTAAGCTGAACTCATATCTTTTCTATTACGAATAGAAACCGAAAAAGGATGGGAACACTATCAAATAAAGTGGAGCCATCGGGAGATTATATGACGATTGTTATGCACGAAATACCAACAGTCTTGGTATTTACTACCCATCCTACAAAAGTGATTCCAGAACAACTGGGGCAGGAATTGCAAGCAATGAGCGATCGCCTCAAGCGATCGCCCTCCTCTCCTACCCTCTTTGAACACCGTCAAGCCCTCCAGCCCAAAGACCTGATTCAAGCCTTATTAGAAATCAAGCCCCAGATTGTTCACCTATACGCCCCTCTGCCCTCTTTTGAATCTGCTACCCATCCCACAATCCCCCTTTTGGAAAGCACCGCACTCGCCAACCTGTTTGAGTTGTTTGCCGAAACAATTAACTGTGTTGTGTTGACAGCAAGCCAGCTTGAGACGCAAATAGCACTGCTCAGTCGTCATATTAATTATGTCGTGGGCATTGACCCAGCCATGGGAGAAGAGGCTGCCACTGAGTTTTCGCTGACGTTTTACAACGCTCTTTTATCGGGTGAAGCGGTTGAGAGTGCCTATCAGTTGGGATGCCAGACGATAACCTCACGAGGGGGGCTTCGCTTTACCCAATCCGGCAACAGCCCTGTCATCCTGCCGACTTTAACGACCAAATCCTTACAAAATCCGGTTCCTCAAGCGTTCGTCTCTCAAGAGACATCCATTTCCTTCAACTCAGCAGCTGTGTGTACCTCTGCATCCGATGAGGTTTCTCAGTCAGAAGGAAACGCTCGTTTTTTCATTAGCTACCGTAGCCAGGAGCCTGATTGCAGTTTGGCACGACAGTTTTACGACACGCTCAAGTCTGCCGGACATGAGGTTTTTATGGCGGCAGAGAGTATTCAATTAGGAGATAACTGGTCACAGCGAATTGATCAGGAGCTAGAAGAGTGCGATTACTTTGTCTTGTTGTTGTCGCCTAAATCGGCGGTTAGCGAGATGGTGACCGAAGAGGTTCGTCGTGCCAAAGAGTTACATGATGCCAGCACCACTCAAAAACCTGCTATTCTGCCGATTCGGGTTAATTTCCCGATGAATGCTGCCCTCAACTATGATTTGCGGGGCTACTTAAGCCGAATTCAGCAACGCGAGTGGCGATCGCCCGATGATAGCCCTATTATTCTTCAAGAGATTCTTAACATCGTCAAAGGACGTGCAAAAGGAGAAGGTAAAACTCCAGGAGACGACCTTGTCCCTTCTGCTTTAGCCGAGACTCGCTCTCAAGATCCGTCGGGCTTTGAGCCGTTCACCTACCCATGTCCAATCGCCGAACCTGAGCTTCCGGGGGGACAAGTAGACCTTGCCTCCCAGTTTTATGTCGATCGCCCACCTACAGAAACTCATTGTTATGAAACCATCGTTAAATCGGGTGCCCTGATTCGCATCAAAGCCCCCCGACAGATGGGAAAGACATCGCTCATGTCTCGGATCTTGTGCCATGCGGAGGAGCAAGGATGCCTGACAGTTCCCCTCAGCTTTCAACTGGCAGACACTGCAATTTTTAGTGAGCTAGATAAATTTTTGCGGTGGTTTTGTGCCAGCATTGGGCGACGATTGCGGCTTCCTAATCGCATTGCAGACTATTGGGATGAAATTTTTGGGAGTAAAGATAATTGCACCACTTATTTTGAGGAATACATTTTGACTCAAACTCAGGCACCCGTTGTGCTGGGGTTAGATGAAGTTGATTGTGTCTTTCAACATCCAGACATTGCAACAGATTTTTTTGGGCTTTTGCGAGCATGGCATGAGGATGCTAAAACTCGCAGCCTCTGGAAGAAGCTGCGGCTGATTGTCGTGCATTCCACTGAAATCTACATTCCTCTCAATATCAATCAGTCTCCATTCAATGTTGGCTTACCGATTGAATTATCTGAATTTACTCCGGAGCAGGTTTACAATTTGGCTCAACGCCATGGGCTTCCCTGGAACCAAACTCAGGTCGCTCAGTTGATGAAAATGGTCGGTGGACATCCCTATCTGGTGCGAGTCGCTCTCTACCAGCTTGCCCGCCAGGAGTTAACCCTTGAGCAACTGCTGTTAACTGCCCCCACTGAAGCCGGACCCTATAGCGACCATTTGCGACGACACCTGTGGAATTTAGAACAAAACCCAAGAATGGCAGCAGCCATGAAACAGGTGGTCACCTCTTCTAAACCAGGGCGATTGGAGTCAGTACAGGCTTTTCAACTGCACAGCATGGGCCTGGTACATCTACAAAGTAATGAGGTCGTACCACGCTGCGATCTCTATCGCTACTATTTTCGCGATCGCCTCCACGTCACTCAATAAACTCAAATGAGGTCACGGTCAACCGGGTTATCCAAATTCTGAGTTACCAACAGTTTATGTATCTACACATCATCAGGGCAGCATCAATCCATTCGGGAGCTTCTAATGAAGGCGGAGTTACTCTTAGCAGACGGAGATTTATTTCAAGTTGGTGGTAGTTTATCTGCGGCAGCTACAACCTATGTCAAACGACAAGCCGACCAGGGCTTATTTGAAGGATTAAAAACAGGAGAATTTTGCTATGTTTTAAACTCGCGTCAAATGGGTAAGTCCAGCCTTCGTGTCAGAACGATGCAGCGATTGCAGGAGGAGGGAGTTGCCTGTGGAGTTGTGGATCTCACAAAAATTGGGAGTCAACACATTGCTCCTGACCAGTGGTATGCCGGAATCGCCCGCAGTCTAGTCAGCAGTTTTAACCTGACTGAACAAGTTAATCTGCGGAGTTGGTGGCGCGATCGCGATCATTTTTCCCCAATTCAACGCCTCAGCGAATTCATCGAAGAGGTGTTGCTCACTGAAATCACAGGCGACATCGTTATCTTCCTGGATGAAATTGATAGTGTGCTGGGTTTAAATTTCTCAGTCAGTGATTTCTTTGCCCTGATTCGAGATTGCTACAACCAGCGGGCTGACAAACCCAAGTACCAGCGGCTCACGTTTTGCCTGCTAGGGGTGACAACCCCAACCGATCTGGTACGAGATAAGAAGCGAACTCCCTTTAATGTGGGTCGAGCGATTCAGCTTAAAGGGTTTTGTCTAGAAGAGGCGCAACCGCTCATTCAAGGTTTGATGCATCAAGTCAACCGCCCAGAAGCAGTGCTTGAGGCTGTCCTTGCCTGGACTGGTGGACAACCGTTTCTCACGCAAAAGTTGTGCCAGTTGATTGTTAAGTCAGCCAACTCTATCTCCAGGGGGCTTGAGGTTGAGGCGATCGCCCAGATTGTGCATACACAGATTATTAAGAATTGGGAGTCCCAGGATGAACCAGAACACTTGAGAACCATTCGCGATCGCCTGACAAGTAACCCCAGGCGAGCCAGTCGTCTGTTAGGGTTGTACCAACAAATTTTGATTCAAGGCAGCATCCCTGTAGACAACAGCCCGCATCAGGTCAAACTGCGCTTGTCAGGACTGGTGGTTGAGCACCAGGGGATGCTCAAGGTTTACAACCGCATCTATGAATCCGTTTTCAATCAGAGTTGGGTCGATCGCACACTGCGCCAATGCAAGCAGGCGCATCACCACCTGCTGATTATTAAGGATGATCTCGGACAACGAAAGTATATTTTGGATGCTCCGGTCTATTTAATTGGGCGATCGCCTGAGTGTGACATTCGGATTTCATCCCCCTATGTCTCACGACATCACGCCACCCTAGTCGAATTCGTCAACGCAGAAAATACCTATCAGTACCACATTACTGATGGCAGTCTGGAGGGCAAGCCCAGTGCAAATGGGATGTTGATCAATGGCTATAAAACACAATGTCATCAACTCCAGGATGAGGATTCGATTTCCCTGGGTCCCCAGGTAGAAATCATCTATCGACGTACTCTCGGACTGTCGCTAGAAGAGTCTGAGAGCACACTTGATAACCAAACAGTGTCGAACGAATTTGATGATGAGGAGGAAGAGAAGGAGACTAAACTGGATTAAGCATAGAACTGGCTACAGGAGGGATAGTAATTATACTTACGTATGTATTCCATTACACTTTGAATTTTTGCGTAATACTGACCCCAACCATCAGGAAGATGAAGATTTAGTTATTTCCATCCTATTAGCAGGAAATGAATTCACCATAAGATGTTTTGCTGATAATGGCTGTTTGAAAACTTGGATAGAACCAATTTTCTTGAAACGAAGAATTAACGAGGGCTAAAACTCAATTGATGACTCTGGGACAATCTTTCAACCGTAATAGCAGGCAGTTCTGTTCATGCCGGTTCGTTGCAGTCTGGCTCGAATGAAGCACCTCGTGGAAACTACTCATGTTCAACAGATTTATACTGTCGTCAAGATGCTGAACAGATTTTTTTTGGCTCCCAGAAAAGACTTAAGGTTGGCAAATGCTGGACGAGACGTTAGCTTACAGAACCAAACCGTTGATGTTGATAGTCAGGTGAAGCAGGGAAGTAAACTCCAAATCGCAGTATTGATGGGTTTAGGAGTGTAAGGGTTATGCAAAAAATTCTTGTGATTGAAGATGAGGCAGATCTTCGAGAAATCATCATTGAAATTTTAGAGTTGAAGGGTTTTGAGGCGATCGCCGCAGAGAATGGCGAGACAGGCATCGAGTTAGCTCAGACCGAGCTTCCTGACCTGATTGTTTGCGACATCATGATGCCCGAATTAGATGGATATACGGTTCTATCTCAGCTAAGGCAACTCCCCTCTACTGCCATGATTCCTTTCATTTTTCTTACAGCAAAAGGTACGGTAGATGATTTTCGGGCAGGGATGCGATTGGGAGCAGACGACTATCTCACTAAACCGTTCCGCCATACCGAACTGATAGACGCAATCACAACCCGCCTGGCAAGACAATCAACCATTCAAAACTTTCAGCGAGAACTCGTTCAACAACTCCAACAAAAAGTGGACGAATTGCAGCAGGAAAACTCAATTAAAGAAGATTTTTTGAGTACAGCGTCTCACGAATTGCGGAGTCCAATGACCAATATCAGGCTGGCAATTCAAATGCTACAAACCATGCCTCAAAATACACAACAACAGCGATATATTGATTTACTGCAAACAGAATGTGGTCGAGAAATTGATTTGTTGAATGATTTGTTGGATCTTCAGCAATTAGAATCAAATTTCACGCCACCAGCCGTCGGAGAAATTAATTTACACGATTTCATTACAAGTGTTGCTCAGTCATTTGAAGAGCGAATGATCGAGCGACAACAAACCTTTCAAGTTAGCATCAACTCTGATATCTCTTCTATCTCTTTCAACGCTTCTGATCTACGCCGAATCTTGAGCGAGTTGCTGCACAATGCCTGTAAATACACAGCACCTCATCACAACATTACGTTGAGCGTACAGGGTAACGATCCAATTCAAATTGTGGTGAGTAATGAGGCAGAAATTCCAGCACAGGATCTCCCCTACTTATTCGATCGGTTCTACCGAGTTCGCAGCCTCGATCGCTGGCAGCAGGGGGGTACGGGTTTGGGATTAGCCCTCATTAAACGACTGGTTGAGCGCGCCGGAGGAACGATCCAGGTAACCAGTAGTGATGGATGGACACGATTTTGTGTTGAAATACCTATCCTATAGCAACCGAGGGGTTGGTTAGGACGGGGTGCAGAGGTGGAACCCCTGGCTAGGGGCACAGCCCCACACCCCCTTGTATAGCCGTAGTCACAGTTGATGGGGCGGAGGCGAGTCAGGAAGCTCTCTCAGTGTCAAGGTTTGAGCCATTGCCTTTGCCTTAAGCTTTCTGACCAAAGCTATATTAACTGTCTCGACAGTTGCTATAAACGGAGAACCGATGAGCCAGTAGGCTGAGTTCCTTGAGGCATGGACACAAGGGTTTATTACACCGAAGGTTGCAGTGGCAGATAAACGTGAACATGTACCCAACCACCTTCACTGATGATGTGAATGGTGCCACCCACCCGTTCGATTAGCTTTTTCACCAGAGCCAGTCCTAGCCCACTTCCGCCTTGTTTCCAGCGATCGCCCCCTGGCACTCGATAAAATTGGTCAAAGAGTTGGGGAATGACTTCAGCCGATAACTCTGCTTGATTACTCACGACGATTGTTGTTAGTGGCGAAGAAGATATACCAGAGATGGGTGGTAAAGGATTACGATACACCTCTAACACAATGTTGCCTTGAGGAGCTGTATACTTGCAGGCATTATTGAGCAGTTCTCCGACGATACTCTGTAGATCAGCCCCATCAAACATTAATTTTGGTAAGTAAGGGGAAACCGTGACTTGAAGAGTTTGCTGTCGTGTTTTTAACTGCTTTTGGAACGCTTCAGTAATAGTTGGAATCCATTTTTGGAAGCTGATTGACTCTAAGCGAAAAGGACGTGTATTAGTCTCTAGTTTATGCAGATCCAGTAAGTTATTGAGTAGATTGATTTCACGGTTACATTCTGCCTGCAACAATTCAAAATATTGTTTTTGCCGCTCTCTTGTTGGAGCTTCATATAACATTTGAACCGCTATTTTGATATTTGTAATAGGCACTCGTAGTTCATCAGATGCTGTTTCAAGAAACTGTTCCTTTAACAAATTAGCTTGCTCTAATTGCTCAATTTTTTCTTGCAAGTTTATAATCGCTTCTCGTTTACTGAGACGCACTGCGATCGCTTGCAATAGATCGGTTTGCTTAAAAGGCTTCGTTAAATAATCATCTGCCCCTAAATTCATGCCCTGCCGAACTTCATACCATGTTCCTTTAGCCGTTAAAAAAATGAACGGAATCAGAGCTGTTGTAGCGTCTTCTCTTGATTGTTGCAGCACTGAAAGCCCATCTAATTCGGGCATGAGAATATCACAAATGACCAGGTCAGGTAATGTCTCTTGAATGAGTTGAATACCAATCTGCCCATTTTCTGCACCGATCGCTTCAAATCCCTCTGCATCCAACAGCTCAAGCAGGCTTTCCAGTAAGAGAGTTTCATCTTCGATGACTAAGATTTTAGACATACTGTTTCAGCTCTCATGGAGCGTCTGGTGCAAGGATGGCCGAGCTGTGAGAGATTCATTCCTCACAACTCGTCTGAAACTGCCATATTTATCGTTATATAGCAACCCTAAATGATTTGTGAAAGTGCCCGCCCGATGGGCGGGCACTTTCACAAATCACCTTTTTCACAAATCAGATAGGACTGCTATATAACAACCGAGGGGTTGGTTAGGACGGGGGCAGGGGTGGAACCCGTGGTTGGGAACGCAGCCCTCACATCCCCTTGTATTACTTGTCTCGACAGTCGCTATAGCAGGAGCGTGTTAATCAGTAGAGTGCTGATTTGACATAGAGAGAATCATAGAATGCCCTTAGATGGAGCTCTCTAGCTTACTGTAAATTTGCCCCATCGCTGAATTTTGCGACTGCCAATAATCAAATTTTGTTGTATCTATGTGCTCCACGATGCCACCCAATTGCCGCACCTGTTGCACCATATCCTCTGTACCACCGACACCATCGCCGCCCTGACCATTCCACAGGGCAATCAGCCTAACGTTCCTGATATCATGCATCAACGTTGAATACAATGCCCAACGGTTATTACGGCGATAGGGATCATCTCCAATCGGCACTGGACCTAAGCGATCGGGTTGCAGATGTAAGGTGACGTTGGGATGATTTAACACTTTATAGAAGCGATCGACCCAATCATCGCCAGCAAAACTCACCGAACTTTTGATGAATTCAGCGGATTCAAACGGCAGATAAATGTGGGCATGAATATTGCGTCGGAGACAGGCTTCGACAAACAGGATATCGCCGCCACACGCCAGACCAGGGGCGATCGCCAGACAACTTTCGTCAGCATTGAGCCTATCCAACACATCGTTGATCCGCTTGGTTGCCTCTGGCTCCATCTTGGCAGGAAATCGAGGTTTGGGTCGTCCCTCCCGATCGATCATATGTCCTGTAAAGAGGAATACCTGGACTGGTTTTGTGGTTTCTTCTTCATCAATCCCTACAAAGCTCTGTTCCTGGCTCTCCATCCGTCGCAGTTCGGCTTGTAGGACGGCGATGCCCGCCTGCACATGCTCTGGACGGAACTTGAGCAGCTTCATGAGATTGAGTTGGTCGAGGGTAGTTTGCAGTGTGTATTTGTTGTTCCACAGGATAGCCAGAGCTTTGCGATAAGCGGTTGCGACTTGTTGGGGGGTTTCTGCGGCACAGACTGCCAGGTCACCCAGAGACAGGGCTGCCCAATAATCGTTGGGCGATCGCTGCAAACTACTTTCCAAGCAAAATTGAATAGAACCTTTTAGAATCGGTAACTTACTCCGATAGTTCATCTCATCTGCGTCACCACTGGTTGTCTCAGCAAGGCTAGCCAGGTGATCGAGGAGAGCCGTGAGGGTCAGAGCATTGATGCCAGAGTAGTATTCGTTTTGATCAAGGCGATAGCCCCGCAGGTAATTCTCAATCGACTTTTGCAACACAAAGGAATATTCATAGGCGGTATGAATCCGCTTCGCCTCATCAGTTATGTCAATCCACGTCTTCTTCCACAGATCTTTGTAAATGCGAGCCAATTTTGTCGTGGCATCAACACAGTTGGGTACATCTTCCATGACTTTTTCCAACTTGACGATCGCCTCGTCAGCTTGACCCAAGCGGTTGAGATGAAAGGCTTCAGCACAGCGGAAGTTGATGTTGTCAGGATTGATAGCTAACCCTTGCCGATATTGCTTGAGTGCCAGGGCAGAGTGCCCCATACTGGTGAGTGCTTTACCTGCCTCCGTAATAATGTCTTCTTTAATGAGTGGGTTGCTGACCTCTTCGGACAACAACACGACATCACCAATTCGTTTTTGCCGTTGGGCGATCGCAATTCTGTCTTGCAATGTTTTGTATTCTTGCCAATAGCCGATCGCTTGAGGAGTTCGTAGGCTCTTGCGGTCGGGTTCTAGCAAGCCGGTCAGTAGGTTAAAGATGGGGCTGTGAATTCGAGTGCGGTCAGACTCCCAGGTTGCCCGAATCATTTTGACTAGAGCTAATTTATCTTTTTCCATAAAAGTCGGATCAGGGCACCCAGACTCATCACAGTGATAGGGCAGCGTCCGCACGTTAAAAATATCAAACGGCATATAGGCTCGCCCAGCCTGAATATGAACTACCCCGCGCCGTCGCAGCGCATGGCGAATCCCCAGTTCATAAAAGACATTGGCGTTGTCAATGCTTAAGTCAGCGACCACCAGATCCGCCAGCAATAACTCCTGAAACATGTCACTCAAGATGTCACCACTGGAGGCTTCTTCATCGGCTCGAAATGGCTCCAGACCCGCTTCTTCCAGAGCAGGTTTAATCAACGTGTAGTAGATGCTGTTGAAGTCGATCCAGCGACCGTCAGGTCCTTGCTTGCGCCCAAAGGGCATAACGACAAACGCATGGGGTCGTCCTCGTTTTACGGATGGGGGTGGAGCAGGGGCAGGAGTTGGAGGAGGGACGATTGCTAACGCCGTTTGTTTAGATTTGCCATTGGTTTGAGGGTCTGAGAGAGTGTCAGGAGCATTTTCGATCACCGTGCTGTCTACAGTCGTCTCTGACTCAATGACCGTGCTAGTAGCAACCGTCGTCGATTCCTCAGCAGGGAGCGTCTCCGCTACCACTGCTACAGGCATGGTTCTGCGGAATCGCTGTTCCAGAGCAGGAGGGATGGGTTGCCCCAAAAGGGATTGAATGTAGTTGGATTGGTCTTCTCGCAACAGATTCAGCGTTTCACGAATCTGATCACCCATCTGCCGATGCGGCACCTCAATCAGAGTTTCCGCCGCAATGACTAACCGGAAAAAGGCTTGAACGCTATATTCTGACAGACTCTGCCAGTGATTTTGCAACAGCGTTAATCCCCCGATGAGTTGGCTGTAGGTTTCAATCTGCCGTTGCAGTGAGGTAGTTCTCAACCACAAGATCACGCCCAAACTCAGGTTAGCGGCGATCGCACTCCATCCCAACCATCCTGAATTGAGAATAGGCAACAACACCACCAAGCCGGCACAAAGAATAGCAGCGATTTGATAGCGATTGTGGGCGGCAGAGAGTTCTGTCAGGTGCCCGGTGGCTTGTTCGAGTTGAGGCACCAGGCGATATCGGAGATACCCATCCGCTAACAAGTCCTGGGTGTCATCGTCCGGTTGTGGCTCTGCGTCGCTCCAATGCACCAACCAGTTGCCCCCCAACCGTTCTTGAAGTTGTTGCTGAATGGTCGTGAGTTGTTGATTCAACCAGCGATCGCGGTCAGGCATACATTGCAGCAAGGTGCGATAGAGGTAGATTGAGCGATCTACCGATACGGCTCCAGATGTCAACATCAGCCAACCTTGATTGAGTTGTAGCCGATTGGAGAGGGCAACCAGCACCACAAAAGAGAGTCCCACCAACACCAGACCAATCTGGCTCATGTGGAGTAGCTGTTCAGCGTTTCCCAAGGGTTGAGCAACACAAGGGATGAGGGCTACAGAGACAGCTAAAACGCCAAGCGTGACTAAGCCCCCTTGCAACCAGCGATCGCGCTGTCTCATACTCTCTGCGCTCGATCGCAGTTGCCGATGAAAATGGTGAGCCGCCAACAGACCTGCGGTAGCGGTATTCTGTGGAGCACTCTGACTCATAATGTGTACCTACCTCAGCCCAGATGAAGAGTAAATAGTGAGTTGCGATCGCGACCTAACATTGAGAGCTACCCCTGATTGATCAACCCTAAACCGTCGTATCCTGCTCAGGGTTTCGCCAGAAATTGCCCCATTTATGTTGTAGCGGAGAATCGCATCTACCGCTGGGAGGTTTAAATCCTGGCTGACCCCTGGATTAAGAATAATCTTGATATTTGCAACTGACTTCAAATTTTTGACTAACTTAAAAAGAACCTCAGCAAAACTGCTTTTAGAGCCTTGGGTTGAATGGGGTGAAAATTCTGCCAACAAACTTAATTCCTACTGCTTTAATTCCTCCCCGGTGAGATGAGAACGTTACACTAAGTTAGTTAGGGAACAACCCTTGATCATGCTCAGGGGCGTTGGAATGAGAGTGAACGCATGGCTCTGTTTACATTGCGATCGATCCACAAAGGCTTTGGCATCAAGGAAATCCTGAGAGACGCCAGCTTTAGCCTGAACGAAGGCGATAAGGTTGGGCTAATCGGCACCAACGGCTCTGGCAAGTCTACATTGCTGAAAATGATTGCTGGTCTGGAACCCATCGACAGCGGAGAGCTATGGGTCAATAGCGGTTCCCGTATTGTCTACCTGCCACAACAGCCCGAACTGGATGAAGATCGCACCGTTCTAGAACAGGTTTTTGCCGATAGTGGCGACCAGATGGCACTCGTGCGGGAGTATGAAGAACTCTCGAATCAGTTGTCTCACAGCACAGCAGACAACGAAAAGCTGATGTCGCGACTGTCGAACGTCTCCCAACGCATTGAGGCAGCGGGTGCCTGGGAGTTGGAAACTAACGCCAAAGTGATCTTGAGCAAGTTAGGCATTCAAGATTTTGATGCCCGAATTGGGGATCTATCCGGGGGATATCGCAAACGCATTGCTCTGGCAACGGCTCTTTTGTCAGAGCCAGAGGTGTTGTTGATGGACGAACCGACAAACCACCTGGATGCTCTCTCGGTGGAGTGGTTACAGAGTTACTTGAATCGCTATCGGGGAGCGTTACTCCTGATCACCCACGATCGCTACTTTCTCGATCGCGTCACAAATCGCATTTTAGAAATCGATCGCGGCGATCTCACGAGCTACAGCGGCAACTACGCCTATTACCTGGAGAAAAAAGCCGCCGCAGAAGAGTCTGCCGTTAGCAGCCAGCGCAAACATGCAGGTGTCTTGCGACGCGAGTTAGAGTGGCTCAAACGTGGACCCAAAGCCCGCAGCACCAAGCAAAAAGCCCGGATTGACCGAATTCGGGACATGCAAGCACAAGAGTTTAAGCAGACACAAGGCAAGGTCGAAATCTCAACGGCGGGTCGGCGCATCGGCAAAAAAGTGATAGAGCTAACTGGAATCTCCAAATCCTATGGCGATCGCACCCTGATTCAAGATTTCACCTACCTCTTCAACCCAGAAGATCGGGTCGGGATCATCGGCAGCAACGGCTCTGGCAAATCCACCTTGATGAACATCATCACGGGACGAGTTTCACCCGATGCAGGCACCGTCGAGGTCGGTTCCACCATTCACATTGGTTATTTTGACCAGCACTCCGAAGATGTTGCTCTGAATGAAAACGAGCGGGTGATCGACTACCTGAAAGGCATCGCTGAACTAGTAAAAACCGCCGATGGCAGCGTTATTACTGCCTCCCAGATGCTAGAACGGTTCTTATTTCCACCCAACCAGCAATATGCCCCGATTCACAAGCTCTCTGGTGGCGAAAAACGCCGACTGTTCTTATTGCGAGTGCTGATGAGTGCGCCTAACGTCTTAATTCTGGACGAACCGACGAATGACCTCGACGTTCAAACCCTTGCTGTGTTGGAGGACTATCTTGAGGACTTTAACGGTTGTGTGATTGTGGTATCCCACGATCGCTACTTCCTCGATCGCACCGTTGACGCCATTTTTGCCTTTGAGCCTCAAGGCAAATTGCGCCAATATCCCGGCAACTACTCAATTTATCTCGATTACAAAAAAGCCGAAGAAGACGCCGAAGAAGAGGAGCGTAACAAAGCCAGCAAACCCACAAAAGCTCCTGCGAAATCACAAACAAACGGGGCGATCGCCTCGACTTCAGCCAGCAATCCGGTTGTCAAAGCAAGCGATTCTGCCAAACCGCGCAAGCTCTCCTTTAAAGAAAAGCGAGAATACGAAACGCTGGAGACTCAGATTCCCGAAATGGAAACTGAGAAGGAAATGCTGGAAAAGCAACTTTACAACAATCCCCCAACCGATTTTGTTGAGATGCAACAATTGACCGAACGGCTAGCTGAATTAACTCAGGCAATTGATACGGCAACGGAGCGATGGCTGGAACTGGCAGAACGCGCATGATGGAGTTGACCCCAGAGAGGACAGGTGTGCCACAAAAACGAATTTATCTAGCCAACCCTTATGGGTTTTCACAGCAGCAGAAAACGCTGCTCCTACCACCCATCATTCAGGCGATCGAAGCTCTGGGGGCAGAAGTATGGGAACCCTTTAGCCGCAACAATCAGGTCGATTTCTCTCAGGCCGGTTGGGCATATCAGGTCGCACAAGCTGACTTTGAGGATGTGAAACAGTGTGATGGCATTTTTGCGATCGTCAACGGCACCCCACCCGATGAAGGCGTCATGGTGGAACTGGGAATGGCGATCGCCCTGGAAAAAACAATATTTCTATTTCGAGATGATTTCCGTCGCTGCACCGACAGCGAGGAATATCCCCTCAACCTGATGCTATTTGCGGGGTTACCCAAACAAGGCTGGGAAGATTACTACTACACCTCCGTCAGCCAAATCCCCTCTCCCGATAAAGCCCTCTATCGATGGTTGTTGCCAGATTCTAAGACTCTGTAAGCTTGAGCGATGAATAGTTCATCTCATCAAAGTGTTGCCGATCAACTGCTCGCCGATCTGAGGTATGAGGGTCACCTGGTTGATCTGATCATCCGGGGTTGCATCGAATTGCGCTGGGCGATCGCCCACGATGAGCAGGAGATTGCTAGAGCCATGATTTACAACGCCTTTGAAACCTATGTCAGAGAGCGAGGCATGGCATTGTCCGATGCCGAGCAATTTTGTGAGCGACATCTAGAGGAGTTGATTCAGAAGGTATTTAGAGCATTAGGAGAGTAAGGGAAGGGATAAGGGCTAAAGGGTGGTGTTCCAAACCTGTTGATAACCTCTGTAAGACCCCCTGTAGTCCCCTTTGGTAAGGGGGACGGCGACAGCCGGGGGTTAGTGGCAACAGATCTGAAACACTACCCTTTTATCCTTCAGTTTTCATCCTTCATCCTTCCCCCTTGCCCCTTTCCCTAAAAGTCGTCGTAATTAGCGATCGCCCGTGTCAACCGTTCCAGCACCTCAGCGACTGGAATTGCCCCCAACTCACCAGAAGCACGAGTACGGATGTTGAGTGCGTTGGCTTCCATCTCTTTCGCTCCAACCACCGCCATGACTGGGATTTTCTCCTTCTCGGCGTTGCGAATCAGTTTGCCTAAGCGATCGCCACTCAGGTCAACCTCTGCCCGAATACCGAGCGATCGCATTTTTTCGATAGTTTCTTTAGCAAAAGGAAGCTGATCCTCAGTGACAGGCAGCAATCGGATCTGCACCGGAGCCAACCACAAGGGGAAGTCTCCCGCGTATTCCTCGATTAGGATACCAACCAGACGCTCTAGGGAACCGAAGGGAGCCCGATGAATCATCACCGGACGTTTACGGGAGCCATCCTCCGCGACATATTCCAGGTCAAAGCGTTCGGGCAGGTTATAGTCTACCTGCACCGTTCCCAATTGCCATTCCCGCTCTAGCGCGTCCTGGAAGATGAAATCCAGCTTGGGACCATAGAATGCAGCTTCCCCAATCCCTTCAAAGTGATCCATCCCCAGGGTTTCCACGGCTCGTCGGATGGCACCCTGTGACTTATCCCAGGCTTCATCAGAGCCAATGTATTTGTCTAAAGCAGGATCCCGGAAACTCAATCGAGCTTTGAAGTTTTTCAGACGGAGCTTTTCAAACACCGTCAAAATCAAATCAACGACGTTAACGAATTCAGCATCCAACTGTTCTGGTGTGACAAACAGGTGTGAGTCATCCACCGTGAAGCCGCGCACCCGAGTCAAACCACCCAATTCTCCAGATTGCTCGTAGCGGTAAACTGTGCCAAACTCCGCTAACCGCATCGGCAGATCTCGATAAGAACGCAACTCACTCTTATAGATCTGAATGTGAAACGGGCAGTTCATCGGCTTCATCGCAAAGCCTTGTTCCTCCAGACGGGCAGCATCGTCCTCCGCCATCATCGGGAACATATCTTCTTTGTAGTTTTGCCAGTGCCCAGAGATCTTAAACAAGTCCACACGAGCAATGTGGGGAGTCACAACAGGCAAATAGCCCCGTTTTAGTTGCTCCTGCTTTAGAAAGTCTTCAAGGAGCGATCGCAACACCGTTCCTTTGGGAGTCCACAGGGGCAACCCCGGACCGACGAGATCCGAGAAAATGAATAGCCCCAACTCTCGACCCAACTTCCGATGATCTCGCTTAAGAGCCTCTTCTTTACGGCGTTTGTACTCCGCCAACTGTTCCGGGGTTTCCCAGGCAGTGCCGTAGATGCGTTGCAGTTGGGCTTTGGTTTCGTCACCTCGCCAATAGGCTCCAGCAACCGTCTCTAGTTCGATCGCGTCGGGATTCAGTTCGCTCGTATTCTCCAAGTGAGGCCCTGCACACAAATCCCACCAGGCATCGCCCAGGTGATAAATCGTGATGGGATCTTCTAGCCCTTCCAAAATTTCTAATTTGTAAGGCTCGTTAATTGTCTTGATGCGCTGTTCTGCCTCAGAGCGACTCACTTCCTCGCGAATCACAGGCAATTTGCGATTGATGATTTTAATCATCTCCTTCTTGATTGCCTTCAAATCTTTTTCGGTGAACGGCTCAGGACTATCAAAGTCGTAGTAAAACCCATTTTCAATCCAGGGACCGATCGTTACTTGCGCCTTGGGAAACAGTTTTTGCACTGCCATCGCCATGACATGAGAGGCGGTGTGGCGAATTTTTTTGAGTGCCTCAGATTCGCTGGTACGGGGCAGATGGATTTTTTGGGGCTGTTCTAGCTGGGATAAGGCGTCTGAGTTTGACATTGGTAACTGTGGTCTACTTAATAACTGTGATCTACAAGGGGTTGAGCTGACAGCTCCAGATCCTGTTGTTGATTCGTGAGGCTGTCCTAGCCTCTATCTTATCCAATCCCTTTTTGGGTCTTACAGCAACAGTCGGTTGGAACAGTAGCTTACTCAGACCCAACTCAACCTCCAGGAGTGGGCATTCAATAAGTTCGGTAGCGGAGCGGGGCTGTTAAATCCAGGGCAGGGTGCAGATAGGTCTGCTAAACCCGCCCGTACAGTTTTCGGATTGATGAAATCCACAATCCTAAATGGGGTAATGGGGTAACGTCTTCAGAGCAGGTCGGGTGGTGTGCTTAAAAACGGCTATTTTAATCAAAAAAATATTAAGAAACGTAAATTGCGTTAATATTACAGAATAAGATAGCAACTCCCATACTGTAATGTTTAATTCAAACTTGCCTGAGCCTGATTTGCTAAAAACCTTATTAGAACCGCTGTTAGATGATTTTCAACATTGGTTTGAGCAATCGCGATCGCTGCTAGAGTCTGAAGACATCTGCTTTTTGGGCGATGAACAGCAAGCCGATTTGCTGGCAAGAGTTAAGCAGGCACAGCAAGAGGTCAGCACAGCGCAAATGCTATTAAAACTAACGGATGGGCAGGTAGGGGTTGAAACGGCTGTTCTCATTCCCTGGCACCAACTTGTTACGGAATGCTGGCAAGTGGCAGTTCGTTTACGGCTTCAACGGTCATCAGGATAAGCTGAGTCTAGATTGTCATCTTAAAATCTGAGAAACTAAATTAAGGTTTCACATTATGAACTTGCTGGATAAATCTACGGTCAATTCAATGGCGGTGGATTTTGCTAGGGGAGCTGGATCACTAGAGAACCAAGCTGTTTTTCTCTACCATTAAAAATTGTTTAATTTGGAGAAAATGATTATGTTACATCTCATTTACATTCTCGTTTTTACAATCCTGGCTTTTTTGGCAGTGGGTAATTTGATTCGCAACCTCATGACGCTGGGGATCGAGTCTCAACGTTCCTATGGTCCACAGGGGCGTTTTACAGGTGGAAACAACCCCTACTCCCGCAGTCGAGTTGCGGTTCCCCATCCAGAATTGTTAGATGATGCTGGCAACGTAGTCGATGAACCTTTCCTGGTCATGCGCTCCATCACGGTTGAAGATGCGCGGGAGCAGTTAGACGCAATTTACAAAGCATCTCCCGGTGGCGAAACCCACGACGAGGTCTAGACATCTCAGGTCTGAAACGCTACTGCATTACAATGACAACACAATGACAACAACTAGGCTGACTGAGCTGATTTAGCTGAGGATTAGTGCGATCGCTGCTCTAGGTCACTCAGTGCAAGTTTGAGTTGAGAGAATTTTGTCGTTTGAACCCGTATCTCCAGGCGTAAAACCAGCTTGTTCACAGAGTTATAACTTTGGTCAGAAAGCTCAAGGCAACGGCAATGGCTCAACCTCTGATTCTGGGGGAGCCTCCTGACTCACCTTTACCCCATCAAATGAGGCTACGGCTACAAATCCTCATTTTCAGCTTTCCATAGATTTTTTCTGTTCAGTGAGACAACCCCTGATCTACTGGTGGTTCGCTGGCTTCCTAACGAAAACGAACTTCAAATCGTGCTGAATCTAGGGTGGGTTCTCAGGGTTCTAGGTTCAAATTCGAGCGACCACTGAATAAACTCGTTGGAAATTGTCGCTTGATCTGATTGGCGTACTAATAGAGCGGTATACCGGGCTCTTTGACGAACAACGATCGCTCGATATCCAGAACCGTGGACGACGGCATGGCGAAACCCCTCCAATCGCAGCGAGGATATCAGCAGCGATTGTAAACCCAATGCTTGAAAAATGGTTTGAACCCAACTTACATCATTACTCTCAGCAGTTGTGAAATACTCTTTTGGTAAACCGCTTAAGTCAAAAATGGCTGCGCCGATAATCGAGTCTGAGTAAGACACTGGAGAATCTTTTACGGATGAAAGGGTATCTAATCGCAAGTCTACATTGGAAAGCATGGCAAGTTTATCAGAACCATGAATGGGTTGCAGCAAATTTTTACCATCCCACCTGTTGAAGTCAATTATTTGCCTCAATCTAGATCATTCCCATCTGATTGGCTCTAAAAACAATGTTCCTTCAGCCAAACTTCAAGGTTTAGTGATCGGTGAGTAAATCACAGTGGAAGGTTTGACTCTTTCAAATAGCGATGCACCATTTCCCTGATTAGACGTGTCGCTGGTCAAACATCTGAAAGAGCTGAGTCATAGCCATTGAATGGCTTAGGAATTACACACTTGAAGCGTATAGCAACGGTGGAGACAGTTAATACAAGGGAGTGTGGGGGCTGCCGCCCCAGCCAGGGGTTCCACCCCTGCACCCCGTCCTAACCAACCCTTCGGTCACTATAAAACTTTGATCCCCCCTTGCCCCCTTAAAAAGAGAACTCCGGAAGCCCCCTTTTGAGAGGGTTAGGGGATCTAACTGCGCAAGTCCTGTGGTTGATTAGAATGCAATGCAGACGAAAACTCAGACCCGGAGCACGTCACACCCCTGAGCCTGATGGTCTTGCGACTGGATAGATGCCTTTAAGTTGTTTTAGTCTAAACGACTAAAACAACATCGGCGACCGTAAAACTTCTCAGGTCTTCTGGGCTGTCATGTGCTAGCGAGGTAAATCTGCTCCCCCGTCACGATGATCACCCCGTTGCCAATACAGGTAAGCAGAATATGCCATGGTGACAACTCCTGTCACAATCGATGCTTCATCGACATGAAACTGAGGATGATGGAGGGGGTAGTTGGGTTGGTCGGGAAAGGCGACCCCCAGACGAAACATTGTTCCGGGGGCGTGTTGTAGATAAAGGGAGAAATCTTCGGCTCCGAGGGAAGGTTCCAGCAAGATCTGGACGCGATCGCTGCCCCAAGCTTCCTCTGCTGCTGTTTCAACAATCTGAGTCAACGGTGAGTTGTTTAATACCGAGGGAACCCCCCGTTTGTAGTTCATTTCATACCGTGCCCCATAAGATTGGCAGACACTCGCTACAATCTGCTCGATCCAGTTGGGCAGGGTTGCGCTGGTGTCAGGGTGAAGCGATCGCACTGTGCCCGTCATACGCACCTGATCGGCAATCACGTTGGGAGCTCGTCCTCCTTGAATTTGACCAATGGTCAGCACGACAGGACGCAGTGGATTTTGGGTGCGGCTAATCGCCTGTTGCAGCGTCGTGATCACCTGAGAGGCAATCCAGATCGCATCAACCGCCTCGTGGGGGCGTGCCCCATGCCCTGACTCTCCAATGATCGTCAACTCTAGATCGTCTGCTGCTGCTGTCAGTGCTCCATAGCGGATGCCAACACAACCTGCGGGGATTGTGGGAAACACATGAACACTCAAGATTGACGATACTCCATTCATTGCCCCATCCCGAATCATCCAGTTTGCCCCTTGAGCCGTTTCTTCGGCAGGTTGAAAGAGAAATCGGATGTTGCCCGGTAATGCTTCTGCCAGTTGAGACAAGACCATTGCCGTACCCAAGCCAACGGTTGTGTGGACATCATGACCACAGGCGTGCATGATGCCTGGTTGGCGAGAGGCAAAGTCTAACCCGGTACGCTCCTGAATCGGGAGAGCGTCCATGTCCGTCCGAATGGCGAGTAATCGAGAATCTTCCCCGGTTCCGGCTAGCTCGGCTACGACTCCCACCTTGCCAACCAGTTCTTGCACACGCAACCCACAGGAGGACATGACCCCTGCCACATAGGCAGCAGTTTGATATTCTTGACCACTCAGTTCGGGGTTGCTGTGGAGGTGACGACGAATCTCAATGAGGCGAGGGGCAAGACTGGCGGCAATATCTTTAATTCGGCTCAGCATTACGACTGCGATAAAGGGCTTTAACCCATGATAAAGACTTGATCTGTCTTAAAGGGGCAATAGTTCTGTTACTAGGGTTCCCAAAATTGCCTTTTGTGTGATGAGATTATGGCTTAGGAACGCGAATTTTGTCAAAACCGCCTCTGGCTGAGTAGGGACAAGAAACACTGAATGTGGCGATCGCGATCAGAAATTTTAGCTTAGACACTACCTATAGCGTCATGGTAGAGTGAATGGAAATCATGAGTCGCGTTCTGCTATAGGTGTGGGTCGTTGGTGTTGGTTGTGACCTGCCGCTCTTGATCTGCCACTCTCTGCTTCAGGTGATTATGACGTACTCGATCTCCGCCGCTAAGCTACAGGCATATTATCGTTGTCCCCAAGCGTATTATTTTCGGTATGAGCGGCGGTTGCCCGGAGCGGCGTTTTTTAGCTCAGCCGTCCTGGGAACCTCACTGCATCAAGCATTGGCACAAATTTATCGAGATTGGCACTATCAGGATGCCATTCCTCAGTTTGATTGGCTGGAGCATTGTTGGAGTCAGCAGACCCGCGATCTAACTCCGAATCAGGTGACTGAGGGACGATCAATCCTACAGCGTTATTATCATACGTTCATCGCTAATCAAAGTTCGTTGCGGCGACCACTCGCAGTGGAAGGCAGAATTCAGGGGACGTTGCAAGTTGAAAACGTCGAGTTTCTTTTAACAGGACGGTATGATCGCCTCGATTATCTAGACGATGGGCTGGAGTTAATTGACTACAAATCCTCTAAGGACATCGACCTGATGCACCCCGATGAGATGGATTTGCAGATCGGGCTGTATTTTTTGGCACTGGAGCAACGCTATCGGCGTAGCTTAAAGCGGTTGAGCTTGCTTTACCTTCGCAGCGGAGAAAAAATTAGCTTTGATGTTACACCTCATCATCGGCAGCAGGTTGAGTCACTGATTGGCGAGTTAGCCTTGCAACTGCGACACGATCGCCGTTGGTCGCCGTTTCCGGGAGATCAGTGCGATCGCTGTGCCTACGCGCGCTATTGTCCGGCGGTGAATGTAGATCCCGATCCTTTGCCAGAGGACAGCAAACCCGAAAGTGGGCTACAACTCGTATTGAGCCTTTGATCAATTTGGGAGCAGAGGGCAGTGTGCGGACGGTTTTCGTTAGGGCAAACGGGAAAGGCGATCGCTGAGACGTTTCAACTCAGTGTCGAACCGGATGTGATGCCTCGCTACAACATTGCCCCCACCCAACCTGCCCCCGTCGTTCTCGCCATGGCAGACGAGCCACGGCACTTTCAATTGCTGTATTGGGGGTTAATTCCCTCGTGGGCAAAAGACCCTAAGATGGGCGCACGCCTGATCAACGCACGGGCGGAGACAGTAGCGGAGAAACCCTCCTTTCGAGCAGCATTTAAGCGTAGACGATGTCTGGTTGTAACCGATGGCTTTTATGAATGGCAGCGATCGGACACAGGCAAACAACCTTACTATTTTCAGATGCGATCGCACCAGCCTTTTGCCTTTGCTGGATTGTGGGAGCACTGGCAGGGAGCCGACGGGAGTGAGATTGACTCCTGCACGATTTTGACAACCGAGGCAAACGATCTCCTGAGTTCGATTCATGATCGGATGCCTGTAATTCTTCATCCTCAGGATTACGATCTCTGGCTCGACCCTGATATGCAACAAACCGACCGACTCGAGGCACTCTTGCAGCCTTATGACACTGACCCGATGATGAGCTATCCGGTGAGTCCTCGGATGAATAGCCCGAAGTATGACGATCCCACTTGTGTTGAACCGATCGGCGCATGAGTGAAGGGCTACTGCGACAGGTTGAGCGTTGGCAACGAGCGATCGCCACCTACCTCACTCAGCAACAGCCCGCGCTATCTCCATCCGAACGCAACTACCCGATTCAGAACTTGATCATCAACCTTTTAGGGTTGAAATTGTGCGAACAGTATCGCCTGATTTCAGCAGGACACCTCCATCGCCTGCAACGAGAGAGTGATATTTACGGGCGGTTGCAGCACTTAATCCAGGTTGTCAATACAAGTTATCCATCCCTTTTGCTTCCCTTAAATAGGCACCTGATCATCCCGGATGACCTGCTCTGCGATACGCTCATCCAGCTTGAAACCGCGTGGACAACAGCGATCGGGGTTGAGCTTTTAGGACAGGCATACGAACGGTGTTTGAGCCAGTGGGAGATCACAAATTCTCATGGCAGCACTCAAAACCCTTCCGTCCAAAAGACGGGGGGATCGTATTACACACCACGGGCGATCGCCAATGACATCCTCCACAACACACTCGATCGACTGTCTAACCCCAGACCCACCGTTCTAGACCCTGCCTGTGGTGGGGGGGTGTTTCTGCTGACAGCTTACCAACGGTTGTTAGAGGCACACGCCGCCCACTTACCCTACGAAAAGCGGCGATCGCTTCTCCTGGATTGCATTTTTGGGGTAGACATTGACCCTCAGGCGATCGCTGTCACTAAGCTTTCCCTCTGGTTGCAACTGCTGATTGGCGAATCCGATCCCCCTGGTTCACTGCCCAACCTGGATCACAATCTCCAGTGCGGCAATGCCCTCATCAATTTTGATTGGCACCAAACCTTTCCTGTCCTCACAGAGGCGGGCGGATTTGATGGGGTGGTGGGCAACCCCCCTTACCTTGACTCTGAGTGGATGACAGCCCTATTGCCCGAATGGCGACGGTATTGCACGACTCACTATCAAACTGCTGTCGGCAACTGGGATCTGTTTTGCGTATTTATTGAGAAGGGGTTGGAACTGTGCAAACCGGGGGGGGTGCTGAGCTTTGTCGTCCCTAACAAACTGGCATCGGCGACCTATGCGGCAAAGGTGCGATCGCTCCTCACCCGTGACAACCACCTCCTGGCGATTCACGACTACTCCCGTGTGCCAGTGTTTGCGGCAGCAGCCTATCCTTTGGTGTTCATCGCGCAAAAAGGAATTGCGACATCGCTATCATCTGTTGAGTACGCACAGATGACTCTGGTCGGGGATGCCTCTGCTCCGGTAGTGGAGCGATCGCATTCCTTCGACTATGCCCTCTACACCCGCCACCCTGAGCAGCCCTGGTTGCTCTCCTCCCCCAACGCATCAGCACTCTGGCTCGCTGAACTGCGACTCAAATTTCCCCCATTGGCTGAGATTGCTCAAGTCACTGGAGCCGCCACCGTTGCCGAGGCGTATGACCTGCGATCGCTCCTTCAAGACAAACCAGAGCCAGAGCCCGGAGATCTGCGAATGGTCAACAGTGGCACGATCGATCGCTATTGTTTGTTGTGGGGTCAGAAACCATTGCGGTATTTGGGAGCGAGCTACTGGCACCCTGTGGTGGGGCGATCGCAAGCTCAGCAGTTACCCCAAAAACGCTGGCAACAGGCGTCTCAACCCAAAATCGTGGTCGCTGGCATGACACAAGGCTTAGAATGTGCCCTTGATGCCACTGGAGGCATTTTGGCAGGCAAATCGACGTCGGTGGTTTGTTCAACGGTTGACCTGCGCTACCTTCTGGGAATTTTGAACAGCAGCCTCATTCGGCTCTATTTTGTTAGCCACTTTGGCGGCAACAGTCTGCAAGGAGGGTATTTGCGAGTGGGACCACCCCAACTCAAACAGATTCCCATTCCACCGCCTGACCTGGAAAACGTGGGCGATCGCCCCACTGAAAAAATCACCGCAAACCACTCTCTCTATTGCCAACTGCTTGAGCTGGTTAATTGGCGTCTCCTCCAGGGACAATCACGGGAATCTGTGGAATTAGTGGAATTGTGCGATCGCCAGATCAATCACCTGGTCTATGAGTTATACGGCTTAACCACGACCGAGATCGAGCAGGTTGAAGCGTGGGATGGGGAAGCGAGAAACAAGAAAAGATGAAGGATCAAAGGAAAGGGAAGAGGCACGATTCATCGCGTCTACCCAGGAGAACAGGGGAGAAGAAAAGGATAAACGATGAAGAATAAACGGCACAAAGAAACCGGGTTTCTTCCGTAGTTCCAACACCCTGGAACTTCAACAAAGAAAACCCGGTTTCAAAGGCAAGTATAGCCGTAGCTCCATTTGACGGGGCGGAGGCGAGTCAGGAAGTTTTCCCAGCATCAGGGTTTGAGCTATTGCCTTAAGCTTTCTGACCAAAGCTATGTTTCCAACCCCTTATCTGTGAATAGCTGTACTTAGACCTTGGTATGGTGCAAGTTCTTTGAGGCACCGTTGGTCGAAGCAACAGCTTTGCCATTGCCATTGCCATTGGAGTGACGCGGTTGAATCACGCCATATCCGCCATGGTTGCGCTCATAGATCACGTTGATCTCACCTGTTTCTGCATTAAGAAACATGTAGAAATCGTGATCGACTAACTCTAACTGCTCCAATGCTTCTTCCACAGTCATCGGAGGCATTGCAAAATATTTAGTTCTGATGACCTGGGGAGGCAACTCTGGAGTGCGGGTAATCAGCGTGGGCGCAACCGATTGTTCATTGAGAGCATCAGTCGTCTTGACAGCTGCTTTGCTCTTGTCTTGCCGTTTTTCCTTATATTTGCGAAGCTGACGAGTAATTTTATCGGCAACCATGTCAATACTGGCATAGAGGTTTTCGCTGCTCTCCTCTGCCCGCACAACTGCGCCGTTGGCATAAATAGTGACTTCTGCTGTCTGTTTGGGGTTAATTCGGGGATTGCGGGCAACAGACAGATGAACATCCACTTCGGTGGTTAGACTTTGAAAGTGATTCACTGCTTTCTCAATCTTTTGATGCACATACTCATGGATGGCTTCTGTGATTTCGATATTTTTGCCCTGAATAACGAGCTTCATAAGCTTCCTCCCCTGAGGATTTGGGTTATGTTTTTACCCTAGCACCTTGTATTCTGGGCAACAGTGTCGTTTAAAATTCTTTTGCATCCCGTGATAATTCTTGATTTGAACATGGTTGAGATTAACCAAAATTGCGTCAAATTACTCTTGATCTCCTAGCAAATTTTGAACAAGCTAATTCAACCTCTCCTGTCTGAACCAATCCAAAAACGGGGGTGTTATCTGGTGACACCGGGGTTGGTGCCTTATGATCGCGCTTGGCAGTGGCAGCGATCGCTAGTCGAGAGTCGTCGCGCTGATCCCCGTCAAACCGATGTGCTGTTTTTGTTGGAACACCCACCTGTTTATACGTTGGGGCAGGGATCAGACCCCGGCTTTTTGAAATTTGATCCCACACATACAGAGTGGCAAGTAGTTCGCACAGAACGAGGGGGCGAGGTGACCTATCATTGCCCTGGTCAACTTGTTGGCTACGCCATTCTCAATCTGAATCACTATCAACGCGATCTGCACTGGTATTTGCGTCAGCTTGAAGAGGTGCTGATCCGTGTGCTGAGCCAGTATGGATTGCAGGGAGAACGTATCTCTGGGCTGACCGGGGTTTGGGTCGAGGGGCGCAAAGTTGCCGCGATCGGCATCAAGGTGAGCCGTTGGATCACCATGCATGGGTTTGCGTTGAATGTGTGCCCCGATCTCAGCGGCTTCTCCCATATCGTCCCCTGTGGCATTGCCGATAAGCCTGTCGGGAGTCTAGCGCAGTGGCTTCCTGGGGTTGAGATGGCTCAAGTGCAGCAACAAGTCGCCACAGCTTTTGCTGACGTTTTTGCGATCGACCTTTACCCCACCGAACTAACCACCCTCAATCTGTAAGCCAGTCTAAGTTCGGGATCAGAACTTTAGCGATTGAAACTGCTGCACTGCGAGCAAAACCGACCCGCGTTAGTTGGGCAAATTCCTGATGTCTGGTAGTCCGCGAGTTGAGCCGCTGGGCTGCTTAACCCGAATTGAGGTTAAGCCATGCCCCCAGTAAACCATTGTGTTTAGAGAACTGTGTTTAGAGAACTGTGTTTAGAGAACTGTGTTTAGAGAACTGTGTTTAGAGAACTGTGTTTAGAGAACTGTGTTTGGAAAACTGTGTTTGGAAAACTGTTGTGTGCTGATTAATACTGATTTTTAGCTGGTAAAAGCGTACATCTGCGGGTAAGTGTTGTTGGTTTAAGTCCGACGGGCACCACAAGAAGCCCAATCCCTCTCTAGAAAGTTTTAAAATCAAAAACTTCAGCACAACCGTTCACTGAGTAGTTACTGCATTCAGCCCAGTTTTTGCCACAGCCATAGTTTAGGAATGGGAATTCAATCAGTTTGAGATTAGGCAGGGGCGGGTTTTGCTATCAAATCCATTGCAGCGTGCAGATTGATCTGCTAGACCCGCCTTTACAGTTTGCGGATTTATTAGATCCACAATCTTTAGGACAGCAAACGGTGGAAGTTAGGAAACCAAAGGAGCCAGGGAATGATTCTCCTCCTAAATCCTGCTGTTTTCTGTTCGCTATCTCCCTCTCCAGTTCTCAGGGTGCATTATTAGAGAAACTTAAACATAATTAACAAATGAGCGACCCTTGTTGAACTCAATGCTTCCTATCTCTAGCCCCAGTAGCCATGACCCAGCTTTGACAGAGCTTGTGCAGCATAGCTCTCAGGCTTTGTTGCAGAAAAAAGCTGAACGGCTGAGCGAACACTCCGCTACATCGCGATCGGATTCAACGCATCGGAATCCTCCAGGCGCGATTTCCTCGCAGGGTGATTTGCTTCATGTCAGTGTTTCGGCTGGTGCCCATCAGGTTGCATCCTCCCTCGTAGCGCAACCCCACAGTTACGCCATGCCTCTGTCTCCGTTGCGCGATCGCGACCTCAAGGCATTAGCAGACCTATTTTTGCAAGAGGCGATCGAGGAGATCGAAGCCGACATCCTCGCGAATTTGTTAAACCGTTTTCCCGAACCCTGTTGGGAAGACCATGTGTTTGACTTTCTGAAGGACTATCTCTAAGTAGCCCTCCAGATCAGTCTGATTACATACCCATAATCTCGTAGCCCGCATCAACATAAAGAATTTGTCCAGTGATGCCGCTTGATAGGTCACTACACAAGAATGCAGCCGCATTGCCCACTTCAGCCTGTGTGACCGTCCGGCGCAAAGGAGCCGTTTCCTCAACATGGTGGATCATATCAAGAATGCCACCGACGGCAGAGGATGCCAGCGTCCGGATCGGACCCGCCGAGATGGCGTTCACCCGAACGTTTTGCGGACCCAACTCAGCCGCCAAATAACGCACATTCATTTCCAGGGCTGCCTTTGCAATGCCCATGACGTTGTAATTGGGAATAACCTTCACGCCTCCCAAATACGTCAACGTGACGATGCTGCCTCCTTCCGTCATGAGCGGCTTTGCAGCACGGCTCAGTTGAATCAACGAGTAAGCACTCACCTCTAACGCCAAATCAAAGCCCTGACGGGAGACATTACTAAAGTCTCCCGTCAGATCATCTTTATTGGCAAACGCCAAACAGTGAATCAGAATATCTAACTTGCCCCACCTATCACGAATCGTGTCAAACGTTTCCTGGACTTGAGCATCATTCTGCACATCACAGGGCAAAAACAAACTGGGCTGCAACGGTTCGACGAGTTCAGCTACTTTTTTCTCAAATCGACCTTTATCATCGGGCAGATAGGTCACTCCCAGGTTTGCCCCAGCCGCGTGTAGCTGCTGAGCGATCCCCCAGGCGATCGAGCGGTTATTGGCGATGCCCGTTACGAGGGCGTTTTTTCCGGTCAGGTTCAGCATGACAACTCACTGAAAGCGCAATTATAGCAACCGTTAAAACGGTCAGAACAATGATGGATTGAGGTCTTTGCCCTCAATATAAAGGGTTTACCCCTGCATTCCATTCTGATCCACTCTTCGATTGCTATAGGAGAATACTGAAAAATAGGGACATAAAGATAGGGGGGAAGAGATTTGATCTCCTGTCATTGAGAGAATAAGAACGTGTATTCTAGACTACATTGCTATATTGAGTCTTCTTTCAATCAACCTCATTCGTGTGTCAACCGAAATTTTACTTACAGCGATCGCTGTTTAAGGTAAGACAATAAAGGGTTGAAGCCTCGTCTCCAGCCAAGGGGTTTGCCCCTGCTCACACGTCAAACCTCATCAACTATGGCTATAAAAAGTAGAAGTGAGTCACACTAGTTTGTATAACAGACTTCATTCATTCCAGATTTGGTAATAGCTGATACAAAAAAGTATCACGAAGTTAAGTTTAAGTGTTCTAAAGTCATCGATTCGTTGCAGCATGTGTAATCCACATGATTATGCATGAACTAAGGTTGGGGCACCGGGAGGGGAGGAAGCTATGGTTGTAACGCAAGATAAGCCACTTGCGAATGTATTCCGCCAAATTGGAGGCGGCGCGTTTCCCCCTGTGGTGGAGACGTTTGAACGAGGTAAGACAATTTTTTTCCCTGGTGATCCGGCTGAACGGGTCTATTTCTTGTTAAAAGGAGCCGTCAAACTGTCTCGTGTTTACGAGGCAGGGGAAGAGATTACTGTGGCACTGTTGCGCGAAAACAGTGTCTTTGGGGTGCTATCGCTGATTACAGGGCAACGGGCAGATCGGTTTTATCATGCCGTGGCGTTTACCCCTGTCGAATTGTTATCGGTGCCGATTGAGCAATTTCAGAAGGCGTTGAAGGAAAATCCTGAACTGTCGATGGTGATGTTGCAGGGTTTGTCGTCGCGGATTCTACAAACCGAGATGATGATCGAGACGCTGGCGCATCGAGACATGGGTTCCCGTCTGGTGAGCTTTCTGTTAATTCTCTGCCGCGATTTTGGCGTCCCAACCGCCGATGGCATCACGATTGACCTGAAGCTATCTCATCAAGCGATCGCCGAAGCAATTGGTTCTACACGGGTTACGGTAACTCGACTATTGGGTGATCTGCGGCAAGACAAGATGATTTCAATTCACAAGAAAAAAATTACGGTCTACAATCCAGTGGCACTGAGTCAGCAATTCACTTAAAGCGCGTAATTTCAATATCATCCAATCTCGTCACTCCAGGGACTTAGTAAAACTCGTCGTAAATAAGGGTGGGAATTTGGGGTGCAGGGGTGGAACCCCTGGCTGGGGGCGCAGCCCCCGCACCCCCCTGGTTTTATTTCCAAACCCTATCTATGAATAGCAGTACTTAGCAATGCTCAGTCCCGCTTATATAGGCAATCCCAAATAGGTTGTGAGCGGCGTACCCCAACGGGGTGCACCTCTCACAAGTCGCTTATCTTACAACTCATTAGAACTGCTATAGCAACTGTAAAGACAGTTAATGCCGAGACAGTTAATACAAGGGATGTGGGGGCTGCGCCCCTGCACCCCGTCCTAACCAACCCCTCGGTTGCTATATACTTTGCATTTGATTTTTGAAGTTAGTCTGTCTAACTGCATCGACTCGATTCAGAATACAGTAGGCTGTATCTGAGCTTCGCGCAGAGCTGACCATACATGACCGCATTAGTCCTAATCGCAGCAATTTTAGTGTTAGGAGGGGTGATCGCAACCGTGGGCGATCGCCTCGGTATGCAAGTGGGCAAGGCGCGGCTCAGCCTCTTTAAAATGCGTCCTCGGCAAACGGCGACCTTCATCACCATTCTCACAGGCACCATCATCTCAGCCTCCACCTTTGCGCTATTGTTTGCCGTCGATGAGCAACTGCGACGAGGGGTGTTTGATTATCAAGAAATCCAAGCTGACAAGCGCAACGCTGAAATCGAACGGGATGCTGCGGTTCGGGAGCGCGAAGAGGCACAGGTCGAACGAGACACGGCTTTGAATGAACAGATCGCGGCTGAACGTCGGTTGCGGGAAATCAACCAATCCTTGCAGCGTGCCATCGCTCAACGTAATCGCACCGAAACAGAACTCAACAGCACTCAGAGTCAACTGAGCCAGGTCGCAGCGAACTATCGCCGTGCTCAAAGCTTGCTGCAAACCGTTTCGCAACAAGCGACTTCTCTGCGGGCAGACATTCAGCAACTCGAAGCCGATCGCCGACAACAAGTCGCCCAACGGGATGCCGAGATTGCCGCACGAAACCGGGCGATCGCCGAGCGAGAAACGCAACTCCGAACGCTGGAAGAACAGCGCACTCTGCTAGCCGAAGAAGTGCAATTGCTAGAACAGGAACTGCAAGATCTGCGGCGGTTGCGATCGGGCAATGTTGCCCTGTTGCGAAATCAACCCCTGGCATCGGGGATCGTGCGCATTGTCAACCCGAGTGCTGCGCCACGCGCCGTTGACCAGATTTTGCGGGAGGCAAACCGAATTGCCCTACAACGCATTCGTCCCGGCACTGAGAACTTTGATGAGCAGGTCATTCGCATTACAAATGAGCAAGTTGAGCAACTCACCAATCAAATTGAGAGTGGGCAAGATTACGTCGTGCGAGTGCTGTCAGCAGGCAACTATGTGGTCGGTGAGCCGTGCGTTTTAGCGGGTGAGCCCTGCATCCAGGTGTATGTCACCGCTGCACGCAACGAAATCATCTTTGAAGCGGGAGAACTCGTCGCTGCTACTGCGATTGAGCCGGGGGCAATGGACAACGAGCGGTTAATTGACCGCATTAACCTATTGCTGGCAGCAGCACAGTTTCGCGCTCGGCAGGCTGGTATCTTGAGTGATGGTATCCAAATTGCCGATGGTCGATCCGAAACGGTTTCTACCTTCTTTGAACGGTTGCGGCAATATAACCAGGCTGTTGATATTCAGGCTGTCACTGCCGAAGCAACTTATACAGCTGGACCGATTCGCCTGGAGTTGGTTGCCGTCCAGAATGGACAAGTTCTCTTTAGTACTCGTACTCCATGAAAAGTGAAATTTCAGAATGACATCTTCTCTCAATACGGGGTTGAGTCAGCCCGTGATTCTCGGCTTTGATCCGGGTCGCCAGAAGTGTGGTCTGGCCGTCATGGGGCTCGATCGCAACTTGTATTATCATCAAGTCGTCGCTGCCGAAGCTGCGATCGCCACCATTGGAACACTGCGTCAACAGTTTCCCATTTCGCTGTTAGTGATGGGGGATCAAACAACCGCACAAACCTGGAAACAGAAGTTGACTCAGGAACTTGCTGAACCTCTCCGCATTGTCTTGGTGAATGAGCGATACAGCACCTTAGAGGCTCGCGATCGCTACTGGCAAATGTATCCCGCACGAGGGCTGAATCGGTTGATTCCTCAGGGAATGCGAAGCATCCCCCGTCCCATTGACGACATTGTTGCAATTTTGCTGATTGAGCGATATTTGCACCAGTTGACGGATGGGCTGGGTGTGCGGGAGTAGCCTAAATTTCTGCACGAATGGTGAAAGAGTAATCGCCTCCCAACTCCAACTGATAGTCACACTTCTCTAAGAAACGCTCTAATGGCTCTTTGATCAGCGATCGCCCCAGGGAAGGTTCCACCAATAGCTCTCCCTGCCGAAACCGCCACTGGAATTGCCATTCATAATCGCTGGCTCTTACCTCACCCTCAATTTTGCCTTGCTGCCAAGACTGACCTGTAATGCGAACGTGGGCAGTGGTTTCAGGTAGACGCTTAGAACTCACGGTAGTGTTTGATGATTAAGGCTTTCTTGCCAGTTTAGCCTCTGGTTCGTGTACCCATAACACCAAACCCTTCGGAATTCGGGTCAAAATGACTGCATTTCCCTTCTCGATCAAGCGATCAGCCCCACGTTGGGCGGCTTCAACCGTTGGAAAGAACTTGACATACGCATAATACTGACCCTCGTAGGCGATCGCTCCAACGGGGTGAGACATATCTGGGAGACTGATATGGCATCGTTCAACGAGCTTCTGAGAAAAAATGGGAGCCGCTTCTTTAGAATTTCTAGATTGTGTATCTGAATTAAACCTATCTAGCACGAGTCAGATCTCCTGGGTATGGAAGAGAGAACGTTAACTAATTACAACTTCTGTCTAGATCTAGGTTTCCCAGGAAAATACCGAAGACTGACATCAAACGGGGAGAGAGAGGCGATTAATCGTGTCTATACAGCCCGTTTTTACAGCGCATTTTTACGGTCTTTATACCAATCTGATAGAAGGACGCCTCTAATTCATCCCCGGCTGTCGCTGTCCCCCTTAGCAAGCTACTCTGTACACAGATCTCTGCTTCCTTCCAGGTTGGGTGCAGGGTTGCTTCAAGCGTTTGAAAACCAGGCATTGTGGGAATTTCCCACAAACCCCCTAGCAGAAGGTGTCTCGGTTTACCCAAAGGCGCGCTTCGCACCTGTACTCAGTACGGATGTTTTTAGTTGGGTCAAGACCTTGGTGAGGCTCAAAGTCCTCCAATAATTGGATTGACTAACTATTGATCCCCTATTCACTGCCAACAACACGATTGTTATAGAGGCTCATGGCTTTAGCAATTCCCTCTCGCAGGCTCATTTCCACCGCATCAGTCGTCAAATGCAACACCTCAGAGACAGTTGCGGCTTCTGTTTTCGAGAACTGTCCTAAGACGTGAGAAATAGTGTCTTTGTTTTCGGCGACTACTTTAGGCGCACCAATGCCGATTCGTAGTCGAGGGAAGTTCTGAGTTCCCAGATGGGCGATCGCTGATTTCATGCCATTGTGTCCGCCTGCGGAGCCAGAGAGCCGCAATCGTAGTTTGCCCAAGGGCAGATCCATATCGTCGTAGATGACCAGGACAGACTCCGGGGGAAGCTTATACCAATCGATAACTGCCCGCATCGACTGTCCTGACAGGTTCATGTAAGTGAGAGGCTTGAGCAGACGAATTTTATCTACTTTAGGAGCACGACCTTCGCCAAAAACTCCCTGAAACTTGCGATTTTCAGAAAGCGCAACTCCCCACCGTCGGGCTAGCTGATCAATCGCTTCAAACCCGATGTTGTGGCGTGTTTGATTATATTTTTCACCGGGATTCCCCAACCCCACAATCAGTTGGGGAATCACCAGGGCAGAAGAGTCTGCTGTTGCCATCCAAGTCCCCGTACGTTGTATCTAGCCCTGTTGTGACTGACTAACAGGGGCTTCCTCAGCTACAATCTCGGCGATTTGCTCTGTGGGTTCCTCTGCTTCAGGGGTTGTTGCCACCAGTGCCTTCTGAGGTGTTTCTAATTTGGCTTCCATGGGAGTTGAGACGACTTTCTCCAGGCGTTCTGCCTCTTTCTTAAACTCATTCTCAAATTCCTTTGAGGCTTCTTGAAAACCACGAATGGCTTTCCCCAGGCTCTTGCCAATCTCTGGTAGCTTTTTAGGACCAAAGATCAACAATGCTAGAACCATAATCAATGCCATTTCAGGCAAGCCAATCCCAAAGATATTCACAACACATCCTCCTGAAATTGCCCGGACTTCTCGCCAGTCCGCTAAACATCTCGCCCAAAATCGGGGCGATCGCGATTCTTGCTTTACCCTAACATCTCATCCATTGCTCTGGAACACTTAGCTTATTGAGAAAATTGCTCCACACCGCTATGTATTAAAAAAGCCCTGAGAAACTTTCAGGGCATCGCATACTCTTTGGAGTATCGAGTAGCCAATTAGGATGAAGAACCTACACTGACTAGCGACCCAGGCTTTGCCAGTCTACGTCTACGTTCTCCAACAGCAAGGATGAGTTGTAAATTTGCAGAATGATTAACAGAAAGACGAAGAATAGAAGCATGAAAACTGCCATCAGAGGGGTGGTGCCCCAACCTGGAGCAACTTTACCGTATTCAGAATTCAGGGGCTTGAGAACATCTCCCAGGCGAGTGCGCTGTGCCATGTTTAACCTGCGATTGATACAAAACTTTAATTTTCCGCAATACACCTTATTAAAAGCGGTGCATTATATAAGAGTCTACCAGCTAAAGCTTAAGCAAAAGCTAAAGGGGGTAGATCAAATATGAAAATTTGTTACATCAACCGGGATGACTGAGATCAACAAGCGATCGCCCCAAAAATGAAAACTTTTGTTTCAAATCTTCTACAATAATTAGAGAATATTGTAAGAAAATTCTCCGAATTAAAAAAATCTGCTTATGGAACCCGCAACCGTTCTGAGTATTTCTATTGGTGCCATTTTGGTCGCTATTACGGGCATGGCGATCTATACGTCGTTTGGGCCACCTTCTAAAGAATTAGATGATCCATTTGAAGATCACGAAGATTAGGGATAAAGGCTAAAGGAGAGAGACGCGATTAATCGCGTCTCTTTTGGCAGATTTATTAGCTCTACGATCCTAAGTTGGAATAGAAAGGGTGATGATCTTCCAGGGATTAAGGGCGATCGCTGATGAAGGTTGGCTCTCTGGAATTTGTCGCTCCAGCAGGTTAGTTGGGGCGAAGCTTGGAAGGTCGAGTACCGAATTCAGTAAAGCGGATTCTGTGTTTGCCAGGTTCACCAAAGCCGATTCGCCGTGACACTCGTAGCCTCTGAGAATCCAGCGATTGGAGCTGTCTTCCGATTGCTTAAAGGCTGACAAAATCAGATTTTTCACTTCAAGGTTGAGGAATTGCCCCACAGGTGGCAGAGTGCCTGATTGGGAAGACATAGCAGGATTGAAGTTAACGTGCAGTGGTTGGTTGAGTTCGTAGCCCCGGTGAACCGTCTCCGCCGATCGCCAGTCACCCCCATGGGGATAGAGCGCATAGGTAAATTGATGCATGCCGCGATCGGCGTTGGGGTTAGGCCAACTCGCACTCCGCAGCAAAGTCAGCCGTAGTTGGGAAGGTTGGCTGTCGTAGCCGTGTTTGCAGTCGTTCAACAAACTGACGCCATATTCGTCATCACCCAAGTCTGCCCATTGTAAAGCGGGCACTTCCCATTTGGCTTTGTCATGGGGAGTTGTGGGTCGCGTCGGGCGGGCGATCGCTCCAAAGGGAATCTCGTAAGTAGCGCGATCGCTGGTGACGTTCAGGGGAAACGCCGCTTTCACCATCACGGCTCGTTCTTGCCAATCGACCGTGGTTTCAATTTTCAGCATGGATGAGTTGGTCGTGAGAACGTAATCCTGGCAAAACTCAGATTGTCCCAGCATCCGTCTCACTTGAATCCGTTGGGCGATCGCTCCCCATTCCACCCATTCAATCAAAGTGAGAATTGGCTCAGGGAGAGCATGTTGAGCGTAGTTGGGGTCGATATTCCAGGCATCCCAATATTGACCGCTATCGCGAAAGGCTTGCAGTTGGTTGCCCGGAGCACTTAACACCTCACGCTGATACACCTTGTCGAACACACGGGCAAGATTTCCGGTGGTTGGATCAACCTCGACCCGCACATAGTCGTTCTCCATTGTCCATTCTGCTGGAGCCGGATCGGGAGTCTCAGCGGAAATCGGACACTGACAGAGCCACAGTAACGTATAGCCGATACCAGGAATGGTGGGTGTGAGGCAATACAGAGAGGTTTTTTCCACTTGAGTCAGTAGCGACTCGCCAGTGGGGGTGCAGACTTGCCACTGATAACCCTCGGCTGGCGGATGAGGCAGGGCGATCGCCACGACTTCTGACCGTGCCCAATTTAACGAGTTGATGACAAGAACCGGGTAACTGTGGGGTTGCGGGGGAGCCACTGGAGCTATGTGAGCGGCGATCGCTTCCAGTGAGGTCTTCAAGATCGAAGTTGCTGTTTGCAGTGCGGTTTGCCACTCCGGATCGGCATCCTCATACACTTCAGGAATCGCTGATCCCGGCAAAATATCGTGGAACTGATTGAACAACACCTTTTTCCACGCTGTCTCTAGCTCCGCTTTGGGATAGGTCGCCCCGGTTAACAGAGTGGCGATCGAGGCAAAGAGTTCTGCCTGGTAAAGCGATCGCTCACAGCGACGGTTCCACAGTTTTTGGTCGGCGTGAGTCGTGTAGCAGCCGCGATGGAATTCCAGGTAGAGTTCGTTGTTCCAAACGGGGAGCGGGGTGTGGGGTGTGGGGTGTGGGGTGTGGGGTGTGGGGAGTAGGGAGTAGGGAGTAGGGAGTGGGGAGTGGGGAGTAACTTCTTGAATTTCTTTTTTCTCTCTTCCTTCTTCAATCTTCACCAGGTACTGTTCTGCTGAGTTGAAGCTGAGGGTCGGAAAGAAGGGGGATTGTTGCCAGCGACGGGCAACGGTCAGCATGTCACGAGTAGGGCCACCGCCATGATCGCCAACTCCGGTGAGCCACTGAGCCATGGGGATGCCCGTTTTCGCTTCCCAATTGACGGCATAGTGCGCCATCTTAACCGGGTCGATGCCTTCCCCAATGGGGGGCGAGTTGAAACTGAGGATTTCGCTGCCGTCGGGCGATCGCCACTGAAACCACTCGTAGGGAAACTGGGTGGAGTCGTTCCAGCGCAGCTTTTGGGTGACGAAATAGGTGATTTCTCCTTGAGTCAAAATCTGCGGCAACTGCCAGCAAAAGCCAAAGCTGTCGGGCAACCAGGCGATCGCACTGACTTTTCCAAATTTTGCTTCGGTGTAATGCTGTCCGTAGAGCACTTGACGGGCGATCGACTCGCCACTGACGACGTTTAGCTCCGGCTCAACCCACAATCCGGCAGCAACTTCCCAGCGTCCTTCAGCCACCCGTTGTTGGATGGCAGTAAATAACTCCGGTCGGTTGCGCTCGACCCACTCATACAGAACTGGGCTGGAATGACAAAAGATTAATTCCGGGAAATCCTTTTGCAGGTTCAGCACGGAGTTAAAGGTGCGTTCTGCGGCATCCCAGGTTTCATCTACCGTCCACAACCATGCCAGGTCGAGGTGAGCGTGTCCCAGTAACGCAATTTGCCGCTGTTTAATCCATGTGCCAAAGGATTGCAACTGTTCCCGCAAGGTGGTCAGCGATCGCTCAAAGATTGAACGGTTGCCTACACTCGACCAGTCGATCGCATTGAGTTCTTTTGCCAGTCCTTCCAGTTGATCGGGAGCAAATTGGGTGAGGTAGTGCTGTAATACCGCCAATTCATCTGCGATAAAGCCGGGTTCCGGGCAAGGGTTAACGACTCCATCGGCTCGCTCATACAGACAAAGCGATCGCACCAGTGCCCCATCGTCATGACCAGGGCTGACGAGTCGCAGGGCTACAGCGATCGCCTCTCCAGGTTGAGCATTGGTACTCAAGACAATCCGGGCGGAGGTGTCGAAGAGATCGCCTGCTTGTACCAATTCGCCGTTGACAAAAACTTCTGCCAGTTGTGCCCACCAGATCAAGGACAACCGTAGCGTTAATCCCTCCAGGGGATAGCCCTGCAAATCGGGAGGAATGACAATTCGTTGTCCCAACCACAACACTTGCTGCCCCCTGACCCAGGCAACATGATCACGAGCATTGCAGGTGCCCATCTCCCAGGTTAGCCAGGTATCCGAACGGGTCGCCGCTCCCACAGGCAGATCGCCTAGATGAATGCGCCAGTTAGACTGCACTGAGCGTTGGGTTAGTTGACGCAGACGGGTGATGGTTGCCTCAATGAACTTTACAATTTGGGAATTAACACGTTCGTCAGAGGAAGTCGGGACGGATGCAACAGAGTCGGTCATCTTTCTACTAAGATCGGGGCATTCCCCTTTAGGGATGGCGCGGTGCTCTCTGCACTCTACACCAGATTTTGCAGGTCTTTTTCTCTTTGTAGCTCCTCATGTCGTCCTCTAACCCATATCAAAGTCGCCTGTTCAAATTCATCGTGCAACAAACCCGTCAGTTGCGCGATCGCTCTCTGCAAACCTGGCGACAACTACGACTGGGAACCATCTGGGGAGCACAAATCGCATTGTATCCAATCTATGCAGCGTTTCAGGCGACGCGATTAGCCGGGAAGCAACTGCGACAGGCTGTGCGACAGACAACTCCGCGATTAAAAGCGGCTCAACGAACGGTGCAAACCACCCTACAAAGAAAGGCTCGTGCTCCGGAAGTAACTCCTCCCATTGAGGTGGATGCGCCTGTAAAACAGACTTTAGCGACTGTCCAGACATTTGCTTTACCTGTAGACATTCCAGGCTGCGATCGCTCTGCCTCCAGCCTCCCCCTCAACCAGGGGAATTTGGACGGCTTTGAGGCTGCCAGGCTCCTTCAAGCTGAGGGAGTGAAGAGTCAAAATAACCGCATTTTGAGGGAACTCAAAAAACTAGCAGATCAGTTCCTCAGGAGAGGAACGGATTTAGAGCTAAAGTCGCTCAACTCCCCAAATTTGCAAACCTTGGAGGACTCTCCTAAGCCCTCCCTGCAAGCAACACCCGACCAGTTGGCAACCGTTCAAGCTGACCCGATTCGTGGCATTGCCTCCTTGCTAACAACCCGCAAGCTGGTTTTGGTAACGGTGCAAAACCAAATTCTTGATATCCTCACGCCAGAGCAGGACGACTATCTGCGGCGACGGATGATTGGCGCGATCGCCTCCTATCTGCGGGAGTGGCGACAGCTTGCTGCCCTGCAATTATCCCCCTTCAATGCCTTACCACCACTGGCACCACGACCAAATGCCCTGCCTCCGGTGCGATCGTTCTGTGACCTGATGCGGTGGATGCAATACAGCCCTGTGGCGATCGCCGTCAATCTCTTTCACGAAGCTAGTCTTGTCCCCAACCATCAGAGGAGAACGACTACGCTTGAGACATTCCATGACCCCTGGGAAGAAGTTGCGGCTATCCCCAGTCTTGCCCGCTTTCTACAAAACTCGCCTCAGTCCCGACAATCATCCTCAACAGATTCCGCTATCGAGTTGCCAGTGTCCTCCTTACCTTCGGGGGCAGAGCTACCGTTGTTGTCAGGCTCTCGTCGCATTGTTCCAACGGGGACCAGGGCTGTTACCTCCGTCAAGACAGGTTCTCAGTCGTCCGTTGCAACAAGGTCTGGGGTTCTCGCTCAACAAACTTCTCTTGCTCCTAACGCTGCCCCTGCCGCTGAAACTCTAGAACGGGTTCCACTGGCTGACATCCAGATTCAGCCTGCTCGCCCTGGTGAGACAAGTAGTTTGCAACGTTCCCCTGAAAAAGGAGTGATTGATATTCAGGCAAGTCTGGTGACGTATGTCAAACATCCCCTGCAACAGGTATTGGAATGGATTGACCAGGGAATGTTGTGGCTCGAAAAACAAGTGATTCAACTGGTCAATTGGTTGCGTCGGGGTGGATAGATGCGATCGCGGGTGTCTATCCGAAAACCGACTGAAGACGACTGGCAGGCGTTGTTGGTATTACATCAAGCCAGTCAAGAATTTCATTTTCCCTGGGCATTTCCAGCGTTAACAGAGGAGGGCTGTAAAGCCTACATTCGTCGCTGTCAAAACGACGACTTTGAGGGATTGTTGATCTGTCATCGTGAGAGCGATCGCATTGTGGGCGTTGCCAATCTCAGCCAGATCTTCTACAAAGCCTTTCAAAATGCCTATTTGGGCTACTACGGCAGTGCCGAGTTTGCGGGGCAGGGGTTGATGACCGAGGGATTGCGCCTCGTGATTGACTATGCCTTCTTCAATCTTGGCTTACATCGTCTGGAGGCAAACGTGCAACCCGAAAACCAGAGGTCGATCGCCCTGATCCAACGATTGGGCTTTACAGAAGAGGGATTCTCACGACGGTATCTCTATATCAATGGGGCATGGCGCGATCACGAACGCTGGGCGTTGACCGTGGAGGATTGGGTTTAGGGCGATTTTGATTTTAGATTTACGATTTTGGAAGATTTCTGGCGATCGCAGCTTCGGTTTAAGATAAAGGAGTGCCTATAACAACCTGCCTGATTTGATTCATGGATATCACAGCGTTTTTTCAACACAGTGCTGGAAAGTGGATTTCACAGCGAACCAGCCACAATTTTGCATCAAAACAATCTGAAAATGGCAAATCGACGCTTCAGATTGAGGTGATGCCAAGTGATGCACCTGACGTGATCAAACTGTGTGAGTTGCATGGAGTTGATCCGGCTTCTGCCCTAATTGGGATGCGGATCAGTTGGGAAGGCAACATGGATTGGAAAACGCAGAAACAGATCGGCTCAACGGTTCTGGTGCCATTGGCAGATCCGGCGCAGACCAATGCAGGTCGGTTGTTGAGTGGCATGGGCAGTCCCGGACAACCCAGTGTTTCAGGTCGTTATGTCATGGGCAGTGATGATGCTCTGACCTTAATCACAGAATCGGACACGATGTATTTTGAGGAGCGCATCTGGTTTGCTGGCGACAACTTGCGCTTGAGAAATAGTTTGCTAAAACCTGCGAATGGAGCGACTTTGGCGTCTTTTTGTTCTGAGATTCGGATGATAAGCCAACCCGCACCCGCTACGACTCCGGCAACCGAAGAAGCCAGCCCAACCAGTTAAAACTTGTTGCTATCGTAATTGCCGATACAAACATCTAACCCTGGGTAGCTGAAGGAAAGCCTCCTGATTTCCAGAATTGAGGCATTGCCTGCGCGATCGCTGCCATTCATTCGTTGAGCATTTGATGTGTTCAACGGTTTTTGTCATGCGCTCGCAACGGGAAGCAACAATTTTGATAAAGGAGAATTTTATTTATGGTATTGACATTGGATGATGAAAAGCGGATGGCGATCGCCCAAAAATTGGCGGATTTGAAGGCATTTCAAAACTTCATCTTGAGAAATGATCAACGGCTGATTAACGAGTGCCCTGATCAAGATGTCCGCGATCGCTTGCAAAACATGCTGGAGGATGATCAGAAAAATATAGGCATCATCGATACAGTGATTGTTCAATATGGGGTTCAGTCGGAGCCACATCCCGGAACCAACGTGTTTATTGAACAGTTTGAACGGATGATGTCCGGCAATGATTTGTCGTTCTACCACAAGCTGATTCATCATGAGTTGATCAAACACGGACAAGCTATGAGCGGCATTGTCATCCACAAAGCGGCTCAAAAAGTCGGAGCCGATATTGAAGTAGCAATCTCCCCGCTCAACACCGTTAACTTTGAAGGTCGTGCTCATCAAGAGCAACTCAAAGGCATAATGGAACAGATTGGCGTGCGTGAAATGACGGGTCAGGACGCCGATCAGGGATTGTGGGCACGGGTACAAGATGCGATCGCCGCTTTCTCCGGTATTGCAGGCAGTGTCATCACCCAAAACACGAAAAAACAAGACATGAATATCCAAACGCTGATTCGTTTGGATCACAACAAGGTAAACACCATTTTCACTGAAATCGGAGCAACGAACGATCCACAAAAGCTACAAGAATACTTTGGACAACTCTACAAAGATTTGTTAGCTCACGCACAAGCGGAAGAAGAAGTAGTTTACCCCAACGTTCGTTCTTTTTATGGTGATGACAACACCCAAGAGTTGTACGACGAACAAGCGGAAATGAAGCGGATGCTGGATGAAATTCGAGCCATGGACCCGAATTCCGTCGATGCATTCAAATCTAAAATCAAAGATTTGATGGGTGCGGTTGGCGACCACATTCGTCAAGAAGAAAGCACCATGTTTGCCGCGATCGATCGCAACTGCAATGACACACAAAAAGAACAAATGTCAACGGAATTCAAGTCTGCTAAGAGTAAAATTCAACAACACATGACAGCAACCGTATAGTGTTTGCTGTGTAGGGGTTTGATAAATCAAACCTGAGGGGCAGAGCATTCAAAAAAGCTCTAATGATTCCATATAGCAACTGCCGAGGCAGTTTATACAAGGGGGTGTGGGGGCTGCGCTCCCAGCCAGGGGTTCCACCCCTGCACCCCATCCTAAACAACCCGATTGACTGACAAAAGTTCTGAAACCCTTGATATTCCCTGCTGTGGCTGGCGAATGGAATTCGCGCCTATCCGATCGAAGTCTGCCGGCGCGGACTGGATGCATCCAGGTTTTCTGTAACCCACGTCGGCAGGTTTTGTTCTTATAGCGTTCGACTGAGCTCACGCTGAAGTCTGCGATTTCAATCGCCAAGCATCAAAGATTTGTCAGGCAGTCAGCTAAACAACCTCTCGGTTGCTATGGAGACTCTTTGCAGAATGCTTTGCCGTTACCTCGTTTCTTAATACAAAAACTAACTCTATTCACCTAAGCTCTCCCTTTTGAGGGGTAACTGTCCTACTCCCTTAGTGGAGGGTAAACCAATCTTTAACGATTAGGGTAGTAGTAAACCAACCTACTATTCATCACAAACTTTCTCTACAAATCATTTACACAAATCAGTTTTGTTGTTGATGGATCAGGTTTCATCCATTGACACTGCTTCGCATTGCGCTTCATCTCCACGCACACAGCAGGAAAAATTCTATGTTCCAGTATTTTGCTCAAGTCCCGTCCTTAACGGAGGATTTTGCTCTGTCATTTCTCTCAGGACCGCAATTTTTTATTGCGCTGATTGCTGGAGTGGTGATGGCATTTGCATTTCAATTTATCCTCAGCAATCTCTCAGTCGCAATTGGCATTTCAGCCGGGATAAATCCTGCTGACACAGATGACGACTATAGTCGTGACAAGGAGAGAACCTGGGGCAAAAAGCTTCGCAAAATTGAAGCCAAAGTTGGCACAACAACCCTGTTTATTGTGAATACAGCCGTGTTTATCGCGTGCTTTTTAGCTGTGAAATTGACGCTAATTCACGACGCAGGATTAGCCGCGATCGTCTCTGTGGTCATCTGGTCAGTTTATTTCTTGCTGCTGGTGTGGCTGAGTTCGCAAGCGATCGCCTCTGTAGTTGGTACAGTCGGCAGTGCAGCCAACACCGGGCTGCAAGGGGTCGTTGGAACGGTAGCAACGGCTCTCAGTGGTCGAGCAGCTAGCAAACAAGTAACCGATACGGTCGAAGCATCCGTAGATGTGGTGAAACGGGAGTTGCAATCGGCTTTGAGTAGCGATCGCCTGCGCGAAAATCTGGAGGGCTATGTCTCCAACATTCGTTTGCCTCAAATCCCTCAACTCGATCTCAACAACGTTCCAAATCAAGCAATGACACTGTTGAGCAACGCCAACCTGCCTGCCTTTGAGAACTCTGATTTATTAAACATTATTCGTTCAGCAACTCCTGAAGATTTGGAATCGGGCAAACTGCGCGAGCGTCTGACTCAACTTCTAGGCATCAAACTTCCTAGCAATGGCAACGGGCAAGCCAATGGAGGCCTCACCAACGGTGAAAGTCAACCGCAACAAGGCGGTGTGGGTCTACGGGAGCGCACCATGCAACTGGGAACTGATACCTTGATTGCAACCCTCACCGGACGCAGTGGATTAGCCAAGCTCAACCCGGAAGATTTGACCAAGGTGCTGAATGCACTGGGGTTTTCAGACATCTCCGTTGAGAAAGTGACGCGATCGCTCAATGCCGCCAGAGAGCAACTGGGACAACAAGCCAATCAGGTCGGTCAGCAAGCGAGTCACTTGGGACAACAAGCGGGCCAAGCCGTTAAAGGATTGAGTCGTCAGCCCGCTTTCACCATTCGTTCCGATGTGGAAAACTATTTGCTCAACTCTCCCGGTTGGTATTTGCGCCCAGAGAATCTCGATCGCGGTTTTAGAGAAGTGCTATTTGACCCAGAAGCCAATGCAGGGTTAGTCCGGCAGCAACTCGAACAGTTGAACCGTAGCTATTTTGTTGGGGTGCTGAATCGGCGTGAAGGCGTCGTGGTTGAGCAGATTAACGACATTGCCGACGAGTTAGAAGTCGTGCGACAGGAAGTGCTGGATACGGTGCGGGCTGCTGAAGAACAGGAACGCATCGCTGGCCTGCGCCATCGCGTTGAAACTTATCTAAAATCAGCCCCGAAAGAGGCACTGATGAGCGAAAGCATTCAACAGGATTTCACGGCTTTGTTAGCAGATCCCGATGCGACCTATGAAATGCTGGGCAACCGCTTACTGCAATTCGATCGCGATGCCTTGACGCAAATGCTTTTGGCAGGGCGACAAGACCTCAACCCAGAAGAAACAGAGCGGATTCTCAACGATCTGGAAGGGGCACGCGATCGCTTCCTCAACCAATCTCAGGAAACCTGGAACCAGTTGCAGGCAGAAGCCGGAGAATTTCGTCAACAGGTCGAGCGTTATCTGACAGAAACCAATCCGACTGAGCTAACTCCGACCGCCATCCAACAGACCTTGCAGCAAATGTTGCAGGCACCTGAACGAGGTTTTGGAACACTGCGGGCAGGTTTAGGACAACTCAACCGCACTTCATTGCAGCAGGTGCTTTCTCAACGGCAAGACCTGAGTTCACAGCAGGTCAATCAACTGATTGACCAGTTTGAATCCGTGCGTGATGAGATTTTGCACACGCCTCGCGAACTCGCCGAACAAGCCAGAGAACAGGTCGATCGCCTCACCACTCAAATCGCAGACTATTTGCGGAGCACGAATCTAGAGGAACTCAACCCAGAAGGCATCCAGCGCGATTTGCAACAGTTGCTCAACGACCCGCAAGCCGGGGTTTCTGCTCTGGGAGAACGGTTGTCGCACGTCGATCGCGATACGCTAGTGAGACTGCTGAGCCAACGCCAGGATTTGAGTGAGGAGCAGGTGAATCGAGCCATCGATCAAGTGTTTGAGACGCTACAATCGATCGCCCGATCGCCCCGTGAAATCGCTACTCGAACTCGCGATCGCGTCCAGGATTTCACCACAGATCTCACTGATTACCTGCGAAACACCAATCGTGAGGAATTGAACCCAGAAGGCATTCAACGTGACCTACAACGCTTGTTCAAACACCCCAAAGCGGGAGTTGAGCAGTTAAGCGATCGCCTCTCTCAAGTCGATCGGGGTACGTTGGTTTCCCTGCTGACTCAACGGCAAGATGTGACGGAAGAAGAAGCCAATCGCATCGTGGATCAGGTGCTCGATCAGGCGAAGTCCATTCAACAACAACTCCTGCAACCTGTTCGCGCAGTCAAAGATCAGGTGCAAAATGCAACGGATAAAGTCACTGGCAACGTACGGAATTATCTCGACTCCCTCGATCTTCCTGAACTCAACTACGACAACATTCAACGCGATGTTCGCAAGTTGTTTGACGATCCAGAAGCGGGATTCGACGCCTTGAAGGATCGCCTCAGTCAGTTCGATCGCGAAACGCTCGTCACGCTGCTCACCTCACGATCCAATCTCTCAGAGGAGCAGGTGAATCAAGTCATCGACCAGATCGAAGCGGCACGCGACAGTGTATTGCAACGCGCAGAACGAGTGCAGACCAAAGCCCAAGAGCGGGTTAGAGCCTTAAAACATCAAGCCAAAGAACAGGCGGAAGAAGTGCAAAAAACGGCTGCATCCGCTGCCTGGTGGGTGTTTGGTACGGCGATTACGTCGGTTGCAACAGCGGCGATCGCAGGTATCCTGGCTGCGGCGGGAGTGAAGTTCCTGGGCTAGAAGAAGTAGAAAGGTGCTAGTTGTGAAGGATAAGGGATAAAGGATGAGAGAAAACGAGGGCGTTGCTGAAATGACAAATGATACGTAAATTCCCAACGTGAGCGAGACGCTCACCCTATCGCGATCATCACAAGGGAGTGCGAGCATCTTGCTCGCGATCTCATATTCTTATTCAGCAACGCCAAAACGAGATCTACTCTCTTACTGCCTCACTCTTATCCTTCACGGCTTTCCTATCCTTTATCCTTCATCCTTTATCCTTCATCCTTCATCCTTCATCCTTTATCCTTTATCCTTCATCCTTTATCCTTGCTCTTTATCCTTTATCGTTGAGCCTTTATCCTTTCCCCACTACCCCTTCCAGTGCGCTTGAGCCGGTTCCGTATGAGCTAACAACTTGCCTCTTGAAATCACATACCGCACCGTTGCACGTCGCCGAATTGCTTCATACCGCAACTGAGTTGGTTGCACCATTGGAACGCTGGCATCGAGCACAATCAGATTGGCAGGTTTACCCACCTCAACCCCATACTGATCCTCAAGGTGCAGCGTTTTTGCCCCCTGCCACGTCACCATGTTGTAGCAAGCATCAATTTCGGGGGTTCCTGTCATCTGACACACATGCACCGCCATATTGGCAACATCCAGCATGTTCCCTGTACCCAGGGAATACCAGGGGTCTTGAATGCAGTCGTGCCCCAAACTGACATTCGTGCCCTGTTGCCACAATTCCTTGACTCGCGTCACGCCCCGTCGCTTGGGATAGGTATCGGTACGCCCCTGCAATGTGATGTTGATCAACGGATTGGCGATGAAATTGAGTTGAGTCCGTTGTAGAAATCCCAACAGCTTGAAGGCATAGGCATTGTTATAAGAACCAAAGGCTGTGGTGTGACTGGCAGTGACACGCGACCCCATGCCTGTACGGACAGCACACGCCGCAACAACTTCGAGAAATCGAGACTGATCATCGTCAATTTCGTCACAGTGGATGTCAATCAGGCGATCGTATTGCTGCGCCAGTTCAAAAATGCGGTGGATTGACCGCACCCCATCTTCCCGCGTCAACTCGTAGTGAGGAATGCCGCCCACCACATCGGCTCCCATTTTCATGGCTTCTTCTAGCAACGCCTCATTCTGCGGGCTGCCATAAACACCATCCTGGGGAAATGCCACGACCTGCAACGTCATCCAGTCTTTAACGGCTTCACGCGCTTCCAGCAAGCCTTTTAATGCGGTCAGGGTCTGTTCACTCACATCGGCATGAGTCCGAACAAACAACACTCCTTGCATCGCCTGTTGCTTTAACGCCGCGATCGCCCGTTCTTTCACATCCTCTAATGTCAGCGTTTGTTTGCGTTCTCGCCAGATCTCAATCCCTTCAAACAGCGTGCCGCTCTGATTCCAACGGGGTTCCCCAACCGTCATCACTGAATCCAGGTGAATATGAGACTCGACAAATGGAGGGCTGACCATCTGCCCTGCCAGGTCAAGCTCTAATTGAGCCGAGTGGGGCAGTTGAGGGGCGATCGCCACTATTTTCCCATCTTGAATTGCAATATCAACGGCTTCAGTCGCTCGATCAATGTGTAGCAGATAACAATGACGCAGCAATAAATCAACGGGTTGAGAAGTCATAACAAGTGCGATGGAAATCAGTAATAATACTCAGATAAAATTTGAACAAACGTTAAAGCAAGACGGGAATACGGGTGATAAATCTTAAGGAATGGAAATTGAATAAAGTCGATGTTTGGTAGGGGCGAGTTTCGCTGTCAAATCCATTACAAAATGTAGATTGGTCTGCCAAACCCGTCTGTACAGTTTGCAGATTTATTAAATTCATAATTCTAAGCAATTTAATCATCCCATCGATACCACCCACTACATCAGTTTCCTTGTAAATCGATGTTGCATCAATTCTGTTGCGCAGCGGGGAATAACTCATACAGCATCAGCTTTGTGGCGATCGCAGCCCATCCCATTTCGTCCCCTGTAAATTCTTTATTAAAAAACTTAAATTGATGTATAGGAAAAATGGTTTTTAACAGATAAAGTGTCTTAACTCTCATATTCAATTGAGGAATAGGCGTTTTATTTGGATTTCCTCGCATTTCACTTTTCTTAAGAATTGGCTTTTCTAACAGTAAACCGACTCAAAGCAGATTTTTTTGTAATTTCAACTACTACAATTCATCTAACCTTTAGAATTTTGCAAAGCAATGATGAAGTAACGGTAAAGTACTGAAGAAGTTAACCCTGATTACGGAGTTGATTGGTATAAAAATAAAACAGGGTTAAAAGAATAAGTTTGGAAAACAACAAGGTTGGGTTGTTCAACACGTAGAACAAGACGTAAAGGCAAGATTAAAAACCTGTTCTCCATCATTGCTTTGAGTCTCAATCTGTTTCTACCTGTGCTCAGCCCCAAACAGTTACACCGACTGAGTATCTTGGTATCACGTCTAGAGTTGGTATTTGCGTTAGGAGAGTTTCGATTATTTGGTGTAAAGGTTGGTGCAATCTACCCAAAACCATTGCGTTACCGTGACTAACCTGCGTCAAATCATTCCTGGTTATACTCTGTGACTTTCTTCTCCTCTCTCACTAAAAATCGGCTTACTCAGCCGTTTCGCAATCCAGCCCAGCAAAGCGCACTTCTTCGAAAAATTGTCGATCGCATTCGTACTTCACTAGAGCTAAAAGTCGTTTTACAAACGGCAGTTGATGAAGTCGCCGACCTGCTAAAACTCGATCGCTGTCTCTTCTTCTGGTATTTCAAAGACTTGCAACAGGTGCAGGTCGTTTGTGAACGGTTGCACAGCAACCATCCCTCCCACTTGGGTTATCATCCTCTATCAAAGTTAGATTCCGCTGCTTCGCTCATCAATAAAGGTGAGATCGTCATCAGTGCCGGACAAGTTTCTGGCTTAGAGCGTTGGCTTAGCCGCTTCACGCAATCACCTGCTCAAACAACCCACGCCTACGAAGTTTTTGGGGCAAAAGCCAGCCTACTGGTGCCCGTTCGAGGACGAGAGCGTTCAATCGGCTTTATTGCCTGCATGGTGGATGAGCCACGTTCCTGGTCTGCCCCAGAGGTTGAGTTTATGCAACTGATTGCTCAACGATTAGAGATCGCAGTGCGTCAAGCGCAACTGTATGAAAAAATGCAGCAACAGGCACAGCGCGAAAAACTGATCAATCAAATCACCACTCAAACTCGGCAGAGCCTCGATTTAAAGACAATCCTGACGAAGGCGATCGCCCATCTGCAAAAGGCACTAGAGGTCGATCGTTGCCTGGTTCACCTGGTTGAGAATTTGGACGATGATTCTGAAAGCTCCTCTGAATACTATGAGCCAGGAATTAATCAAACAATTTTTCGCCGCAAACACCTGTTTGAAGTGTGCCGTCCCCCCTATCCTCCGGCATTTCGAGACTTTGATATCAACGGTCCTATCACCAAGTGGGTGATCCGGACTCGTCAACAGGTTGTCATTCCTGACATTACCCAAGATTCACGAATTGGTCCTAACAATCTTGAATATCGACTGGCTCAAATTAAGTCTTCGCTCGTTGTTCCAGTGCGAGCCAATGGCAGTCTGCAAGCCATCCTCTATCTCAATCAGTGTTCTCATATTCGCCATTGGTCACGGGATGACCAAAAACTTGCCCAAGCCGTTGCTGACCAACTGGCGATCTCGATCAAACAAGCCTACCTCTATGCCCAAAGTCGGCAACAAGCAGCCGAAAGTGCCGAACATGCCCGTAGCCTGACCGAAGCTTTGAAGCATCTACAACATGTGCAGGCGCAACTGATTCAGAGCGAAAAAATGTCGAGTCTGGGGCAAATGGTTGCTGGCGTCGCTCATGAGATCAACAACCCTGTGAGCTTTATTTACGGCAACATTCCCTATGTTGAGCAATATGTGCAAGATTTGCTGCGTTTGATTGAGGCTTACGAACACCATTGCCCTCAAGCCTCAGAAGAGCTAAAAGAACTAACCCGCGAGATTGAACTCGACTTTCTGGTGAAAGATCTGCCCCGCATTCTTAGCTCGATGCAAGTGGGAGCTAACCGAATTCGCGAAATCGTGCTGTCATTGCGGAGCTTTTCGCGACTGGATGAAGCCCACTGCAAAGTGGCAGATGTCAATGCTGGCTTGGATGACACATTGTTAGTTTTACAGAGTCATATTAAAGCCGATGTTCACATTGTGCGCCATTACAGCAAGTTACCCCGGATTGAGTGCTATCCCCGACAACTCAATCAGGTGTTTATGAACCTACTCATGAATGCGATCGAAGCACTCAATCACCCCCAACCTGATCCAAAAGTCATCACAATCACAACAGAACCGATGATTCACGATGTAACCCAAGACTCCTGGGTACGGATCACCATTACAGACAATGGGTGCGGCATCGACTACGACATTCAACCGAAAATCTTTGAACCCTTCTTTACCACGAAAAAAACAGGGCAAGGCGCAGGGTTGGGGTTAGCCGTCAGCTATCAAACCATTGTCAACCAACACCACGGTTTGCTGAGAGTCGAGTCAGAACCAGGACAGGGGTCAACGTTTGTGATTGAGATTCCTGTCAAACATTCGGATTTGCGAGTCCGAAATCGCAACTTGTATCTGTTCTCTGGTGTGAATCCACCGAAGCAAACTAACGTAAAAGCGGCGATCGCCAAACGAGATTTGAGCTAGAAGCCGATGGCGGGATTTGAACCCGCGACCGCTCGATTACGAATCGAGTGCTCTACCACTGAGCCACATCGGCAGATATTTAGTGCTAGATCAGTATAGCAGTCTGTTTGGGATGCTAACAAAACCTAGTTTGAGATAGGAATTTTGGCAGTTGAAACCGCAGCTACGGAAGCAAAACCAACCTGCGTCGGTTCAGCAAACCGTTGATTTGCCGCAGTCCGAAAAGGCAGACTTGGCTCTGATAGCCCTTCTAGGGGAGCTGGCGCGATCAGGCGATTTGCATGATCTGAACCGATTCACCGGAGGAGATCAACGTTTGCCCTACAGGGATTACAGCTAACGCATTGGTTTGAGCTAGATTAATCAAATTGCCTGACAGGTGAGAGCCACTTGCCAGTTCAAATTCATATTCGCCATCCACCAGGTGCGATCGCCCCCACAGATAGGTTTCCCGCTTTCCATCGGACTTAAGGTTTTGGCGCGTTTTTCCCTTCACCCAACATGGCTCCCACGAACGCACCAGACCCGACTGCTTTCGTAGCGCAGGCAGAACAAACCGCCACATATTCACCAGCGCGGACACAGGATTACCCGGTAACCCAAAGTACAAACAGGGGGAATGGGGAATGGGGAATGGGGAATGGGGAATGCTTTGTCTGATGTCTCTGGTTTCCTGACCGTCTGACACTTCAACCCCTTGTTCTCTTTTGAAGGTCGCTACTGTCAACGGTTTCCCCGGTCGCACTGCCACTGAGCGAACGTGAATCTCAGCACCCAGACTTTCCAAAATCCGCTCAACGTAGTCGTAATCACCCACCGATACTCCACCCGATGACAAGATGATGTCGGCTTGATGAACCGCCTGAGCGATCGCCTCTTTCAACGGTTCAGGGTTATCGGGTACAACCCCCAACAACAGTGGCTCAGCTCCCGCTTGAACCAGCAAACTCGCCAGCGCATACTGATTTGAGTCCACAATCTGTCCCAGTTGGAGCGGTTGATCCGGCGAAACCAGTTCATCCCCAGTAGACAAAATTGCCACGCGCACCCGCCGATAAACGGTTACTTGAGTACATTGGGCAGCGGCTAGAACCGCAATCTCAGGGGCATTCAGGGGAATACCTGCGGGCAACAGAAGATTGCCTGACCGATAATAGACCCCACGCTGGCGCACGAATTCCTGGGGTTTGGGTGGGGTTGAGACGAAGAGGCGATCGCCTTCCCGTTTCACGACCTCTTGCATAATCACCGTATCGGCTCCATCGGGCATCATCGATCCGGTAAGAATGCGAGCCGCTTGTCCGGGTTGAATCGGCTTTCGAGGAATTGCCCCTGCCGGGATTTCATCCACAACTTCTAGAATCGCTGGGTTGTCAGCACTGCACGTCTGCACATCTGCAAACCGCACCGCATAGCCATCCATCGCGGAGTTATCCCAATGAGGAAAGTCGAGTTGGCTCGTGACAGGCGTTGCCAAAATTCGCCCCAATGACGAGAGTAAACCGACCTGTTCAACATCCTGTTGTGAATCCAGCGGTTGAACCAGATTCAGGATTAAGGCTTCTGCCTGTTGGGCTGACAACATAAACACTTCTCTAATGTCTTCTCACAATTGTCTTCTCACAATCAGCTTTCTCAACGATATCTTGCAACATCACTGAGAGACAGACAGAAAGCTTACTATATGAAGGTATCGGCTCTTATTCTGTGTCACGACCATGCGTTCTGAACTGGTTCCTCGTCGTTATCCAAGGGTGCCGTTGTGGCGGCGGGGAGCGGCGTTGGCGATCGATTTTGTCGTCGTGACTGTGATCAGTTCCCTATTTAGTATGAATGCGATCGCCCAGGCATTTCTCTTCATCGTCGCATGGTTGGGAATGCGGGTTGCTCTGGTAGCTCGCAATCAGGGGCAGAGTTTGGGACGGTGGGCATTTGATATGAAGGTGGTCGATCTACGATGGGGCAGCACTCCAGCATTGCAGGAGTTGACTCAGCGGGAGGGATTGATGGCGGTAGGTGCTGTCTTAATGCTGTTTGGGCTGTTGAATCTCAGTCCGGCATCTCCCTGGTCGATCTTGCTGTTTATTCCGCTCGGCATCGACTGTGCCCTGGCGATCATGGATGAGGAAAAGCGGCAGGCATTTCACGACCAACTCAGCCGTACGGTGATCGTCCCAACTCGGCGGGGTTACTCCCTCGATCTCAAGCTAAAATCGCTCTGGGCCCTGGCTCAGCGGCGACTGAAACAGAGATAGTGAAAGTTCCATGCGATCAGGTTGCCGATACCCGTCATTTTGTGAAACAATAGACGTTTGTGTTTAATTGTTATTCGTTGAGCTGCTCAGATTATGGCTAAGGGCGTTCGGATCATCATTACGCTAGAGTGTACTGAGTGTCGCACCAACCCCGACAAGCGATCGCCAGGGGTTTCGCGTTACACCACCACTAAAAATCGCCGTAACACAACGGCACGGTTAGAGTTGAATAAATTCTGCCCACACTGCAACAAACATACCGCTCACAAGGAAATTAAATAGCTGAAGTTATGACCTACTATCGTCGTCGCGTCTCCCCGATTAAGCCGGATGATCCAATCGACTACAAAGATGTCGATCTCTTAAGAAAATTTATTACTGAGCGAGGCAAAATCCTCCCTCGACGCATCACAGGTCTAACTGCCAAGCAGCAGCGCGATCTCACGAAGGCAATCAAACAGGCGCGAGTCCTGGCATTGCTGCCATTCATCAACCAGGAAGGCTAGAGGGAGATAGAAAGGGGATAGATGAAATCTGCCCATGTAATTTCTCTCCCCCCTCTCTCATTAGCTTGTTTCTGAGTCTCTGACGCTTCACTTTTACCCCCTTACTCCCACTCCCTCTCTATGGAAAAGGGAACACTGGTTGAATTTCGGTTGCATGGCGATCGCCGTTTAGCTGTAGCTGACCGTCCAGAAGGTAAAAAGCATTGGATTGTCATTGATGAGCGTGGACAGGCTCATACATTGCATCCTCGTCAAATTACCTACGAAGTTACAGGTCAGACCTACAAGCCCGCTGATATCCCCAACTTCTTAAAAGAGATTCAGCCCTATCTAGACCCTTCAGGTTTAGAAGTCGCATGGGAGCTACTCGTGGAGGAGGGTGAGGGAACTGATCCCGCCGGAATGGCGATGTTGCTGTTCTCTGATCAAAGTCCTCCCTTATGCTATGCCGCCTACTGGCTCCTGTCCGAAGACAAGCTCTACTTCAAGCAAAAGGGTGATGCTTACGAACCGCGCTCTGCATCTCAGGTGGCTGAGTTAAAGCACCAGGTGGCGATCGCGGCTCAACGACAACAAGAGTGGCAGGGCTTTCTGGAGCGAACTCAGCAGGCATTAGTGGGAGTGCGGGTGGCATGGCAAGGCTCTGATTCCACTCGGTTGGAAGCATTAGAGAAGTTTGCAACTCTAGGCGAAGAGTCCAACCATCGTACGCCTGCTTTAGAAATTCTGACCGCTTTGGGTCGTCCAGAAACGGTTCAGGCTGCTTTTCAACTCTTAGTCGATCTGCAAATCTGGAATCCCCACGAAAATCTATTTCTGAGGCGTAGCCAGATCCCAACCAACTTTTCTGCCAAGGTGCTGGATATGGCTCAACGTTGTCTGACTGACCCGCCCGTCGATCCGGATAGTGATCGACTCGATTTGACGCACCTCAAGGTTTATACGATCGACGATGAAAGCACCTGTGAGATCGACGATGGGCTGAGTGTGGAATTTTTGGAGGATGGGCAACAACGCCTCTGGATTCATATCGCCGATCCGACTCGCTGGGTATTCCCCGGAGACGATTTAGATTTAGAAGCCCGACGCCGCTGCACAACGCTCTATTTGCCGACGGGAATGGTGCCGATGTTCCCGACGGAGTTGGCAACGGGACCCATGAGCCTGATTCAGGGGCGAATTTGTACTGCCTTGAGTTTTGGGGTGGTGCTGGATGAGTTGGGGGAAGTGCAGGACTACACCATTCGTGCCAGTGTGGTCAAACCGACCTATCGCCTCACCTACGAAGATGTGGATGAGATGTTGCAACTGGGGTTGCGCTCTGAAACAGAGATTGAGGCGATCGCCAACTGGGCAAAGCGGCGGCAAACCTGGCGACAGTCGCAGGGAGCCATCAGCATCCACATGCCAGAGTCGTCCATTAAAGTGCAGGACGACGAAATCACCATTCAGGTGTTAGAAGACTCTCCCTCGCGCCATCTGGTCGCAGAAATGATGATCCTGGCGGGTGAGGTTGCCGGACGCTACGGGCAGACCCACCAGATCCCCTTGCCCTTCCGGGGACAGTCTCAACCCGAACTGCCCTCCGACGAAGAGTTGATGCAACTACCTCCAGGCCCTGTGCGTTACTGCGCCATTCGTCGCTGTATGCCCCGCAGTGAGGTCAGCACTACTCCCATGCGTCACGCCAGTTTGGGGTTAGATCTTTACACCCAGGTCACCTCTCCCATTCGTCGCTACACCGACTTACTGGCACATTTTCAACTCAAAGCACACCTGCGGGGCGAAACCCTACCCTTTACCGCAGAAGCACTGCGAGAGTTGCTGCAAGCGGTGAGCACTACTGCCTATGAAGCCACATTGGTAGAACGTCAAACTAACCGCTACTGGGGTTTAGAATTTTTGCGGCGCAACTCAGAAGAGGTGTGGCAGGCATTGATGCTGCGCTGGTTGCGAGAACACGAAAATCTGGGCTTGGTCTTACTCGAAGACCTGGGGTTAGAACTCGCGATGCGCTTTAACCGCCAAGTCGAAGTGGGCGATCGCCTTGATGTAAAAGTGGCGTACGCTGATCCCCGGCAAGATATTATTCAATTCACCGAAATGGTGGAACCTGCCGTACAGCCCGCCTAAGGGTGGGTTAATGGGTAAAAGTCATTTGTCTATTGTCAATAGCTAATAGTCAATAGTCAATTGTGGGCAACCATTGACCATTGACTACTGACCATTGACGACCAACTATTGACCACTGACCACTAACCATTGACTATTGACCATTGACGACCAACTATTGACCACTGACCACTAACCATTGACTATTGACCATTGACGACCAACTATCCACCACTGACCACTAACCATTGACCATTGACTACTGACCATTGACCACTGACCATTGACCATCACCACTAAACCCTAAACTCTCCCAACACGATCTGCGGTTAGCACCACACATTTTGGTAAAATCAAGGACTTGCAGAAATTTCTACGCTTGCTGGATGGAGAGAGACTATGGCTCGCATGTATTATGATGCCGACGCGAATTTGGATTTATTAGCCGGAAAAACGATCGCCATTATTGGTTACGGTTCTCAAGGTCACGCTCACGCCTTAAACCTCAAAGATAGTGGTGTCAATGTTATCGTCGGACTCTATCCAGGAAGCAGATCTGCGGCGAAGGCTGAAGCCGCAGGGTTAACCGTTAAATCCGTTGCCGATGCTTCTGCTGCGGCTGATTTCATCATGATCTTGCTGCCCGACGAAACGCAAAAGACAGTCTATCGCGATGAAATCGAACCCAATTTGAAGCCCGGAAAAGTGTTGGCATTTGCTCACGGCTTCAACATTCACTTTGCTCAAGTCGTTCCCCCAGCGGACGTGGACGTGGTGATGATTGCACCCAAGGGACCTGGACACCTGGTACGCCGCACCTACGAACAAGGGGAAGGGGTTCCCTGTCTGTTTGCGGTCTATCAAAACGCCTCTGGACAAGCCCGCGATCGCGCCATGGCGTACGCAAAAGGCATCGGTGGCACCCGTGCAGGAATTCTGGAAACTAGCTTCCGTGAAGAAACGGAAACTGACCTGTTTGGAGAACAGGCGGTGCTCTGCGGTGGCTTGAGTGCACTGATCAAAGCTGGTTTTGAAACGCTGGTTGAAGCGGGTTATCAACCTGAACTGGCTTATTTTGAATGTCTGCATGAAGTGAAGCTGATTGTAGATCTGGTGGTCGAAGGTGGCTTAGCCAAGATGCGCGACAGTATCTCCAATACCGCAGAATATGGCGACTACACCCGTGGACCTCGCATTGTCACCGATGCGACGAAAGCTGAGATGAAAAAGATCCTCAGCGAGATTCAAACCGGACAGTTTGCGCGGGAGTTCGTGTTAGAAAACATGTCAGGCAAGGCAGGCTTTACCGCGATGCGTCGGCGTGAGGCAGAGCACCCCATCGAAGAAGTCGGTAAGGATCTGCGAGCCATGTTTAGCTGGCTCAAGAAGGTCTAAGGAGATTCCCAGAAAACAAAATACCTGTAAGGGTGTTTTGCAAAACGCTCCTACCGGAAACCGATTGGTAGATTCTTTCTCAAAAATCTCCTAATAATTCCTGGAGCAACCCTTTCCAATTGTTACAGAACCGTCTAAAGATAGAGTTCAATTTCTGTCTTTAGGCGGTTTTATGTAGCTATATTTACTTCCATCCTGTGACATTTGGTAGAGTGACATGAACTTTATCGACTGATTAGCAGTCACACTCATCAGATTTCAATCAGGATGCAGTCATGCACACTCGTCTCTCAAAAGCCTTGAATGGTTTACGGTCGAGCCTGCCTACCCGACGTCAGAGTGCGTTGTTGGTTGTGATTTCAGCGGTTTGTGTAGCAACACCTCTCGTTTCCCTAGTCGGGTTGCAGCACAAATCCGATGAGTTGATGAACAATCCCACTTCGCCCGAACAAGAACTGTCGAATGGACGATATCGTGCTCTAAAACAGCAGCATGATACTGCGATCGCTCTTATCGGGATCACAACTGGCATTGGGTTGCTCAGTGCCCTCGCGACGTTTTATCTGCTGCAACGGTTATATCGAGAACTGCTCCACCGAGAAGCTCAGTTGCAGGATACAAACGCTCTCTTGAAGGCGATCGAGGGCAGCGTTACCGACAGTTTGTTTACCCTGAACTCAGAGGGGCAAATCGAAACCCTCAACCCCGCCGCGTTGAGAATGTTTGGTTATGATTCCTCTGAAATGGTAGGCAAAAGCTTGAATATCTTGCTAGATCAAACGGCTACAGATAGCCCCGATCCTGAGAAAGCGGAGGTACAGCGATCGCAAAAGGGTGTAGCACGACGCAAACTGGGTGCCTCCTTCCCGGTTGAGTTATCGATTGGGCAGGTCGTTAATCATCATCGTCGAGTGGCGATCGTTCGGGATATCACCCAACAGGAGCACCTCGCAGCGGAGTTGCAATCCCGTCTCAAAGAGTTGGCACAAATCACCATGGAACTAACCCAAGCCCGTGTTGACTTGCAGCAGATGTATATGACCTGCCACGATTTGAAATCCCCGCTTCAGGCGATCGTTCATCTGTCGAAATGGATCGAAGCCGATTTGAACGAACGAGTCAGAGCCGATACACAAAACCAGATCGACTTACTACAAGAACGAGTACATCGTATGGAAGGACTGGTCAACACGATTCTAGAATCGGCTCCTCCCAAGAATCAGGTACAGGTGTAGGGGAGTAGGGAGTGAGGAAGAGGGAATGGGGAGTAGGGGAGAGACGCGATTAATCGCGTCTTTAACAGTAGTCACGTCTTTGCAGTAATGGCGTCTTTACGGTTCACCCATCACCCCATCACCCCCTCACCCATCTACCCCATCACCCTATCAGCGATTGGACTGCTAACCCTAGCCTTTACAAAACCACTTCTTTGCCTTGCTCTGTAAACCGAACTGATTTAATCTGCCATTCGGGATTCTGCATCAATGTTTCCTCCAGGCTGCTAAACAGAGACATTTGCTCACAGGCAGAGAGGGAAACTAACTGGCGTGGAGAGTCGGGCGAGAGGCGCAGGTCAACGGTAGCGACACCGTTATCATCCACACTGACCCGGTAACCTGAGAGTTTGAACTGGGAGTTGCCTTGCCCCTCAAGCACTTTGCCAATTGCCGCTTCTATAGGGCGATCGCTCGCCACTTGAACGGTTTCAGAAACCAGGTTCTCGCATTGGTCATCAACGTGATAAACCTTAACAGGAACCGTATCGACTGGGCTGGGGCTAGGGGCATTCGTAGCTGAAGCAGCGGGGCTATTGGCTTGTGAAGCCTCTGGGGTTGTAGAGGTACCTGGGGAGGCAGGTGAAGCGATCGCCGATGGTGTCGTGTTATTGCCTGCTGGATTGCGAGATACTTGATTACAACCACTTAACAGGGAAAACAATATGCCAATGATGACTACAGTTAAGGTAGGTTTAGTGTGATTCATAGATTTGCAGTTTAGTCGGTTATGACCTGGACTCGTCGCCACATCCTTTCCCTCGCAGACTTTACGCCCGATGAGTATGACACGGTGTTACAGACGGCTGCCAGTTTTCGGGAGGTGTTGTCTCGTCGAACCAAGCGAGTGCCAACGCTTCAGGGTCAGGTTGTAGCTAACTTGTTCTTTGAGTCATCCACCCGTACTCGGAGTAGTTTTGAGTTAGCGGCAAAGCGGTTATCTGCCGATACCTTAAATTTTGCCCCTGGAACTTCATCCTTGACAAAGGGAGAAACGATCTTAGACACGGCGAAGACCTATCTCGCCATGGGAACCGACATGATGGTGATTCGCCATCGCGAGGCTGGGGTGCCTGCTGCGATCGCCGCTGAAATGGATCGGTTGAAATCCCACGTTGGCATCTTGAATGCAGGAGATGGGCAACATGAACACCCATCACAGGCGTTACTCGACCTGTTTACGATATGCACATTGCTCGATCCAGAGCATCCCCGGTTGTCACTGTTGGCTGGCAAAAAAATTGCGATCGTGGGTGACATTCTGCACTCACGAGTTGCCCGCTCCAACATCTGGAGTCTTACCGCAAGTGGCGCAGAAGTCCATCTGGCAGGACCTCCTACCCTGGTGCCGAAATTGTTTGCTCACTACGTCAATCCTCACTATGACGCATTAACCTCCCCCCAAAGTTCCGCCGAGTTGCCTCCAGCGACCCTGTTACCCCGCAAGCTGTTTTTGCACTGGCAGCTTGAGCCTGCCCTACAAGATGCCGATTTTGTCATGACCCTGCGCTTGCAACGGGAACGCATGACCCAGCATTTGCTACCCAGCCTGCGCGAATATCATCAGCAGTTTGGGATCACCAGCGATCGCCTCAAACTCTGTAAACCGGACGTAAAAGTGCTGCACCCTGGTCCTGTTAATCGAGGCGTCGAGATTAGCTCAGACTTGATGGATGATCCCAAGATTAGTTTGATTGCTCAACAAGTCACCAGTGGCGTTGCCGTACGGATGGCGTTGCTGTATCTGATGGGAAGTGGAAGGGGATAGGGAAAAAGGATAAAGGATGAAGGATGAAGAGTGAAGAATGAAGAGGCGCGATTCATCGCGTCTGTAGGAAAAAGAGAAAGGGAGTCGCGAGCATCTTGCTCGCCCTCTCTAGTGATTATTCAGACAGAGTGAGCGTCTCGCTCACATTCGGAATGCACACACCAATTATCAACTCAAGCAACGCAAATCCAAAATCTAAAATCCAAAATCGTATGACTCTATCTGCCACGCCTATCCCTACCTCAACCCACGATCATTTCTCGATTACCTTTGCGCCATTGTCGTTAGAAGAAGTTTATGGTCTGGCGGATGATGCAGCGAATGGGGCAATCGTTGTGATGAGTGGTATGGTGCGAAACAACACGGATGGAAAGCCAGTCGTTGCCCTGGAGTATCAAGCGTATGAACCCATGGCGATCGCCATTTTCCAACAGATCGCCACTCAAATCCGCCAAATCTGGACCGATGTGACACGAGTGGTCATCCACCATCGCACTGGCAAGCTACAAGTTGGCGAGATCAGCGTGCTGGTGGCAGTGGGTTGCCCTCACCGTACGGAAGCCTTTGAAGCTTGCAAGTATGCGATCGACACGTTAAAACACAATGCCCCAATCTGGAAAAAGGAACACTGGGAAGATGGCTCCACCAGTTGGGTAAGCATTGGAGCCTGTGAACAACCGGGAGAGAATTGTTAGGAGGCGATCGCCTTTAAGGTAGAAAATTAACATTATTAATCAAACGAATAAGTTACCCAAGAATTCAAGTTTTTGGACATCAAGTCGTCTTTAGAGTGTTAGAAAAAATCAGATTTGAATATGCAAAGTGGATCGTTCCTTAAAAGTTACACGATTCAACTTTTGTAGAATGATTAGCATTTTCTAAACCTCAATTTATACATTCAGCTATAGCAGCCCTAAATCAATTTTGGCGATCGCTCTGTTACGGGTCGTAGATCATTCGTCCTCTCGCAGAACCCAGGACAGAGGAGAGTTTTCTCCAGTCTCTTCACAAGTCCAATAGGATTGCTATAGCATCATTAATTTCTCTTACTAAGGGTAAATGCATAAACGACTTTTAGACTTGTAGGCTAAAAGAAGAATCATCCCAAAGTGCTAGAGCTATGACCGATTTCAGTGAAATTTTGAGGCAGAAAATTAAACTCATTACAGAAAATTGGGTTGAAGCCGTTCGGCAAGATAGCGAGATCACAACAACTCAAGAATTAACCTACGAGTCCATCCGAAATAGCTTGCCGAAAGTGTTAGAAGCGATGGCAACAATTTTGTCTCAATCTGAGGTCAACGATGTCAAAACTCTAGTTGATGTCAGTTTAGAGCACGGTATTTTGCGGTCAGAGCAGGGATTTGAACCCTCAGAAATTGCTCGTGAATATCGTATTTTGCGCTCAGTTTTGTTCTCAATTCTAGAAACTGATCTGGTGGCAGGCTCGCCTACCGAATTGCTACGAGCCGTGCGATTGATTGACACCGTCATTGATGAGGCGATCGCCCGTTGTTTTGACAGTTACACCCAGGGGCGTTTGCGTGAGTTAGAGCAACTTCAGAGTGAATTAAAGCTGACTAATCAGGAGTTAACTCGTCTGGTACGGGCAAATCAATCCAATTTGGCGGAGTTAGCCCATGAGTTGAAAACGCCCCTGACCTCAATCATTGGCTATTCAGATCTGTTTTTACGGCAACACCGTCAGGAGGGGTCAACCCGCGACTCGATGCCCAATCTAGAAAACATTGAACGAGTATTGCAATCAGGACGACAACTTCTGCGGTTGATCAACGACTCCCTGGAAATTTCACGGTATGAGTCGGGCACGATGAAGTCTCAGTTCATTGACACGGAGGTCACTCCCCTGATTCGGTCGGTGGTTGAAATGGTAAAACCGTTGACCTATGGCAAGGCATTAGATTTGCAAATTGATTGCGATCGCGCCCCCCAACAGGTTGCCACCGACCCTCTACGGCTACAACAAGTCTTGACCAATCTCTTGAGCAATGCAATTCGCTACACCAAGCAGGGAACCGTGCAGTTAACCTGCCAGGTGATTTCCGAGCAGGAATGGACGATCATCATCAGTGATAGCGGCATGGGTATCGCCCCTGAAGACCAACAAGCCATCTTTCAACCCTACATTCGAGGACAAGTGGGCGATCGCGCCAATGTGGCTGACAGCACGGGGCTAGGATTGGCGATCGTCGATCGGTTGGTCAAATTATTAAACGGTCGGATTTATCTCGCATCACAACTCGATCAGGGGTCAACCTTCACTGTGATATTGCCGCTTACCTTATCCGAAACTCAACCTCATTCTGACGAATCGTGACATCGTAGTTACCAAAGAAGTCATGACCCAATAGACCCACACTCAAATCGGGACCTGCTACCGCCACAACGACATCCGTCGCAACTGCCCCTCCTACCTCAATGGAGTTGACATATCCCAGCGGAAACGCCACATCACGAGCACTCGCCGTATCCACCCTCACCTGCCCAACGGGAGTCACCCCCAATGCAGACGCCATCGCCTGAGTGATCAGCGTACCGCTGGCTCCAGTGTCCACAATCATTTCATAGGTTTGACTGCCATTAAAGGTGACATTGACAACGGGAGTGCCTCCCATCCGCCGAGTAATCGGCACCCGAAAGACGCCATCTCCAATAGCTCCACTCGGCACCGCAGGAGCAGCACTGATTGGCATACCCCCCTGTACCGGAGTGCCAGTAGGAGATACAACCACCCGCCCCGGATTGGTGCTATTGGTGGGACGGCTTGCCTGCTGCTGAGCGTAGGTTAAATTGCGGCGATATTCGGGGAGCTTGCGCTGAGCCACCGCATGGTTTGGGCTACCGACGGGCACAGACGCCATCAGGTCGATCGCCTGCTGCCAGCGACTCGCCACCAATCGCCAATCATCCTGGGATTGGGCAGACTGGCTAATCGTGTAGGCACTGGAGGCTCTGGCGATCGCCCGTTGATAGGAATCACTTTGCGTTTGAGGAGCGGGACTTGCCACCGGATTTGTCGTTGGGCTGGACACCGCATTTGGACTGGCTACCGGGCTCGCCACAGGAGCCGAGGTCTGCACAGCACTGGAGTTAATGGGGCTGTTGTTACCACAACTGGCAGTGGCGATCGCCACTACACTAAGCAAGACAGTAAGGGTTGCGCCGGACTGAAAAGAAATAGGCATGGCTGTGGTGAGTCGCGCCGAAGCGGTTAGGAGTTTGGCTACAATCAACCAGGGGCTACAATCAACCAGGGGTAGCGTCTGACCCTGTGACGCTCACCTGTAACTGACAAAAACGATGGTAAATCTTATACTTCAATATTCCCTGATCCAAGTTTAGGATTAAAGGCGTTGCGAAGCAGTTTCCCCGATTGGGTCATCGCACACTTCTATCGTTATCTCATATTGCTTATCGAGGTTCTATGTCATTTTCTACCGCCCAGCCTGCACTACTCGTTTTAGCAGATGGAACTACCTATCGAGGGTGGTCTTTTGGGGCAGCAGGTACAGCAATTGGTGAGGTCGTGTTCAACACAGGCATGACCGGATATCAAGAAGTTTTAACCGACCCCAGCTATCGCGGTCAAATCGTAACCTTTACTTACCCAGAGTTGGGTAATACGGGCGTCAATCCCGAAGATGAAGAATCAGATGCCCCTCACGTGGCAGGGGCGATCGCCCGCAACATCTGCCAGCGTCCCAGCAATTGGCGGTCAGCTCAATCACTGCCTGACTACTTGAAACAACACAAAATTCCAGGCATTTTCGGAATTGATACCCGCGCACTGACCCGCAAAATTCGTTCCACCGGGGCAATGAATGGAGCCATTTCAACCGAGATTCTCGACCCGATGGAGTTGCTGCTCAAGGTGCAAGAGGCTCCCAGCATGGCAGGGCTCAACCTGGTGAAAGAAGTCACCACCAAGGAGATTTACGAATGGTCTGATCCCACGACTGATGTTTGGGAATTTAGCAGCACTGCGACGCCCGGAGAGCCGCAATTGACCGTCGTGGCAATTGACTTTGGCATCAAACGTAACATTTTGAGACGGCTTGCTAGCTATGGTTGTCGCGTTATCGTTGTCCCTGCGGATACCCCTCCAGAAACGATTCTCAGCTACAACCCCGATGGCATCTTCCTCTCCAATGGACCGGGCGATCCATCCGTTGTCACGGAAGGGATTGAAACCACCAAAGCTTTGCTCAATGCTCAAAAGCCCGTCTTCGGCATCTGTATGGGACACCAGATTTTGGGACTGTCGTTGGGGGCTGAAACCTTCAAGTTAAAGTTTGGACATCGCGGTTTGAACCAACCTGCCGGGCTGCGACAACGGATCGAGATCACCAGTCAAAACCACGGCTTTGCGATCGCCGCTGACTCGTTGCCTGATGCCGACGTTGAGATCACTCACCTGAACCTGAACGATCGCACCGTTGCTGGGCTACGGCACAAAACCCTGCCCATGTTTTCAGTGCAATATCACCCTGAAGCCAGTCCTGGTCCCCACGATGCTGACTACTTGTTTGAGCAGTTTGTCAAAACCATGCGGGAACATCAGCAAGCTCACCCAGTTTAGATGTAGCCGACGAGGCAGAAAGATCCTGGAAACCTGAAAGCTCCGGTCTCTATAGCCGTCCTGAACAGGGATTTATTTTGCTTTCCTGGAAACTGGGGATCTGGGCAAAACCACCCCTGGAGTGATGGATTACGCAATGAATCAATGACTAGTGAACCGAAGATATGGTTTGATTAAATATTTAGGACACGCTCTTTGATGACCCAACAGCGACAGCTAACCTCTCACCTAAACGGATTGCTATCCACCCTAATTTGTTCTCGAACTTTGAGGTAAACCATGTCCAAAATTGTTTCCATTCACTCCTACCGGGGTGGAACTGGGAAATCAAATTCAACTGCTAATCTTGCTGCTACTGTTGCTCGATATGGTTATCGCGTTGGAATTGTCGATACCGACATTCAATCCCCTGGAATTCACGTCTTGTTTGGGTTTGATGAAGACAGTATCGATCGCTCCCTCAATGATTATCTCTGGGGACGTCGAGCCATCGGTGACGTAGCATACGATGTAACCTCAGTGCTAGAGGGAAAGGGAGATAGCCGTAGCAAAGTCTTTTTGGTGCCCTCCAGTGTCAAAGCAGGAGAAATTGCCCGTGTGTTACGCGAGGGCTACGACGTGGGCTTGCTCAACGAAGGCTTTCAGGACTTGATTGAGGCACTCCAGCTTGACTACCTGTTTATTGATACTCACCCTGGCTTAAACGAAGAGACGCTGCTCTCGATCACCATCTCAGATGTGCTGGTGTTGATTTTGCGCCCGGATCAGCAAGACTATCAGGGAACCGCCGTTACGGTGGATGTGGCTCGTAAGTTAGAGGTGCCGAAGTTGTTGATGGTGGTGAACAAAGCCCCAACGGTCTTTGATTTTGATCAACTGAGGCAGCGTATTCAAGAAACCTACGAGGCAGATGTTGCAGGCATTTTGCCCCACTCTGATGAAATGATGGTGTTAGCCAGCGCAGGTGTCTTTTCAATCAAATACCCTGACCACCACCTGACGAAGGTGATTGATGCGATCGCCCGTCAAGTCATGAGTTAGCAGGTGCTACCAGTGCCGTGTTTCCCAGCTTTGCCTGGGGATGCTGGCAATTTATCCCTATTTGTACGGGTTTGGAAGACCAAACCCTACCTTAACGTCGAATCGAATCAGGCGTCTGGCGCACTGTAGCTTTGGTCAGAAAGCTCAGGACAAAGCAATGGCTCAAACACTGATTTTAGGGGAGCTTTCTGACTCGCCTCCGCCCCAACAAAGTGGCTATGGCTGCAATTCGCGGACTACTCGAAAATCACGGTTTGCCAAACCGATGCCGATCGGTTCGCTCGTATCGCTGCAGTTTCAACCGCCACAATCTCTATCTCGAACTCAAGACCATTACATCGATCGGCTCAAATGAACCCGTTGTTGCTGTAGCACCTGATAATACAACTCCTCCAGACGGGTGATATTGCGGCTGAGGGTGTAGCGATCGAGTACCCGTTGACGCGCTTTGCGACCGAGCAGGGTTGTCAATTCTGGATGATCGCGGAAGAGTGGCAGCAAGGTTTGCAACTGGGTAGCAACCCGACTGGTGTTGAGAATGACCCCAGCACCGTCTTCAATCACTTCGCCATCTGCTCCGGCATCGGTTGCTAAACACGCCACCCCACAGGACATCGCCTCTAACAGTGACAGCGATAGCCCTTCTACGAGAGACGGCAGGATAAACACATCAGCACCGCGCAAAATCTCGATGCGCCGCTGCTCATCCGCCACAAACCCCAACCAGATAATGCCGTGTTCTGCCCCATAAAAAGGCATCAGCGTCGATGCTAGAGGACCATTACCCACGACGATTAATTTGCTGCGATCGCCCATTTCTGTCTGTTTCCAGGCTTTCAGCAGAGACTCCACATTTTTTTCAGGCGCAATCCGCCCCTGGTAGACAAACAACCGCTGTGCGCCCAATTCTGCCTTGAGGCGAGACAACCCAGGAGAATATTTCTCCACATCAACGCCATTCGGGATCACCGCCACCTGAGGCGCAGGCACCCCCAGACGCACGAGCAACTCTCGCTGAATGTGGGAGAACACAATGACGCGATCGTAGTTTGCCAAAAACGGGGCATAGAGTTGATACATCAGGTGTTGCGTGCCCGATGTCAAATTCCGCCGCTTGCGGTCAAACGGGGGGTGAAACGTTGCCACCAGGGGCAGGTCTAGCTCTTGACAAATTTCTGGAAGCAGAAAATCAAGCGGAGAGAGGGTTAAAGACGCATGAACAAGATCGGGCTTGAGCTGACTCAATGCCTGTATCAGGACTTTGCTGGATTTAAAGGAAGGAATCGTATAGATCTGCGATTTATACAGAAATGGAATGGACACTTCCTGACAATCTCGCCCAGTTTCGTCGGCTGACTCTTCAGCTTCGTCCTGCGCGAAATGAATAAAACTAACCCGATGTCCTCGATCTAGGAGAGCGTTTGTAACTTCTCGACCATAGGTGACGTTTCCACAAAAGGGAGACTTCTTTCCAAGCCAAGCAATATGCATTTAATTTAGGTTTGCCGTTTGAAATAATCTGTCTAATATATGAATTTAATCATTAATTAATTATTTCAGGGCAATTTGGTTCAGTCTGCCCGTGAAATCGACCAGGTAATGGCACCTCCTGCGATCGCCATCACTGCCAGCCCGATAAACACAATTCGCAGACCCAGATAGGTTTCTGCCACTCCCGCCAGTGCCAGAGGCAGACTCAATGCAATGTTAATAGCATTGTTTTGTAAACCAAAGACTTTCCCGCGCATTTCCTCCGGGGTTTCCTCCTGGATAGCGGTTTGCATGGGGATGCCCACCAACGCCGCAAATGCCCCCAGACAGGTCAACAACAACAGCGTTGGCACCAACCGCTCCGTAAACAGCGACAGAGCCGCAAGGGAGGCTGCCATGCCCACAGAGCCATAGAGGCTAAGCCGCGTGCGAGATACTCGTTGACCAAAGTAGCCAATCAGGACTGCCCCCAGTGCCATGCCGATGCCTCCAGTCGCCAGCAGGAAGCCAAACTGGGACGACTTGATCGCAGGCATCACCTCTGCTAACCGCACCGCCAGAACCGCCAGAGCCGCAAAAATCGAGAACAGAATGATTAACTGCGCCAATGCTGCCCGGACTCGCTTTTGCGCGTTTAGATAGCGCAGCCCATCGCGGATATTTTGCCAGACCTGAGGCGGTGGCTGATCATCCTGGTCTACCTTCTCGTTGGTTCGCAATAGCAGGAGCAACCCTCCAGCGATCGCATAGCTAAAGCCCACCAGCAGTTCCTTACCGATGTCAGGGCTAGTAATCGCGTTGAACTTGTCAATCAGCGTGTCAGCGATCGCCAGCAACGGTTCCCCCACGGCAAAGCCAATGATCACCGATGCCATCATGGTTGTGGTGTAGAGCGAATTGGCGGACAGCAAGTGCTTTCGTTCCACAATCAAAGGAATCACCGCCTGTTCCGCCGGGGCAAAGAACTGAGTCAGCGTTGACACCAAAAACGTAATGCCCAACAAGGCGGCAAAGCCGATGGGAATGCCAGAAAAAGGTGCCCACCCCTGCGACACCCACAGCAACAGTGGCAACGCTAGCACCAACCCCCCACGTAAGAGATTGGTAAACACCAGCACCGCTTTTTTAGACCAGTGATCAACATAGACCCCGGCGATCGACCCAAACAGCACCGCCGGAATCGTGAACGCAATCATGACGGCAGACACCCAACCACTAATCGTTTGCCCTGCTGCCTGAAAACGACTTGTGATGATCATGATCATCAGCACCAGGTAAACCTTGTCTGCCAACTGAGAAAAGACTTGACCACTCCACAATGCCAGGAAATTACGGTTTTTGAGAACGGGCAAAAACCCATGCTCAACCTCATCTGTCTCTACTTCTGGCACCTCGGCAGGACTGGAAAGAGAGCCATTGCGATGAGTATCAGCGTAGCCATTAGCCCCATTTCCAGAGTGAGATAGGACATCCTCATCCTCTTCAACCGTCGTTGGAGCATCATGGGTAGCCGTCGCTTGCATCAACTCCTGCATCGCGGCTAGAGCACTAGTATCTGACCGCTCATCGACATCCTCAATCTCCTCAACATCACTAGCCCCGTTATCCTTTGCCTGCGCTTTAGCCCCATTGCTTTTACCATTTAACGTCCTGTCTGGATTGGGTTCACGTAACGGCTGTAACGACGTGTCACCGAGTCTGTGTAGCGAGTCATCAGCCTCCGAGTGAAGCTGGCTGAGGAATGGCTGATGTATTCCCAGATCTGAATCGGACAATCGCATCATGGTTCAGGGGAGAGCAGGGGCGTGGACAAAAAACAGGTATCAACCAGCGTCGCCGAACGAATTGTTTTCTCAAAATGATATTGAGCGTAATTTCTAAGAACTCGCTCAACCGAGAGCCAAACGCGATCGGAGACAGAAGACGGCAAGGATTGTGGGGGCTGGATCGGGTTCTCCACGGAGGGCAAATCCGACTGAGCCAATCGTTGCAGCAGAGTCAATTCAGTTGCATCAAGGTGTGCCACATAATCGGGCGCAGCGTGAGAGTAGTGAGTTGCTTCGTGGGAAGCGATCGCTCCTTCAACAACTTTACCGCTTTGCTTTACCAACGGGTAAGAGACGGTCGATAGAGAAGCCCCCTTTCGCTGGGTAGATAAGCGTTCTTTGGCGGTGATCGGTTTAGACGACGACCGCTTCAACGCCGCCATGTCAACAGTACCACCCGCACTGGCACTGAATCCAACCCGCCAGTCAGAATTCATCAAATCGGGCATCAAGGCTTGTTGGGTCAGGCAACATTTATTGACTTGAGGTGCCACCCCTGCCAAGGTTAACAGATGAAAAATTCCCTGTACCAAAATTGCCAGTGTGCTGGCTCCGGGTTGTTGCTCAATTCGGCTGAGGAGTTGATTTAACAGGTCAAAAAGATCGTCCTGGGGTTGATCGCTCAAGGCTTGATAGAGAGCCAGTTCAGCGATGTATTGACTGGCGGTGAGTTTTCGTAAGTCCTGACTCAGGCTGGGATAGGACTCTAAACTCTCCGCCTGAATGATCTTGTCTAAACTCTTTCCCTTGACGATTAATAACTCGTTGACTACGAACAGCCCACTTCTTCCCCGCAGGCTAGATTGGTGCTTTCGCGCCCCTGGTGCTACTAGCCGAATTAACCCAAACTCTCTGGTCAACACCGTTAAGAGGCGATCGCTCTCCCCCAGAGGAATGCCTTTGAGATTAATTCCAGTTGCCTTGTAGGTTCCAGCCATTGGGAAAGGATGAAGGATAAACGATGAACGATCAGAAATCAAGTAAGGATGAAATATATATAAAGAACAAAAAATTAGGAGGAAGCGTTAAGGAATGGCAATTAAATCAGTTCCGTATTGGGTGGGGGTAGGTTTTGTCGTCAAATCCATTGCAGGGTGTAGATAGGTCTGCCAAACCCGCCCGCATCATTTGTAGATTTAGTCAATCCACAATCCTCAGTAGGAAATGGGTTTCTAGCCTTTATCCTTTATCCTTCAGCCTTCTTCTCCTCCTCTAGCCTAACGCGCTGACGAACCAAGTCGGGTCCGCGAGAGGTGCCGATTCGCGTTGCCCCTGCCACAATTAGCTCGATCGCCTGCTCTGCTGTACGAATGCCACTCGCCGCTTTGATGCCAATTCGATCTTTGGTCATTTCCCTTAAAAAGCGCACATCATTTACAGTTACGCCACCATTCCACCCGGTGTGGGTTTTGAGGTAGGCGACTCCGGCATCCATACAGACTTCCGCTGCCAGTTGCTTTTCTGCATCGGTCAACACCGACATCTCTAAAATCGCTTTGACAGGCTGACCCGTAGCATCACAAATTTCAGCAATCTCGCGATGTAACTCATCTGTTTTTCCCGCTTTGAGCCATCCCAAATTAATGACGACATCTAACTCAGTGGCTCCATTCTCAACCGCTTCTTGCGCCTCATAGAGCTTAACCGCTGAGGTAGTCGCCCCTGACGGAAAGCCAATCACCGCGCAGACCTGTGGACGACGGTTGTGCAACAGACTCGCTGCCTGCCGCACATGACACGGAAACACACACACCGCTGGAAACTTGAAGCGATCGGCTTCATCACACCACTGGATGACCTGTTCTGAAGTGGCGATCGGGATGAGCAGGGCATGGTCGATAAACTCAGCTAAATCAATATCGGGATAGTCTTCCATAGGGTTGGTACATCAGGAGAGTGGGTGAAAGGGTAGAGGGATGGAAGGGTAGAGGGGTGATTAATCGCGTCTCTTTCCCCTACTCTCTTACCTCAAATGGAGTATATCGGCCACCTAACGCCTCAACGATCGCCTGCGTATTTGCCACCATCATCTTGATATAAGAGTCGCCATTGCTGCCCGGTGCGCCCAGAGAGTCAGAATACAGTTGTTGTGGCGAGAGTTGAATTCCCGATTCTTCGGCGACAGTTGTAATGAGTTGGGGGTTGATGGTGGTTTCAGCAAAGATCGCCGGAACCCCGGTGGCTTTAATCGACTCCACTAGCTTTTGCACAGTTTGGGCACTGGGTTGTTCTTCGGTGCTGATGCCAATCAAGGTGCCCACAACGTCTAATCCGTAAGTCTGCGCGTAGTATTCAAAGGCATCGTGAGTGGTAACCAGTTTACGTTGATCAGCCGGAATGGTTGCAATCTGTTCGCCAATCCAGGTGTGAAGCCGCGCTAAATCAGCAGTAAAGCGATCGCTATTGTCGGTAAACGCTGCCTCACGGTCTGGCAACAGTTGAATCAGGGCATCCCGAATGGCTTCTGTCATGGTGATCACGTTCTCCACATTGCCCCACACATGGGGGTCAGGCACCTGTTCTCCTTCCTTGTCCATCTCTAGAGGTGACACCACTTCTCCCACTGCCAATTTTTCTACATTTGCCCCGGCAGAGTTCATCATGCGGATTAGCCCTGGTTCCAGGTTGTAGCCGTTATAGAGAATCAGGTCTGCCTCTTCAAAAGCGACGCTATCGGCGGGCACAGGTTCATAGACGTGAGGATCAACTCCTGGCTTTAAGATGCCTCGCAGTTCGATTGCATCCCCTCCAACCTGGGCTGCCCAGTCAGTAATGACCGTGCTGGTGGTGACGACCAATGGCTTGCCTCCCTCAGCGGAATCGTCACCCGATGCACCGCAGGCTGTGATCCAAAACCCCAGCAGGAATGCAGCGATCGCCACAGTTAATCGCCGTTTTTTGCGCCACCAACTCATAAGAATTTCTACCTATTATTTCTTTAAATTTCTACTATTTACTCTATATTCAACCGGGACTTGATTAATACTCATCACAAAATTTAAGACTTTAGGAGTAAAGCATTGAAATTTAACTTCTCAAACCTCGTTCTATTGACACATCTTCTCGAAATAGAAAACAAATTCTGTGTTTTTAAGTGCCAATAAAATTACAGTTTTAAGAAAATCAAATCTTGAATTGAGCAATACCAGAATTGTTTACATCTGCAACATCAATTGAATTTGAATTAACGTAGGTTTAACTCTCATAAAGGAAGGATTTGAAATCCAAGCCATCGTTAAATCTATAAAAGAACTATCGTTACATTCATAAGAGAATTGATAGGTAGTCATCCTAACTAGGATATGCATGGGTACGGATTACCTCTCATGAGTTCAACCAAAAATCAAGACTTTTAACCATCAAAATAATATCTCACGAAAGCCTATTGATAACTTTTCTTTAAAGAATTAACTCTTTGAGATTGTGTCATTAACTCGCAAATCAAACGGACAACCTTTACATCATTCTTTTGATTCGATAGAGTCTGACTTTTGATTTGATTCCCTATGTTTCTATAGATTGATTAACTATCGGAAATCAATTGTTAAAACATAAAAAGCAATCAATCGAAATAATTACCTTTGAGAGCAATTCTCATGGGTTTTTGATTGTTCAAACAAAGTTTATTAAGGAGTTTTTTCTGATGTTTTATCACGACAAACGACTCCAGTATTTCACTCCTCCTGAGCGACCCGATCCAGTCTACGCCAAGAAGATCCAAGAATTGATTGGCGGTACGTTTGGTGAAATGACTGTAATGATGCAGTACCTATTTCAGGGGTGGAATTGCCGGGGTCCCGCAAAGTACCGCGATATGTTACTCGACATCGGTACTGAAGAAATCGGGCACGTTGAAATGTTAGCAACCATGATTGCCCATTTACTCGACAAAGCTCCCATCAAAATGCAAGAAGACGGAGCAAAAGACCCGGTCGTAGGTGCAGTCATGGGTGGAACCAAGCCCGGTGAAGTGATCACCGATATCATTAACGGCAGCATGAATCCTCAACATGCGATCGTCTCTGGATTGGGTGCAACGGCGGCAGATAGCGTTGGCTATCCCTGGAATGGTCGGTTTATCGTAGCTAGCGGTAACTTGCTGGCTGATTTTCGCTCTAACTTGCACGCAGAGTCACAGGGGCGTTTGCAAGCAGTGCGGATGTACGAGATGACCGATGACCGGGGTGTACGTGACACTCTCAGCTTTATGATTGCCCGTGACACGATGCACCAAAATCAATGGCTCGCGGCGATCGAAGACCTGGAAAGCTCTGGTATGGAGACCACTCCTGTTCCCAGTTCCTTCCCATTGGATCTGGAGAAGCGGGAATTTGCTTACCAGTTCTGGAACAACTCCAAGGGTGAAGAAAGCCGTGAAGGACGTTGGGCACAAGGCAAATCCATTGATGGCAAAGGTGAGTTTGAGTACATCGCTAATCCAGAACCTCTGGGACCGGAGCCAAACCCTCCTCAAAGTGACCCTCGCTTATACGGTACAAATGTCTCCACTCATCCGCCGATGAAGGTGAAACACTAGTCTGGTTGTCTTGCTCCCCTTTAACTCTGGTTAAGGGGGCTACCGTGTACACAGATCTGAATGAGCGTTCAAAACTGGACTCGATCCCCTTAAATCCCCCTTCCAAAGCAGAGTGGTTTCATATACACAAAGAAAAGTGAATTAGAGTTTAATTGCCTTAATCTGCCCCCTAAATCCCCCAATTTTGGGGGACTTCAGACCCATTTCCCCCAAAATTGGGGGGCTAGGGGGGCGAAGCAAAAATTCTTCACTTGCATGAAACCACCCTGCCTAAATCCCCCTTCAAAAGGGAGATAAACTCCGGTTCTCTCCTTGTTAAGGAGGGTTAAGGAGGAATCAACCCCAGCACAAGCTGAATCAGACGACTTGTGGGTACACAGTAGCTGAAGAAGGGGGATTAGGGGATCTCATAAAGAGGGCGGGTGGATGAATGACCGAGATCATTTCCAGAAACCCGTCCAAAGACGTTTTCATTTTTCATTCATTTTTTGCTTAAATAGTTAATGAAATGGCTTTTCATTATTCTTTCATTTTCAGGTCACCCACGATAGGGTCCGGAGGCATTTGGGCATGAACACTAGAACGTTTCCTTATTCGTTAACCGTGGATAGCAGCCCAAACTACCACAGTGCCCATCAGCGTGTGTTTCAGCCAACCTCATCCGATAAGCAGGCAAGCACTGTAGCACGAGCAATTCAGGTAAACCGTCTGAGGGTTAGCTATCGCTCCGTTGAAGCACTCAAGGATGTCAACTTAACCATTCAACCGGGACGATTGACGGGTATTTTTGGCCCGAATGGAGCCGGAAAGAGCACCTTAATCAAAGCTATGTTGGGGCTTGTGCCCGCTCAAGGGGATGTCATCTATGGCGATCGCCCCCTCGTAGACCAGCGCGAACGGGTTGCCTATGTGCCGCAGCGATCGCAGATCGATTGGAGTTATCCTGCCACCGTGTGGGATGTGGTGATGATGGGACGAGTCCAAAAAACAGGCTGGTTTCAGCGGTTCTCAGCCGTGAGCCGTCGTGTTGCTGCTGCGGCTCTGGAGCGCGTCGGCATGGAAAAATATCGCGATCGCCCCATTGGGCAACTCTCAGGTGGGCAACAACAGCGCGTCTTCATTGCCCGTGCCCTAACCCAGGAAGCAGATGTTTTTTGCTTTGACGAACCCTTTGTGGGTATCGACCAAAAAACAGAAGACGTAATTTTTGACATCTTTCAGGAATTGGCAGCCGCTAACAAGCTGGTGCTGGTGGTTAGCCACGATTTAGGCGAAAGCATTCAACACTTTGATGACCTGATTTTGTTGAATCAATCGCTCATCGCTCATGGCGATCGCGCCACAGTCTTGACTCAAGAGAATCTGTATCTTACCTATGGTGGCAGAGTAGCCTTTGCGGCTTAAGCGATCGCTCTTGCGCGCGGATGACTGATGCGATGGGGAACTGAAAAGGGCTAGACCCCCAGTTTTGGGGGCATCCACAAACCCCAGTAAGGATACTCAACGAGAAATTGGGGCCTGGGAAAGCCGTACATTGGGTAGATGCGGGGGATCGATCATCCACTGACAATTGACCCATCCATTAACCATTGACCATTGACCATTGACCCATCCATTAACCATTGACTCATCCATATAACAATTAACCATTGACCATTGACCATTGCCCCATCCATTAACAATTGACTCATCCATTAACCATTGACCATTGACCCATCCATTGACCATTGCCCCATCCATTAACCATTGACCCATCCATTAACAATTGACCCATCCATTAACCATTGACCCATCCATTGACCATTGACTCAGTCGGCTCCTTCCTGCCCCATCCCCAGCCTTTATCCCTCTCCCTTCCTCCCCTATGGACTTCCTCCTTGAACCTTTGCAATACGGCTTCATGCAACGGGCACTGATTGTTGCAGTCCTCGTTGGGTTGATTTGTGCCGTCGTTGGGAGTTACCTGATGGTGCAGCGATTGGCGTTGTTGGGAGATGCCATCAGCCATTCGGTGTTGCCGGGGTTAGCGATCGCCTTTATGTTGGGTGCCAATATCTTCCTGGGGGCATTCATTGCGGGGGTGTTGAGTACGATGGCGATCGCCTGGATTCGAGCGCGATCGCCCATTAAAGAAGATGCCGCCATGGGAATTGTCTTCTCCGCCTGCTTTGCCTTAGGGATTACGCTGATTACGTTGATTCAGCACGACAACAAGATCGATCTGAACCACTTTTTATTTGGCAATATTTTGGGAGTCAGTACCGAGGAAGTCTGGCAAACCGCCCTGATTTCGGTCATTGTCCTGGCGGTAGTGGTGGCGTTGTACAAGGAGTTGTTGTTTTACACCTTTGACCCGTTGGGTGCCCAGGCGGCAGGTTTGCCTACAAATCTGCTTAACTTTGGGCTGATGGTGTTGATTGCTTTGACGATCGTCGCCAGCATGAAAGCCGTTGGGGTGATTCTCGTGTTGTCGCTGTTAATTACGCCAGGAGCAACAGCATATCTGCTGGTCAGCCGATTGCATTTGGTAATGATTTTAGGAGCGGCGATCGGCATTGTCTCTAGCATCAGTGGGATGTATCTGAGCTATGCCTTTAATTTGCCATCCGGTCCAGCGATTGTGTTGGTGGTTTCCGGCTTATTTGTGCTGGCATTGCTGTTTAGCCCAACGCACGGTGTTTTGACTCAACCCAAATCCAGTTCTGGAGAGCCGACCATTTGGCACGAAATTAAAGGGCTTTTACAATCCCGCAGACGGGCCGGGTGAACTTGCTCTGCGGCGTTTTTGCATGAATTTCAGAATCTTTTGAATCGCAAAAAACAGTAACCCAATGACCAGAATGCCCGCTAGAGCAGGGACGGTAATGGCAAGTCCAGACAACGTAGCCGCAGTTCCTAACTCCATTGTGGATAGTAGAGGGTTGGCAAATCCGCCTGTAGTTGAGGTAGAAACGATGCGCAACACATCGGTCATGCCCTGAGTGACGCCAGCGGCACCTCCCCCCAGAATGACTGCCAGTGTCCACTGCACCAGAGGACTGACCTCTCCCACCGCCGAAGCCGTTACGATCGTGCCTGCAACGATAGCTGTTGGGGTGGCGATCGTATCCAGCAGATTATCTAACCAGGGGATGTAATAGCCCCCCACTTCTAAAATCGCAGCAACGGCAAAGGCGACAAACGCCTCAGGTGTGCCAATCCACTCAAACCCAGAGGCAAGGGTCAGGTGACCTGACTGGGCTGCGATGCTCATCGCCAACATCGGCACAAAAATGCGAAACCCACAGGCGGCACTGAGGCTCATCCCTAACATCAGGCTAAATAAAGTTTCCAAGGTGTCCTCCGTCTGAGTCGATGAGGCTAACAACACAAGGTCAACCTTCAATTCCAGTCTGCCCTTGCTGACTTAAATTGCACCCAATCAACTTGATATTCTCTCACCCTGTAGCGATTGCCGGATTTAACGCCGTTCAATTCGGGCAGGAATGCCCTGTTGCTGAAGTTCCTGCACGAGTTCCTCGGCGCGAGATTGCTCGCTAAAGGCTCCGGCTTGCACTCGTGCCCCTTCATTGGTGTTTCGCAAGAATGCATCGCCTGACACCTGACGAACCTGCTCCAGGCTGCGATCGCCATTGTATTCTGTCACAACATGATAGAGGTTGTCCCGAGATGGAGCCGCACTGGGTGCTGTCGCCACCGAGGGAGCGGGGGCAGGAGATTGAGCAGCAGGTCTAGCCGCCGCAGAACGGGCAGGGGTTGGATTGGTCGAAGCTGCCGTAGTTGGCGCAGGACGGGTTGCCGCTGCCGCACGGTTAGATGATCTGGATTCAGATTGTCTAGATTCGGTGCGTTGACGCGGAGCAGATTGGCTGCGCTGACGACTGGGACCTGTGCTTGAAGCGGTCGCAACAGGGGTTTGTTGCTCTAAATTAACCGTCGGCAATGGGGCTTGAGGCACCGCAGTTGCTGCGTTTGGTTCACTTGCTGGGGAAGCGGTTGTCCCAGGAGTAGCTACCCCGGCAGGAGCGGACTCTCCAGTAGGCAACGTGCTGAGGGTATCGAGGTTTAAATCAACAAATTCTTGATCTGCCAGGTTCGGTGAAGGCAACGTGCTGGCAGGTGCAGCGGTTGTCGCGGTTGTGGTGGTGTTGGGTTGAGCAGGAGTAGAGGCGCGATCGCCCATCAGCTTATCCAATCCTAAAATGCTGATGCTGTTGGGATTCATGATCAGATAGCCAAAGGTGATGCTCGACAGCAACAGCAGCAACATGGAGCCGATGCCCAGTGGAGTCAGCAGGCTTTCCAGCATTCCCGGTTCTTCCGCTGCTCGCAGATCCTCTTCTTCTGCAATGCTTTTTAGCAGTTCCTCAGACGAAGCCAGATAACTATCCGGTTCCAGATCGTCCAGATTATGCTCAGTTAATGGTTGACCCACCTCTGGGTTGAAGGGTGCCAGACTGGATAGAGGCGCATCATCGGCAAAAGGATCGGCATTGGGGTCAGCCGCAATGGCGAGCGGAGGAGCAGCCTGTGGCGCATCTGCAATGGATGCAGCGGAAAGAGCAGCAGCACTCGCCCCAATCACAATCATGTCAGGTTGGCGATCGCTCCGTTGGCGACCTGTTTGCCCCGGCTTACGACCTCGCATCCGCCGATAGCGAGTTAACTCTTCATCGAGTTCAACATCCAGGCTTTCAAGTGCCGCTTTGAGAACGGGGTTGAGAAATTGCTCTGGTGAAGAAGGTTCTGCGGAGGCACGTCGTCGCATTCCACTACTCCTGCCAACTTTTCATGAATAAAGGATCGATGATAACCGAAAAGCAGTCATTCGCAACTAAATTTCAAAAATGCCCCTGATTTAAGCATTTAATATTAACACCTAACTCTATATATAGCGTTCATAACCTGTTGATGAACAGAGAGTTAAAGGTTTTATACCCATTTCACGCCGAATATGGCGATCGCACAACAGCGAGACTCAATCCCCGATAGTGTAGTTCAATTTGAGCCAAACAACACAAAATACTCAAACAAATATAGCTTTGGTCAGAAAGCTTAGGGCAAAGGCAATGGCTCAATCCCTGATGCTGGGGAGCTTTCTGACTCGCCTTGGAGGCAGAGCCTCCGTAACTCTATCTCCAAGCAGGAGCTTGGAAACAAGGTCTGCATGGGGTTTATTCGCCGAGAGAGTAATAGAAGAGGGTTATCCTTAAGCCTTTATCCTTTCGCTCTTCTCTCTTTCCTCTTTAATCCTTCAGCCTTTATCGTTTATCCTTTCCTACTCCCTACTCCCCACTTCCCTACTTCCGAGACGAATTCTGCGACTGATTCGACAAATTAATCCGTTCATTGAGTTGTCGCAGGGTTCGTGCCAGATCGACATCGGTTTCTTTGAGTTGGTCAATTTTGTTGTAGCTGTGGAGAACGGTGGTGTGGTCTTTGCCACCGAAGACCTCGCCGATTTTGGGCAGGCTCAGGTCGGTGTGTTGCCGCATCAGGAACATGCCCACCTGACGAGCGACGCTGATTTCGCGCCGACGAGATGAGCCTTTGAGGTCATCTACAGAAACATTAAACGCATCGGCGATCGCCGCCATCACAGCTTCGGGTGACGCAGGAATCTGCTCGGTAGGAGGATTGAGCACCGGGGCGATGTTTTCAACCGTCATCGGCAACCCCGAAATGGAGATGTAGGCAACGGCTCGAATCAGTGCTCCTTCCAGTTCTCGGATGTTGGAGGTATAGCTGGAGGCGATGTATTCGATCACCTCACGGGGCAGACGCATATTCTCATATTCGGCTTTCTTTTGCAAAATTGCCATCCGGGTTTCCAGATCGGGGGGTTGGATGTCAGCGATTAACCCCATCGAAAAGCGAGAACAGAGCCGTTCTTGTAGGCGAGGAATCTGGTTTGGGGGGCGATCGCTTGCCAGAACGACTTGCCGACCTGCTTCGTGTAGCGTATTGAACGTGTGGAAGAACTCTTCCTGGGTATATTCCTTACCCTCAATGAACTGAATATCGTCCACCAGCAGCACATCGACCGCTCGATACTGCTCCCGAAAGCTCTGCATACTGTCTTTACGGATGGCAGCGATCAAATCGTTGGTGAATTGCTCTGTAGAGACGTAGAAAATCCTGGAGTTGGGATCAATTTCTAAGCGATAGTGCCCGATCGCCTGCATCAGGTGAGTCTTTCCCAATCCGACCCCTCCACAGAGGAAGAGGGGATTAAATTCGCGCCCGGGTGACTCTGCCACTGCCAGGGATGCAGCATGGGCCATGCGGTTATTGGAACCAACGACGAAGCGGGAAAAGACATATTTGGGGTTGAGGTCGTTATGCTGCTTATGCCTCTGAGATGTAGTTGTGGCAGTGGTTGCGGGAGCCTCAGTCGGAGGAACGACATTAGGCAGAGGCCACAGCAGGTCAATGTCTGCCCCTTCTTCTGCCTCACTCCCCGGTCGAGCCGTGATATGAATGTCGATCGATCGCCCCAATACCTCGGTCACCACATCCACAATGGTTTTGAAATAGTACTTCTGCAACCAGTTGCGGGCAAAGGGATTGGTCGTGCAAATGACCAGACAGTTGTCGTCAAACTTTTCGACGCTGGCGGATTTGACCCAGGTATCGAAGGTGGGGCGGCTCAACTGCGACTCTAGACGCTCTAAAACTCGGTTCCAGAAATTTTCTAAGGTCATTTCCACGGCTGCTCAACCCCACCTGAATCGCTGATAAACCAGAGGCTACGATTATAAGTGCTCCACTCCAGGGATCAAGTGCGATTTCTTGAAGAATTAATTTTTTTTGAGGAATTAATTCTCGGTCATGCACCAAACGCCTAAAGAGCAGTTCCAAACCCTAGCCTCTGATCTTGGCTTAACTAGACTACTAGATATACCGTTGGAAAGCTATACCAATTCCAAATATGGAGATCCGCTCTGATTTTTACCGATCCTTCGGTCGATTGGCGGTTGTCAACATCCTCTCCAATCTGCTGGTGCCCCTGGCGGGCTTAATTGACATCGCGTTTTTGGGGCATCTGGATGAAATTCGCCATTTAGCAGGCGTAGCCCTCGCAACGGTGTTGTTTAACTACATCTACTGGACGTTTGGCTTCCTGCGGATGGGAACGACGGGCACCACCGCTCAGGCATTGGGAAGGGGCGATCGCCCCGAGGTCTGGTTAACGGGACTCCGTAACGGGTTGCTGGCACTGGGCTTGGGGCTACTGATTCTGATCTTGCAATATCCCCTGCGAGAACTAGGGTTTGCCTTGCTGAGTGCCACTCCTGATGTCAAAGCCTCTGGTATGGCTTATTTCAACTCGCTGGTCTGGGGTGCTCCGGCTACCCTGATCAACTTTGTCCTGGTGGGTTGGTTTTTGGGACAGGCACAGGGGAGTCAGGTGCTGCTGTTATCGGCGGTGAGCAACCTGACGGATGTGGGGTTAAATTATCTGCTGATCGTGCAGTGGGGGTGGGGCAGTGCTGGGGCGGGATGGTCTACCGCATTGAGCCAGTACGCCATGCTGGGGGTCGGGCTGTGGCTGGTGAGTCGGGAGATGCCATGGCAACAGGTGAAGGCGATCGCCCCTCAAATTCCCAATCCTGCCGCACTCAAAGCCGCTTTCAGTCTGAATACGGACATCATGATTCGCACGTTTGCGATGGTGACGACCTTTAGCGTGTTCACCAACCTGAGTTCGGCGTTTGGTACGGACGTGCTAACCACCAATACCCTGCTGCTCCAGATCGTCACCCTGGCAGCCTACTTCATCGATGGGTTAGCGTTCGCCACGGAGAGTTTTGCAGGCATCTTTCGTGGCAAAGGTTCGCATCCTCAACTGATGACGTTGGTGTGGTTGTCGGGCAGCATCAGCCTGGGCTTAGGGCTACTGTTTGCGATCGCCCCTATTCTCATGCCCCTGCCTATCTTTCGCCTATTGACCAAGCACACCGACATCCTCGATCAGGTCAGCCAATACGTGGGTTGGCTCATGCCGATTCTGGGATTTGGCTCGATCGCCTACATGCTGGATGGCTACTTTTTGGGCTTGACCGAGGGACGCATCCTCAAAACCTCGACCCTGATGGCAACGTTCATCGGCTTTGCTCCACTGGCAGCGATCGCCTGGTGGTTCAACAGCGTGCAGTTGCTCTGGTTAGCCCTGGCTGCGTTTATGGCGACTCGTGCCCTGACTCTGAGCCTGCAAGTAGCGAAAACCTGGAAGCCGTTGTAGGAAATGGGGAATGGGGAGTGGGGAATGGGGAGTGGGGAGTGCGGAGCCGTCTAATTCGTAACGCCTCCTGTCCCCAAATCAGGAAATAATAGTGGATGCGAATGATGCCTCCTGTAAATCCCTGAGCATTCGACTGGGGCTTACGACAACCTAAAATCGTAAATCTAAAATCCAAAACCCAAAATCGCTCCTATGACTACCACTCCCGCTACTCCAACCCCTGATGCGATCGCCACTTCCGATTGGTCAGCGTTGCTGCAACAACTGATTGACGGTCAATCACTCGATCGCCAACAGGCGGCTGATCTGATGCAAGGTTGGTTAACCGAAGCGATTCCCCCAGCGTTGTCAGGGGCGATCTTAGCCGCTATTCAAGCTAAAGGAGTGTCGGCAACTGAGTTGGCAGGGATGGCGGAAGTGCTGATGGAGCAATCTTTGGGAGCGGCGATCGACTCTGGCTCACTGCCCTCTGTGCGGATTGACACCTGTGGAACCGGGGGCGATGGCGCATCCACCTTTAATATCTCTACAGCCGTGGCGTTTGTGGCTGCCGCAGCGGGAATTCCTGTAGCAAAACACGGCAACCGCTCCGCATCGGGTAAGGTTGGTTCCGCCGATGTGTTAGAAGCATTGGGTATCAAAATTACTGCCTCACCGGAACAGGCAAAAGCGGCTCTGGATGACGTGGGTATTACCTTCCTGTTTGCTCCGGGTTGGCATCCAGCTATGAAATATGTCGCGCCGATTCGCAAGACCCTGAAAGTGAGAACCGTGTTTAACCTGTTGGGCCCGCTGGTGAATCCCCTGCGTCCCACCGGACAGGTGATTGGCGTCTTTAATCCTGGCTTTGTTGAGACGATCGCCCAGGCACTCCAGGAACTCGGCAGACCCCAGGCGATCGTGCTGCATGGACGCGAGAAGTTGGACGAAGCCGGATTAGCCGATGTGACCCACCTCTCAGTTCTGGCGGGCGATCGCCTCGAATCAATTACCCTCGACCCAACTGAGGTGGGATTGACCGCTGCCCCAACCACGGCCTTGAAAGGGGGAGAAGTGGCAGAAAACCTGGAAATTATGCGCGATGTATTGCAGGGCAAAGGCACCCAGGCGCAGCAGGATGTCGTTGCCCTGAATGCCGCTCTGGCGTTGAGCGTAGGGGGTGGCATTCCCCTCGATTTGTCTAATGCCTCTCCTGTTGAGGTCTATGCCAAAGGAGTGGCGATCGCCAAAGACATTCTCAAGAGCGGAGCCGCATGGGACAAAGTGGAGCAGTTGGCAACCTATTTGAAGGAGTAGGGAATAGGGAGTGGGGAATGGGGAAGTGGGAATGGGGAATTTCGTAGGGGGCGTTTCGTGAAACGCCCGCACAGGGGCGGTCAGTTTTTGAGAGTTTTATCCGCATTCAGCAACGCCCCAAAATCTTCATGTGTTGATCCCAACAGTCTTAAACTTCAGCCTGTAGAATAGGGCAGTTTGCATTCGGAGGTTGTCATGCGTCTGACTCGTTGGCATCGAGTTTTGGCTCCCATTCTGCTCAGCCTGTTGCTGCTGGTTTCTGCCTGTCGTTCTCCAGCAGAACCGTCCCCCTTTGCTCAAACTCAGCAGGAGACAACCCAACGGGATGCCCCGGCGGCAGTCGCGGCTGAGGCGCAAGCAGGGGGTGAGTTCAACCCATTCTTTCCAAAATCGGTCGAGGGCTATGAAATCGTTCCTGCTCAGGAGAAACAGGGCTTTGCCGAATATAAGGTCAATCAAAACGGCACGAACGTTGCCATGTTAGCCATTAGCGACACAACCGGGACTCCTGCGGCTGCCAAGTTTGAGGGAACAACACTGACGATCGCTGGCTATCCCGCTGTGGAGCAGGGACAAAACGCCACCGCTCTTTTAGTGGGCGATCGCTATCAGGTCAAAGTCCTCTCCCGCGACCCGTCCTTCACCAAAGAAGACCGCGCCGAATGGCTGACCAAGTTTGATTTAGCTGGATTAGCAAGCTTGGCATAACGAAGAAAGGATGAACGATGAAGGATAAACGATAAACGAAGAGGGAAGAAGGAAAAAAGAAGAGGGAAAAGACGTTGCTGAATGCAGATGCGATTCTGAAAAACTGCCCACCGCTGTACGGGTGTTTCGCGAAACGCCCCTCCGAACTTCATAGATTGGATCAGCAACACCGAAGAAAGAAGAGGCAACGATCATTAACTATTGACCACTAACCATTGACCACTAACCATTGACTCCTGACCCCTGACCCCTGACTCCTGACCCCTGACTACTGACCATTGACCATTGACCATTGACCACTGACCATTGACCATTGACCACTAACCATTGACCATTGACCATTAACCATTGACCATTAACCCTTGACCCCTGACCACCAACCAAACACAGGAGAAATCCATGAGCAAACCGATTTATGAATTGATCGACCATTTGCCGACTGGTGGTTTGACCGTCATGGCATTGCGATCGCTCGATTTTGTGGTTCCGGGGCAGTGGCAAAACCTCACCGGATTTGAAAACACCATCCGTACTGTGACTGGGGAGAGCGACCCGCAACTAATCAAGCAAATTGGCGATCGCGCCATTACTCTGTTCAACGACAAATCTCAGGGCTACCAGCGGGCACTCTGGCTCTATCAAACCGTTGATTCCGCATCAGGGGCGATCGGTACTGCCGCTTTAGCCAATAAAGTCGGACAGGATGTGTCATTTTTGGGATTTCTCAAAAACCTCACTCCAAAACCCGAAAAGGCGCAGACCATCGACCTTTGCGTCAAGTTAGTCGTAGAACTGGTCGCCTTCTGCCAGATCAACGGCATCCCCGGTGACAGCATTGGCGACTTCCTGGCTGCCCTCAAGGACTACGGCGGCGAATCCCTGATGCGGATGGCAGCATTGGTCTGTTTTGATGGCTTGATTCCCCTGGGTTCTGACTTTGCCCTCAAAGCGTTAAACGCTATTAAACAGATGGCTCCCTCTGATCTGGAGCACAACCAGACATTCAAAGCCGTCCATTCTCTCATTCCCGGTGGCAATGCCAAAGGGCAACAGGGCTTTATCATCGAGAGCTTTGAGTCCACCAAAGGCTGGATCGATAACTTTGTTGGCTCCCACGACCTCACGCCCGACAAAGTCGTAGACCACCTGATCCGATTTGTGGAAGTCTCCAAAGACAAGTTGGACTATCTCGGCGCGTACCTGGATATGGTGGTGAAATACTACGAGCATACGGGCATTCAAACGCTGGCTCGACGGTTGACCGAACGAGCCGTCGCTGAGATTTAGGGTAGAGGATGTCCTTTGAACTGGATCACCTGTTTATTTGCACAACGCTGGAGGCTCCAGAAGCAGATCAACTCATCTCGTTTGGCCTAACGGAAGGCACGCCGAATGTGCATCCCGGACAGGGCACCTCCAATCGTCGCTTCTTCTTTCACAACCTGATGCTGGAGTTGCTCTGGGTTCACGACCCAACCGAAGCACAATCTGGGGCAGTGCAGCCCATCCACCTGTGGGAGCGATGGAGTCAGCGCGATCGCGGAGCCTGTCCTTTTGGCGTTTGCCTGCGTCCTGCCCTGGAACCTGCTGGAGAACTGCCTTTCACCAGTTGGAACTATCATCCGCCCTACCTGCCACCGTCGCTAAGCATTCCCGTCGCAACCAATGCCGATATCGTGACGGAGCCGATGCTGTTTTACCTCTCCTTTGGCCAGCGGCAAGACACCTATCCGGTTGAAAGGGCACAGCCTTTGCAGCAGGCGATCGCCTTGCAAGAGGTGACTCGTGTGGAGTTCGTGACTCCCCATGCCAACTCACTTTCTCCTGAGCTTCAATCTCTCGTAGATACTGGCTTGATTGATGTCCGGTCGGGCGCAGCCTATGCCCTTGAGTTTGGCTTTGACGGAGAGCAACAGGGAAAGGAGGCTCAGTTTCAGCCAGGGTTGCCCCTCCGCTTTTGCTGGTAGCTGGGGCACAGAAGGGTTAACCCAAATGTTCGATCGCACCCAACACTTTTAATGTTTCCTTCTGAGCTTCATTCAAACCCTGAACGCCCGTTATGTTCATCCCTTCGTAGGGGCGATCGCTCCTCAACACCTTCAGACATTCCCCTGTTTCCACATTCCATAGTCGAATGGTTTCATCCTTACTACCACTAGCAAGATAATGTCCGGTTGGATCAAACGTGAGGGATGGTATCCAGCCAATATGCTCTTTTAGGGAGCGAATGAGCTTACCTGTTTGAGCATCCCAAAGCTTAATACCACCATCAAAATCACCACTGGCAATGAGTTTCCCTGTGGGGCTAAAAGCAACCGCAGCAATAGAGCCAGGATGTCCGTTTAAGCAATAAATGGGTTGTCCTAATGCAACATCCCAGAGGCGAACTGTCCGGTCTTCACTACTACTAACCAGGGTTTGACCATCAGGGCTAAAGGCAATATTCCATACCCAGTGGGAGTGTCCCTCAAGAGTCGTTATTCCTTTCCAGGTTGCAGTATCCCAGACTCGTATCGTTTGGTCATCACTAGCACTAGCTAACAAATGACCATCAGGGCTAAAGGCAATTGAGTTGACACAGTTAGTATGTTCAGCTAATACCTTTATGAGTTGACCTGTTGCAACATCCCAGATTCTAATAGTTTTGTCATTTCCTGCACTAACTAAAATCCCTGGAGAATCAGATATATCGGGTTTAGAGGGACTGAACGCAATGGATCGAACTCGACCGACATGACCCAATAGGACATTCAATTCATGCCCAGTATCTAATGACCAAAGACGAATAGATTGGTCATCACTACTTGTTGCTAAATAACGATGGGTGAGATTCAGCGCAATCGAACAAATGGGTTGTGTATGGCCTCGAAGCGTGTTGACAATGCGTTGAGAATTCAAATCCCAAATCCGGATCATTGAGTCTGCTCCACCACTAACAAGTAATTGAGGAGAGTTAGAGTGAACTACTGTCTGAGGAATAAATAGAAGTGCATGAACTCCATTTGCATATCCTGTCAATGCTTTAATTTGATGCCCCGTTGTGGCATCCCAGAGACGAAGCGTGCGATCAAAACTGCTACTGGCAATCACCTTTCCATCAGGACTACAGGCAACGGATGTGACCCAAGATTGATGCCCACGAAAGAGCTTTCTAAGTTCACCTGTGGCTAGATCCCATAGCTTCAACTCTTTGTTATGATTGCCGCTTAAAAACGCTTGACTATCGGGAGTAAAGGCCACTGAGGAGACGATACCTTCATCATCACAGGTTTGCTGTAACTGATGGTTGTGCAAATTCCACACCTTAATCGTCTGGTCATGACTACCACTCACCAAGTATTTCCCATCAGGGCTGAAGGCGATCGCCATATCTCCTTCAGTGTGCGCTTGAAAGGCTTGCAATAACTGGGTTGTTTTGACGTCCCACAGTTTAAGATAACCCTCAGTACCGCCACTTGCGAGTGTTTTGCCATCAGGGCTAAAAGCTACCGATCGAACCCAACCATCATGCCCTTTGAACGAATGTGCCTCTCCAGTTGACAGATACCAGAGTCTGATCGTCCCATCTCCACCACCACTGGCAACTAGCTGAGCATCAGGGCTAACTGCTACCGACCAGATCGTACTGGTATGTCCTGACAGGATGCGAATCACTTGTTTGGTCTTAACATCCCATACTCGTACAACTCGGTCACACCCACCACTCATTAACAACTGTCCATCGGGGCTAAATGCAACGGAATTAACCCAATAGGCATGTCCCCTTAAAGTAAAAAATTGCTCATTTCCTTGAACCTTCCAAAGATGAAGCCTGCCATTACCTCCTATGGCGAGCCACTGACCATCAGGGCTAAAGGTGACGAAAAAAATGCAGCCAAATGATTGAACAAAGGAGGCTTCCTGGATATTGGCATCTGTAAAATCGCTGTGTTGCAGAACGTTTGCTTGAAAGCAAGCATGACGAATCGTTAATCCTGCAAAGCTAAATCTAGCTAGATTGATTTGCAAATGAATGCATAAATTGAGCAAGTTGCCTGCTCCATAACCATATACCTCAGTATCTGATTGTCTTAAACTCATCAAAATTTGTGCCAGGTGCTGTTTCAGTGCAATTTGTGAAAAGGCTTTGCAGAATTGCTCCGCGATCGGGTGCAGAATTATTCGTACCTGGCTCTCACGGATATAATCTTTGACGGTCGTTTTGATCAAAGCATGGCGATCGCTCAGCATGAGTTTGCCAGTAATCAACTCTGTACTGATTCGTTCTACTAAGCACTCCGTAACGTACTCCATTACTACAGGTTGCAAGGTGTAACTCCCCGATCGCTTTTCAATTAAATTGCGCCAACTGAGAGATTCCAGAGCTTCTAACAAACTGGAGTGGGACACGAGAGGGACAATATCTGCTTGCAGGTCAGCAATAGTCGTCCATTCACGATTGATGGTTAACCAGTACAGAATTGACTTTTCTAAATACGATAACCGTTCGAGTTGTTGTTCCAGTAGTCGATTGATGCCATTAAACAGGAAGGTATTTTGCTCAATAAAGGGGGCAATTTCTCCACCAAATAGGTCATAGATAGAACTGGCAACAATCTTCAAGGCAAGGGGATTGCCGCTGTAGTAATCGCATAGCTTCCACTTTTGCTGATCGCTTCCCCGCAGTCCTTTTGCATCTAGAATGGCAATTCCAACCTGATAGGAGCCAGAGAGGGAGAGCGATCGCACTCCCCAGTCTATCCCCTCCATAACAGCGATTTCGGCAGGTTTCTCGCGACTGGTCAACAGTAAGCAGCTTTGATGAGCACTCTCACCAATCAACGTCAACAATTCTCCATAGTCTTCATAACCAGAGCGGTAGTTTCCAGCGCGATCGCCCGGTTGCAAGATCGTTTCTAGATTGTCCAAAATCACCAGACAGCGATGGGTGCGGAACCAGTGCAACAACCGTTTGATGTCACTTTGAGTATCGTCTTGGTCAGAGAGAAACAGAATCAGGTCACTCAGCAACGTCTCCAGGGGTGGGGCATTGCGGAGCGATCGCCAGATGACGTGGGTAAACGGGTTGACGCGAGGTTCATTGGCTGTTCCACTCTCCAACCCGTTCACAAATTGTTGGGCTAATTTTGCTGCAAGAGAGCTTTTGCCCACCCCACCAATGCCCAGCAGAGCGACCAGGCGGCACCCTTGTGAAGCCGTCCCTCCAACCGAGGAACTGCACAACCACTGCTGGAGTGTGGCTAACTCATCGGTGCGCCCACTGAACTGGCTCACATCAACAATTTCACCCCAGTCAACTTGAAGAGAAGAAACCCTCCACGGTTCTGCAACGGACTGCTGCATCTGGGTGTTACGCTGGCCCTGCCTTGCGTGTCGTTCGATCGCTGAGCGAAAGTTGGTTTTGCTAATCTTTTCCCCAAAAACTTGACTTAATCGCCGCCAAAAAACAGGCCCCACATCCGTTGAAAGATAGCTCAACGTGTAGCCCGATGCCTCAGCGATCGCACCATAGGTTTGCCCTTGCCATGCACCTGTGACAATTGCCACTTCCGCGTCGGTGAGCGATTTGCCCTCCTGTGCCACAAGTGCAGCATTGATGAAGTCGATCGCTTGTTCTAACTCCATTGACGATGTTGCAATCGGTTGTATTCATCTTGCCCTAATTGGAAGCCTACAAGAGAATTTCTTGATTTTCTAGACTTTGATGATTGTTTTTAGACTTTGGGTGGCGATCGCATCCCAAAGTTTCCCCAAGTTTCCCCAAGTTTTTTAAGTTTCAGGCTAGGCAAACTCCCCAAGTTTCCTGTAATGACAAGCACGGGCGGCTTCGATATCGTGAGAAAGTCAATGGTTTGGCTTTCGCTTTGCCCCCACAAGCCACACCACAAAGCCCCCTTTTCTAGAGCATTTTGATTTAGCTTCATACCCCTGTCTGCACGAATTCGTTGGATGCAGAATAGCGCCGTGCGCTGATTTTGTTGTGCCCATTGATTTGATTTCAACTGCATTTTTACTGGTTTTGACTACAGGAGGTTTATCAACGATGCAAGGTCCCTATTGTGATTTGACCAACCGCCCCCTCACCGCTAAACCATCCACCCAACAATCAGTGCCAAACCGTCATAAGGTTTTGTTGACTTCACTGAAAAGCCTGTGGCGTGGCATTACCCGACTGGTGGGTTGGATGTTTGCCAACCCCAATGAACCCTATATCACTGAATTTCGCGATCGCCACACCGGGCAATTGCGCTGGCGGGTTTACTTTCCAGCCAACGACACCACGCTGGTGTTTGACTCTCCCGAAGAGGTCTGCACTTGGATCGAAGACCACTGGTGGCACACTCTTCCCTAAGCCATTTTCTCTCAGCCATTTTTTAGGAGATGCCTGATGCAACCCTCATCGCCAAAGCTCTCGCCCTGTCTTGGATGTGGGGCTATGCTTCCCGTCAACGCTAGAGCAAGTATTGGGGCAACTCACGATTATCTACTGGCTTCTGCTGAGTGTTGGGCCACGTTTGGCGAGGTGTTAGCGCGAGAGTATTCCAATGCTGCTTATGCCAAAGTCCATCGGCTCACGGTTGATGCCTATGCTGTTCAACACCCCGGACACCCCTCGCCGCAGAGCATTCAATCCGTCACCCTCCATCTCATTAGCCTGTGTCTAGTTCTAGAGTGTGGCTTTGACATGGATCAAGCCACCCGCACCATGCAACGGTTAGCCCGACATAAATCTGATTTTGTTTGGCTGACTCCACCCAACAGCTTAGGCGACAAGACCATTCTGGATGTGTGGCAAGCCCCCGATGCCATAGCCCATGTCAAAGCGGTGGAGGAATGGGCCCAGTCTGCCTGGTCTGCCTGGGAATCGCATCATCCACAAGTGCGGCAGTGGACTTTAGATTGGGCACTCAATTGTGCCTGACCCAACACTTCCACTCTGGCTCACAGTTCCCCCCTTTTTTAAGGGGGGCTAGGGGGGATCTTCTAACACTTCTCGCATCTGAACCGATCCCCCTAAATCCCCCTTAGTAAGGGGGACTTTCGACCCGCTCCACTCCGGCTTCCCTTCTCCTGCGGGAGAAGGGCTGGGGATGAGGGCACACCTACTCACCACAACTACAAGGAGATATATCAATGGCACGCGAAATTTTAGAAATCGAAGGCACAACTGTTAACGTGGGCAGTGTTGAAAATGGTGGAGTTGTTGTTAAGAATGGTCAAATCGGAGTCGGTAGCGACACACGAGATCTTTATCAGATAGATATCACTCGACCGACCCAACTAACCACGCTTCTGGTTCCCAAATCTGCAAATGCGAATCTCCGTCTATTCGACACCAACGGAAATATATTTTCCTCGTCAAGGGAAGGCACGTCTAACGATGCTATTTTTAACCCAAATCTGCCAGTAGGAACTTACTTCATTGAAGTGACTGGTTCTGCTAACACTGCGACAAACTATGATCTGAGCATTATAGGTGCCGCTGTTACAAATGCTCAGATGGGTGTGACGGTCGATCGCATTCGATCCCTTGCTACATCTAAGTTTGAGTTTTTACCATTTGATCAACCTGACTTCTTCATCGAATCAATTGTGATTGATGGAAACAGGAGCGGTAGCAGCAGAACTTTTAATAATCAAGCCGACGCGCGCCCAAACTTTTCCTTTACTCGTGCAGTGAGTAATGACGACCAGATTATTAGGGGAGAGATTATAGTCCGTGAAAATGATACTCCTCTACCCGCTCAGTTAGCGGATATTAGTCCCGATCAATTTTCCCCAAATCTAACCTTCAATCTTGACGCATTGCAACTTACAGTAGGTGAACTCTTCTCGTTTTCTCCCAGATCGATAGAACGACCTATTACCTTGCAAGGTGGTGGGGATAACCCTTTTGGGGGATTTCTTCAGGGAAATCAGCGTGCGGCAATAACATTCCGCGTTAACTACAGTGCCTTCACTTCCTCCAGCACTTTCAATCAACTCAATCGCTCTACAACTACCAAAGGTGACAACCGCAGCAACACCATTGTCGGCAACAACCGTAACGGCATTTTGGATGGGGGGCGCGGTGCAGATGACCTCTCTGGCATGGGCGGCAACGACGCGCTGATTGGCAACTTTGGCACCGACACACTCCGGGGTGGTGCAGGTCGCGACATCACCTGGGGCAGCCAGGGCAATGACACTTACTATGGCGGCGTGGGACGCGACACCTTTGTGCTGGATTTGCTGCGCGGTGTGGATGTGATCAAAGACTACAAAGATGGTGTAGACAAAATTGGTCTGACCAACGGCATTGTCTATGAGTTGCTGGATATCCGCCGCGAAGGGCGCAACAGCGGCATTTTTCTGGGCGATCAAAAGCTGGGCGTGGTGGAAAACACGCGCCCCAGAGACTTGACGGCAGACGATTTCAAGTCCATCAGCTTTGTCACCATCAAGGACATTGTGACACCGCAGGTGATGGCGTAGGGTTGCCCTCACCCTCAATCCCTCGCCCTCTGGGCGAGGGACTTCCGACCCTAATCCTCATACCAATTTAAACAGATGGTGCGGCCCATGATCTTCTGTAAGGGCGCATCGCGATGCGCCCTTACCTGCATCTGCCACATCCTCAAATCAAATTGGTATCAGATCCCCAAACCTTTTCTCCAAAAATCAGGAGGCATCTATGACTCACTTAAAGTCACTCCGCAAACCCTGGAATAACACGGTGAGATTGATCACCTGGCTATTCACCTTTCCGCGCCAGCCACGAGTTAGCAAACAGCGCGATCGCCACGGTCGCCTCTGCTGGAAAATCTACTATCCCACCACCCGCAAAACGGTTTTTTTACACTCTAACCAATCAATTCTCACCTGGGTTGATGACTCGTGGTTGTGCATCAAGCGGTGAAGAAAAAGCGGGTTTGAGTTATGAGTTTTGAGTTTTGAATTTTGAATTACTCATCTACTCATCCACTCCCCCACTCCCCACTACTCCACCCATCCACTTCCCCATGTCTTCCTATCGACGGCATCGGGCATGGCGAGACCTCCATGCTCACGTTTTTTCTCCTGATTTGTTTCGCTTTCCTGAACCACACCATTCACTCAAAAAGGAGCAATTATGGCACGTTCCCCTCTGTTTCGGACTCTGTCTCGTCTATTGCAAGCGGCTCGTTCTGAGGCGGCTCACTCGACTCAAAGCTCGCCTCAAAGCTCAGCGATCGCTCCCCGACTAAACCCCTCTCGTCGGCGGTTTTTGAAATATTCTGCTCTGGCTGGGGCTGGGGCGATCGCCACTTCTGCGATCGCGGAGTTTCCCCGGTTACAAGGGGCAATGGGCTATGGCACCCCCAAAGTGGCGATCGTTGGGGGTGGTATTGCCGGACTCAATGCCGCCTATCAACTCAAGAAAGCAGGCATCATTGCCACGGTGTATGAGGCAAAACCCTATGTCGGTGGACGAATTCAGTCTCAGACAGTGGTAAGCAACAACTTAGTCAATGATCTGGGCGGTAGCTTTATCAACACTGATCACGAAGACATTCTCGCACTGGCGCAAGAACTTGGGCTAGAGCTATTTAACCGGATCGAAAATGCTGACCAGTTTGCGTTTCCTGAAAGTGCCTACTACTTTGACAACAAAATGCTTTCTGAAGCAGACCTGATCGATTTGTTGCGTCCACTGGCTGACCAACTGGTGATCGACGCTGCCCTGCTCGATGAGGACTTTGACACCTACGCTCCAGAGTTCGATCAACGCTCGGTTGCTGATTATCTCGATCAACACCGTGACAAAATTACAGCCCCTGTGGTTCGCAGGTTGGCTGAAAATGCAATTCGTACCGAATATGGGGTAGAACCTGAAGACTCTTCTGCGCTGCAACTGCTGTATACCGTGTTGCTCCTGGATGGAGACGCCGTTACCCCGATTGGCAGTGATGAAACCTATTTCATTCAAGGGGGAAGTGGCAAGCTGATTGAAGGTCTGGCACGGGCTTTGCCGGGACAGATTCGCGCTAATTTGCCATTAACTGAATTGCGATCGCACAACAATGGCTTCCAACTCACCTTTGGCACAGGCTTAGTGGTTGATGCCGACTACGTCATTCTCGCATTGCCCTTTATGGCGTTGCGTCGAGTCAATCTCCAGGTTGAGTTGCCCGATACCCTGCGACGGTTTATCAACGAAGTCAACTTGGGCACTAACGAAAAGCTGTTTGCCGGGTTCAATCAACGTTCCTGGCACCAGGAGCAGGGATTTGTGGGTGAAGCCTGGACAGATCTGGGATATTCCCAGGTTTGGGAAGAAACACAGCGGCAGCCCGACCAGCTTGAAGGGGCACTCACCTTTTTCCTGGGTGGTCAGGAGGCGCGACCCACGCGGCGCACGGTTGAGCGACAGGGACAACAGTTTGTCCATCGCCTCAACAAACTGATTCCCGGCACAAAGGCTGTGGCTACCGGGCAATTCTATCGCACTAATTGGGCGAGTGACCCTTACATCGGTGGTGGTTACACCAGCTTTAGACCAGGTCAATATCTGGAGTTTGGTGAATTCCTGTACATCGAGTCCGATGACCCGGAGGAACGACAGGATGTCTACGTTGGCAACCTGGTATTTGCTGGGGAACATCTCAGTGATGAATTTTATGGCTACATGAATGGGGGAGCCCAGACCGGACGTTTGGCAGCGGAAATTGTGAGCCATCACATTCTCGTATCGCAAACACAAAGTTCTGCAACATAGTTTTTTTGGGGGTCGCTCCCAAGAAGAGGTTCCACCCCTTCACCCCTTTCAAAACTTATTTTTGGCTGTACTAGAGGCTATGTCGTCGGCTGAGATGTTGCGCGATCGCCCCTAGCGTTACCCTGACCCAAACCGTTTTGAAACCGTGACCGACGGGTGTATGGGCTTGGCAGTGTGCCCCATTGCCGAGCCCTTTTGCCCACTGACAAACATGTCTATCCAGTTGGCTACCACGGTAGGGACGGTTCGTGAACTGCCTCTATCATTCTACAGTTGGGAATTGGCATTACTGGATGTGCCCAAATGACGTGCCTAAATTACGTGTGCGAAAAACAAGTTAAGACTACTCACAGGGCTACTTCTCTTGCGAGAATAGGAGAGCGGACGATATGACACGACTATGCCAGCGGAACAGCCAGAAGGATTCATTGACAACTGGACTTATTTAAAGACAGAACTAAGCTGGCTCGATCGGGTGTTAATGGTGGCGGTAGCGCGTCAGCGCAATGAGAAAAAGGACGTCGATCGCATCGCTCAAAATCGGGCTGACCGAGCCACAAGCCACTGGTGGAAGGGGTTGATTTCGACGGAGGGCAATGCGGCCTACGACGAATATCGCAAGCCAACGACTCCAACCACAACCACGTCCAAACAGACCTACCAGCAGCAACTCGAAGCCAAAATTCACGCCAGCCAGAAAAAGGGTATTGTGTTGGGGTTGCCGTCTCTGTGCGATCGCCTCCAGCTCACCGTCTTTGAAAAAAATCTGGTGCTGATGAGCCTGGCTCCTGAGATTAACCGTCGCTATGCGAGAATTTACCGCTTCTTGCAGGGCGAAGAAATCAGCACCAAAACGGATCTACCCACCGTGGATCTCGTGTTGCGATTGCTCTGCCGTAGCGATAAAGAGTGGCGCGTTGCTCGCAATCGCCTCATGCTGGACTCTCCCCTGGTACGCTATAACCTGCTCAAAATTTTGCCCCGACACGAAGACACCCTGTTGAACTATCCCCTCAAACTGAACGACTCTCTGGTCGATTACCTCCTCTCTGAGCAACCGCCCACCGAAGCGTTAGATGGTCTGTTGGATCTGGTGCCCCAAACACCTGCATCCCGTCAGTTTTTGACCTACACTGACCCCACGGTCGCTTGGGATGACTTGATTGCACCTGCTCCTCTCGTGCAAGCGTTGCGATCGCTCAATCAGGCAGTGCAATTTGAGGGAGACTCGTTAGGTGTCGTGGCATTGCTAGTTGGGGCAGATGGGAGCGGTAAGACCACCGCAGCAGAAGCGATCGCCACTCACCTAAACACTCCCCTGGCAACACTGGATCTGGCAGCCGTGGAGCCGGAACATTACGACACCGTATTTCACGAAATCGCTGTGCGATCGCCCAGTGTCCTATTAATACAGTCGGCACAGCACTGGCTCAAACGCTCAACCCTGGCATCGGACGTGCAGATCCACCAGTTTCTCAAACAACGTCGCCAGGTCGCAGGCATTACACTGCTCACCGTATCGCTGTTGCCTTCGGTGCAGGTGCGCTGGCAACACCAGATGGATCAGATTTTGACCTTTCCGCCACCCGACAGGGGCGATCGCCTCAAACTCTGGCAACACGCCCTGAACCCATTTCTAGAAACCGATTCGCTTGATCTGGATTGGGAGGCACTCGCCCAACCCCACTTGACCGGAGCCGAGATCCGCGCGATCGCCCGCACCGCCACTGCGCTAGCTGCCACTCAGCAAAGCCTGATGACGATGGAGCACCTGGCTCAAGCCTTTCGGCAACAGGGTAAATTGTTTAAGCTCAAGCCTGTCAGCAAGCCGTCTCAGGCAAAACGAGCGACTCGAAAAACGACCCCCTCAAAGACAACCAAGACGACAACAGGGCGATCGAAACCGAATCCAGCAAAACCAAAGCGATCGCAAAAAGAGAGCTAATCTCCAGATCGTCGGCTTTCTGCTTGCGGCTCCCTACAGAAACCTTGGCACTGCTACAGGCTCAGCCTCCATCATCCCCGCTTTACCCAGACCTTGCTCCCCCATACGAGCGCAGCATTTCGCAGATCAATCCTTGCACCACGAGCCATTGATTTGACGCATCTTCACATACCGATTTAATGTTTGATTGTGGCAGATCACTGGGTAGGGGCGTTTCGTGAACCGCCCTTACGGAATCATGTGCAGCGAAGCCAATTCAAATTGGTAACATTTGATTAACGTGAATTCGGGATAACGATTTTGGCGGTTAAAACCTCAGTTATAGGCGCAAAACCGACCTGCGTTGGTTCGTCAAATCCTGCCTTTTCCGGAGTCCGCATCGGCGTACTTCGCTCCAGTAGCCGCGATTTCATTCGCCAGGCTCTTAACCAAACTGACGTTGATTAGTAATTGACCTCCCTCGTAAAAACCTACACCCGTGAAGGTGAAACTCCTGGCTAAGGGTAGAAATCCCCAGTATCCCCTTGCTTCCGCTGTGTTGACAGTTGCCATCGAGCGTAGAAAATTGGGGATAAATAAATTTAAGTAACTTTTTATACACAAAATCACTTGAATTCGCTCAAAATTTACACAAGATGATGCATAAGAGTATTGAAATCGAAAGATAAGTGGAAAGATTCCACTAAGCCGTCCTCGATAACGGTATTACTTTTACAAACGTATGTGCTTCTCTCGTGTATTAAAACGGCTAAAAGCTTTTTGTCCTGATATTACTAATATCCTCAGGAAGAAAATAAGTACCTGTCACATCGGTCTGCCAGTTGGTTTAATCAAAGGGGTGGAATAATGAGTGAGTCAGTTAAAGTTTTCTTCTCCTACTCACATAAAGACGAAGCATTAAGAGATGCACTGGCAGCACACTTGAGTTCTCTCGAATGGCAGAAAGTGATTTCGAGCTGGCATGACCGTAAGATTATGGCTGGGACAGAGTGGGATGCTGACATCAAATTTCAGATGGATGCAGCAGACATTATTCTGTTACTCATCAGCCCAGATTTTATTGCATCTAAATATTGCCGTGAAATTGAAATTCCCTATGCGATGCAACGGCATGAAGCAAAAGAAGCCTACGTTATCCCAATTATTCTGCGCCCTTTTGATTGGCAAGATTCTCCTTTTTCAAAGCTGCAAGCTTATCCCAAAGATGCAAAAGCAGTGACATCCTGGGAGAATATCGATGAGGCATTTGTTAGTGTAACTCAAGGGATTCGGACAGTCGCTAAATTTGTTTTTGAGCAACGTCAGCAACGATTACAACAAAAAGAAGCAGATAAAGCGAGATACCTTAAGAAGGTCGAAGAAGTCTTATCGGATGGCAAAATCTCTGTTATTGAACAGGATACTCTTGATGAACTTCAAGAAGAACTGGGATTGACATCCGAGGAAGCTCGTGAAATTAGAGATGCTGCCTATTTGCCCTATAAAAAGTATGCCGAGAGCTTTGATAAATACAGACAAACGCTAAATAAGATTATTGCTCAAGGATATTACCCTTTTAATGATGAAACTCGGCGTGAATTAGAGCTAAGACAAAGAGATTTAGGGCTAAAACCTGAAGACGTAGAACAGATTGAAACACCAATCTTAAAACAGGCAGAAATCGAGTATCAGCAACGGCAAGAAGTAAAGGCTGTTCAACAGCATGAGGTTCAATCGCACTCATCTCAACCCTCCAGTGGAGAGGTGACTGCTGCAACCTCAGTCCCCCCTTTAACCAAAATAGAAAAACTCTCTACTAAAGATGAAGTAATTCTAGAGCTTTTAGACAGCCTGTTTGATGCTTTATCGAGTTCTAATATTGAGATTGGAATTGAGAAATTTAAGGGAATTGCTCACAGGTCTTTGTTGTTGAATGGACACATTGAACCCGGATTTCTCAAGCATAATCTCACTCCAGCATTCACAAAAACTGATCGCTATAAGCAGCCGATTCAAATTACTTCTAAAAAGTTGAGTGGAAGAACGAAGCTTGGTTTAAGAACAGACAAGGAGGAAGGTGAAGAAGAAATCTTTATGATTGCTCGTAATGACAAATCAGGTGGATTAGATGGTCAAGTCCGAATCTTCTTCCCTGCCAATGGTGAAGCTGCCAAGATATCGGGAGTGAGTTTGTAATCTATCTGCCTCATCCAATGCGAAATGTATCTATCTAGCTAACAGAAACCTTGAATCACCTGGATACTTTTTATGAAATGCCCCCAATGTCAGACTGAGAATAAACCCGACTCCCAATTCTGTTTCAATTGTGGTACGCCTCTCAAAACGTTTACTGCTCCTGATGATAGTGTCCGAGGCAGATCTTCATCTTCTGCAAAACGATATGCTCAGGGTAAAAATCCAACCATTGCTACAGTTCTTTCGTTCCTCATTGTTGGAGTAGGGCAATTTTATAATGGCGATGCGATCAAAGGAGTAGTGATGTTGGTCGGGGCGATCGTTTTGAGTTTTACGGTCGTAGGGTCAATTGGGATTTGGGTCTGGTCAATGATAGACGCCTATCAAGTTGCAAAGGGTAATACAAGTCTATGGAGTTGATTAAGATTGAGGGACTGAGTCCCCAGGAATATGAGCATCCATTTGACAAGAAAGCTCTGAATGCGTTGGAAAAAACACCCGGATTAGATCTATTAGTGCGAAAATTTTATGAACTCAGCACTGAGAAATTAATGCGACTTGAGTTCACTGGGAGTAATCTCAAGATCACTCCCAGTAGTTTTCCGGATGTGTATGAAATCCTGGAAGATGCCTGTGAGAACTTAAATCTGAAGACAACACCAGAATTTTATCTGCGCTATGACGATTACTTTCGTACTTTAGGATTTACCACTAACAACCTGCAAGGAATAACGGTAGGAGTGACCAATCCGCTCGTTGCCATTAGTGTTGAATGCATTGAAAGGTTTTCCAGACCAGAACTCCTATTCATCATCGGTTGTGAGATCGGTCGCATTAAGAGCCAACATGTTCTTTATGAAGATATTGCGCGCCTGATTCCAGTATTGAGTGGCGCAATTACAGCAGCCACATTTGGGTTTGCTGGGTTCAGTGTCTCGATCATGTCGGGATTAGACTTGGCACTAACCCAGTGGCTTAGAATGGCAGACTATACTGCCGATCGCGCAGGACTGTTGGCATGTCAAGATGTGAATGCAGCGATGATGGCGATGGCAAAGATTGCAGGATTGCCTAAGAAGTATTTTAATTCTTTCAATATTGATGATTTCATTACTCAGGCAAGAGAGTTTGAGGGCTTTGCCGACAATTTGCACAATAAGTTTCTAAAGGGCATCAGCTTGATGTACAGAGATCAAGCGTTTACGATCGCCCGTGCCAATGAGCTTTTAAAGTGGATCGACTCTGGCAGCTATCAAAGTGTTTTGGAGCGCAAAACAAGAATTCAGGCACCCCAAGCCCCCAAATTTTGCCGACATTGCGGGTCTGAACTGCAACCTTCTAATCTCTTTTGTCCCAGTTGTGGCAACAAGGTCATGCCAGTGTGAGCCAGGGTTTTATCGGTGGTGATGCACCAGCTGGGTGATGGCAGCGAACAGCACGTTGGGGTCGATGGGTTTCGCCAGATGAATTTGATAGCCTGCCTCAAAAGCCCTATTTTGATTCGTTTCCCCGATGTAGGCAGTAAGTGCGATCGCCGGAATATCTCGATTAGAATGCGGCGGCAGTGTGCGGAGTTTGCGAATGAAGGCGTAACCGTCTATTTGAGGCATTCCAATATCACTGATCAGGAGATCAAATTGGGCTTGAGCCAAGACCTGGAGGGCGTTTGTCGCAGAAGTAACCGTCGTCACGATCGCCCCCTCCTGCTCTAGCATTGCCCGAATCAAGTCGAGGGAATCGACCTCATCATCGACGACCATCACGCGCAGATTCTCTCCCAGTTGGGCAGGCTGAGGGGCAGAGGAATGAGGAACCCGATGACTTGCCCCGTACATCAACGGCAATTGCACTGTAAAGGTTGCACCTTGCCCTTCTCCAGCACTGGCAACGGTAATGATGCCTCCGTGTGCTTCGACAACTTGACGGGCGATCGCCAATCCCAGTCCTAAGCCACCAAAGGAACGAGTCGTCGAGCTATCTTGTTGTCGAAATAGCTCAAACACATAGGGGAGAAAATCGGGATGAACCCCCTTCCCGGTATCGCTAACTGTGATCTGGGCGTAGGACTGGAGGGGGGTAGAGACTGCGGAGGACAGGGATTCTCCTACCCTGTCCTTGACGACCTTTTCCAGGCGTACGGTCACCCGCCCACCCGTAGGAGTGAATTTGATGGCATTGGATAGCAAATTCCAGACCATCTGTTGCAGTCTGCCTGCGTCTCCTTTGACCTGCCCGACAGCGGGATCGAGTTGCACATCCAGCGCAATTAATTTAGCTTCTGCGGCTAAACGCACGGTTTCTAAAGCAGCAGCGATCGGCTCAGAGAGAAAAATGGTGGCAAAGTTTAAGGTGATTTTGCCGCGAATAATGCGAGAAATATCGAGCAGATCATCAATCAGTTGCGCTTGCTGTCTGGCATTGCGCTCGATGGTGCTCAAGCCATGTTGGAGCCTTTCAGAAGAGGGATTTGACGTTTGTAGCAGCTTTGCCCAGCCCAAAATTGGGTTGAGTGGTGTTCGCAGTTCGTGAGAGAGAATGGCGAGAAATTCATCCTTCATTCGGTTGGCGCGTTCTGCTGCTTCGCGTGCTGCCTGTTCCTGGGCGATCGCCATACGAAGGCGTTCCTCATTCTCCCGCAGGGCTTCCTCAGAGCGTTTGCGCTCCGTAATCTCTTCACACACAGTGCTAATGCCAATGACGCGATCGCCATCCTTCAAGGGCAAAAAACTTTCGAGCCAGACTCGCTGTACGCCCGGTTGGGCGGGTGTCTCTCCCACGACTTCAACATTGAGGAGCGGTTCACCTGTCTCAAAAATAGGACGTAGCAATGCTTCAGCCGTATCGGCAATGTCTGGCAACAACTCTCGCACCGTTCGCCCGATGTGTTCCTCAACGGAAAACCCATTGATTTCTGCCAATTTTTCGTTAATTCGCACAAAGCGTAAATCAGCATCGAGAACGTTTAACCCAATCGGAGCAGACTGATAAATGGTTTCAATCTCAGCCAGTTGTCGTTGCAGCAATTTCTGGCTCTCCTGTAGGGCTGCATTGGCTTGCTCAAGTTGAAGTGTGCGTTCAGCAACTCGCTGTTCTAATTGCTGATTGACCCGTTGCAAGGCAAATTCCAGTTCACGCCGCTCGGTGACATCGGTATGAGAACCTATCATGCGTAACACAGTGCCATCTTCATTCCAAATTGCCTGCCCACGATCGAGAATCCACTTGTAGCTGCCGTCTTTGCACAATACCCGATGTTCGGTGACGTAAAACGGTGTTTTTTGAGCAAAGTGATCTTGAATGGTCTGCATCACCCAGGTCAAATCGTCGGGGTGAACTCGCTGTTTCCACTCGTCGAGGTGATTGCTGACCTCATGCTCCTCGTAGCCCAGCATGGTTTTCCATCGGGTTGAGAAAAACACCTCGTTTGTTTGCACATTCCAATCCCAAACGCCATCATTACTGCCACGCAGGGCTAACTGCCAGCGTTCTTCGCCCGTTTGCAGAGCCACTTCTGTTTGCTTTTGTTGGGTCATGTCACGGGCAACGCAATACAGGACGCCGCGTTCGATTTGGGGAGAAGCCGTCCAGACTAAGCAGCGATAGGAGCCATCTTGTGCCCGATAGCGATTTTCAAAGTAGAGAGTGGGTGCGCCTGCCTTGAGCTTTTCCATTTCTGCCCGGGTGGCAGCATGGTCGTCTGGATGAACAAAGTCGATAAAGGGATGGGCTAAGAACTCGGCTTCGGGATAGCCCAACGTCTGGGTAAAGGCAGGGTTCACCCGTTTAAAGTAGCCATCTAACCCAATCACGGAGAATAAATCGAGCGATCGCGCAAAGAAAAACGCTTCCTCAGACCCCGCCTCAGACGGCTCTTGCATTTGAGGCGTTGATGGGGCAAGTTTCGAGATACCGTTGGATTGAGCTATTTCTTCAGAAGGCATACGCAGCTATCGAGTTCGAGAGGTGGACGATTTAAACGATGCTGGGGAAATCAATAGTTACTAGAACTCACGAGTAAAAACCCCCTTCGATCTTATCGAAACACATCTCTGGAGTAGATTTTCCTTAGCTCCTGCAAGGGAGGGATTTAAGGGGTGGATGATTTGTGTCAGAGTTGCGTAGGCATGGCTTCTGCTCTGGAGTGAGGTGGACGCGAAGCTGCAATGTTTTGTGAATAAATGAAACCTGTTGTTGACGACATCACGTCTTCTTGCAGGAGATCTCAAGCGATGACTCCTGTCGCAACAGAAAGGAGAGGGTATGTGAGCTACGCCTTCAGGGGTTTTGCCCCTATACCCTGTCCTGATCCATCGTTCGACTCTTCTACCAATTGACAGTTAAGACAGTAAAAAAGTGGTTCAATTCAATATCGATCGCGTCCTACAGAAAACGGGTGCTCTCCTGGGCTTGAGCCTGACGATCGCGTCAACCCACGTCGCGATCGCCCCTTCCCTGACGCTGGCACAAGTGTTATCCAACTCCTCCGCCCCAAACTGCCAGGCAGAGCGGCAGCAAACCCAGGAAGCGGCATTAAATGCCTTGCTGGTGCAGGCAGAACAAGCGATCGCCAGTGGACAGGCTGATCAGGCTTCCCGTGTTCTCCTGCAAGCCCTTCAACAACTTCGAGCGATGCCAAATTCACCCATTCGAGTCAGCCTGCTAGAACGATTGGTTGGCAGTGTTGGGGAAAACGTGGCATACACCAGTCCTTTGGATCAGTTAGTGCGGGCGGTATCACCTCAACGACCGCAAGCGGCTTTAGCGGTGTTGTCGGCTGCCTTTGACCTGACACGCACGGTCAGCAACAGCTACAGTGCCTCTAAAACTCGCACGCTGATTGCTCTCGCCAATGACTACGCTCAGTTAAGACAACCCGACCAGAGCCATCGCATCCTCACCGAAGCTCTGACCACGAGCAATACGATTCAGGGAGCAGAGTTCAAAGCGATCGCCCTGATTGGAATTGCCGAAGCCTATGTGAATGCTGAGCAGCGCGATCGGGTTGCCCCCATCCTGGAGCGATCGCTGCAATCGGTACAAGCCATCCCCAATCCCAATGCCTACCGTAAAGCTGCCGCAATCGAGCGAATTGCCAGTCTCTACGCCCAGATTGGTCAGGTTGACCGTGCGCTGCAAGTGGCTCGGCTGATCGAGGGGACATACCAGCCCAACGTGACGCTGGCGATCGCCAATCAATACGCGGAACTGGGGCAGATCGATCGCGCCCTGGAGGTTCTGCAAAGCGTTCGGTTGCCGGAACAAAAAGCCCCTGCTCTAGCTGCGATCGCCGGACGGGTGACGGCTCAGCAACCGCAGCGAGCGGCTCAACTGTATACCCAGGCAGTGACAACGGCGCGAGCGTCGCAAAACGCGGAGGTGCTTGCTACAGTGGCGTTGCGCTATGTCGAGGCAGGGGGGTTGGTGGCAACGGCAGATGAGACGATTCAGGCGATCGCAAATCCAGGGGTACAGGCTCCCGCATTGGGGGCGATCGCACTCGCCTACGCCAGAGCAGGACAGGAAGACCGGGCTGATGCTCGCTTGACCCAGGCGATTGAGCGGTTGGGGACGATTCCAGAAGGGGGCGATCGCCTTCCAGTGCTGCAACGATTGATCGACCAAGCGGCTCAAAGCGGACGTTATGACTACGCCTTGCGTATTGCTGAAACCATTCAACCGGGGGAGTCTGCGCCTTTTGAACGGGTTGAGGTGTTGACCCAACTGGCAGAACGGGCGATCGCCGCCCATCGCCATGACGCAGCCTTGCAAATCATAGAGCAGATTCCACCCAGTTTTGCCAGTTGGCGCGATCGCCTCTATCCGCCAATCTTGCGGGAGTTGGTACAAACGGAGTCCCTGGATCAAGCGATCGCCATCGCTCAACAGGAAACCGCCGACCCCAGCTTTCAACCTCGAATGCTGGCGGTGATCGCCGCACAAGCGAAACGAATGGGACAGACTGAGCAATCGACTACCCTCTTTAACCGGGCGATTCAACTCGCCAACCAGATCGACTATGCCTCGACCCAAGCAGAAGTCCTGGGGGCGATCGCGCAAGCCTACCTGACCGCAGGGCAACCGGAGCAAGCAACGCAATGGCTGAATCAAACCATTGCAACCGCGCAAGCGATCGAGGATGTGCCCAGTCGTTCCCACACACTGCGAACCATCGCCGAACAGTTGACCTTCGCCAATTACCATCGAGCCGCTATTCAAGTGGCAGAGGCAATTCCAGATGCATCTGAACGACTGGCTAAGTTGAATGAAGCGATGGAGAAGGCGATCCATGCCGGAGACGTGACCACCCTGCTGACGGTTCTCAATCGGTTGGATAATCCGGTGCTCAAAACGCGCTGGCTGATTGCACTTGCCGATCGCCACAGGCAATTTGGTGAGGTAACTCAGGCGAGAACGATGTTGAACCAGGCATTACAAACCGCTCGCACGGTTCCGGGAAATGAATCACAAATGCTGACTGTGCGAGGCGGTGAAAGCTCGCTGGTGGTTGAGGATGATCAAGATCGGGGCAGTTTTTTGATGGCGATCGCCGTTCGCTATGCCCAAATGGGTCAACTTCCACAAGCCCAACAGATCGTTCAAATGCTGGAAAGTACAACGTTGCGGCAACAGTTAACGCAACAAATTAACTGTTATCGCTAACCCACACCTGAAATTTGTATGACTCACCAACTTTCTCGTTTTTCTAAACCTGCAAAACTTTCTGCGATCGCAGTAATAACGTTTGCAGTTCTTTTTCTCCTCTGGTTAATGACTCCTGTTTTGTCACAAGAGTCACTCGAAGAGAAGGTGTTTAACGAAGTTTGGCAAACTATCAATGCCAACTTTTATGATGACACCTTTAATGGAGTGGACTGGGCAAGTCAGCGAGACAAATACAAACCGCAAGCCTTACAGGCACGCACTCGTGAAGCGTTTGCAACGGTAATCAATCAGATGCTCGCTGACTTGAAAACCTCCCATACGTACTTCTACACGCCCAATGAAACGGCTTATTACCAACTGTTAGGGATCTTTCAACCAGACATTCAAGAGTTGCCCCCCGCTGCAAAATCCCTTTTCCCCAACGGCAAATATGAGTACACAGGCATTGGTCTGTTTACCAAGACCATGAATGGCAAAACCTTTGTCAGTGCAATTTTAGACGGTAGCCCAGCGGCAACGGCGGGGGTGATGGTGGGTGATGAACTGCTCAGCGTGGATGGCAACCCCTACCAGGCGATCGAATCATTTGCAGGCAAAGCCGGACAACGTGTAACGCTATTGATTCAACGATCTGCGGATCCGACCAGTCAGCAAGCAATTGACGTGACTCCCCAGACCTTTGATACAACAACCCTGTTCAAAGAAGCACAACAGGCAAGCACGCAGATCATCGAACAGCAGGACAACCGCATTGGCTACATTCACATCTGGTCAAATGCGGCTGACTTTCATCAGGAGCAGATGCTGGAGGAGTTGATGTTTGGCGAATTGTCGCGGGCAGATGGACTAGTGCTGGATATCCGCGACGGATGGGGCGGCGGTTCGATCGCCTATCTCAATTTCTTCACCGGGGAAAGTCCGAGTGTGACCAGCATTCGGCGCAATGGCGATACATTCGTCGCCAATTATCGCTGGCAAAAGCCAGTTGTGCTGCTGATCAATGAGGGCAGCAGAAGCAGCAAGGAAATCATTGCTTTTGGCTTTCGGCAGGCCAACCTGGGGGCGATCGTCGGCACGACGACCGCTGGGGCAGTTGTGGCAGGACGCGGATTTGTTATGCAAGATGGCAGTTTGCTCTACGTTGCCGTTGCCGATGTTTTGGTAGACGGAAACCAACGATTAGAAGGCAAAGGAGTTGCCCCAGATATTCCCGTAGCATTTCCGCTGGAGTATGCAGCAGGCGTTGACCCACAAAAACAGCAGGCGATCGCCACACTCACAACCGTCCTTGAGCAGCAGAACCAGCCTTGACTGCGGCTTGACAGCTATAGCCATAGCCACATTCGATGGGCGGAGGCGAGTCAGGAAGCTCTCCTAGAATCAGAGTTTGAGCCATTGCCTTTGCCTCAAGCTTTCTGACCAAAGCTATGTAGCAGTACTCACTAAGGTTAGGACGGGGTGCAGGGGTAGAACCCCTGGCTGGGGCTGCGCCCCCATACCCCCTGGTTTTATTTCCAAACCCTATCTGTGAATCACAGTACTTAGGATCATGAATTAAATAACCTGAAAAATGGCAACCCCCTGTACGGGCGCGGCATTCGGCAGAGGGTTCTGAAACAATGGCAAGGGCTTTTGACCGAATGCACGCCCCTACGCCAGGAATTACACCTTAATCAATTCGCGATCCTGAGGAGGCGATCGCCCCATTCACCCGTCATCCCTTGAGTCTGCTATCCCTCACCGAATTCACTCCGGAGGCAGATTTATAAATCTGCCAAATGGTAGAGCATTTGAGGGGATATTTTGCAGCAACTACCCAACAATGGCGATTTGAAACGACTACGGCAACGCAACGGTTGTTGTGAATCGTCTGCTGGTTAGCCCCCCATCAAACCTATTCCTGATCAATGCTTGCAACGAGACAACTATGACATCCGAGCGGATTGTGCCATTGAGCGAGTATCATCGCCTGCCGCAAACAGCCCAAACGTCTGATTGGTACAAGCGTCTGCTAGAAGTTGTCTGCAACAATGCCACGCTTGCCCTCTTCATCATGGATGAGCACCAGCAGTGTGTGTATATGAACCCCGCCGCAGAAACGCTGACGGGTTATACGCTGGCTGAGACCCAGGGACATCCTCTGCATAACGTGATTCACCATACTCGTCCTGATGGTCGCCCCTATCCCCTGTGTGAGTGCCCGATCGATCGGGCGTTTCCCCAAAACAACCAGGAGCAGGGTGAGGAAGTCTTTGTCCACAAGGACGGTCACTTTTATCCGGTGGCTTATACAGCTAGTCCCATTCGAGAAGGTGAGCGGGTCACAGGCACCATCATCGAGGTGCGAGACATCACCCAGGAAAAACTGGCAGAGCAGGCGCGACAGCAAGCTACCCAACGCGAACAGATCTTACATCGCGATGCAGAAATAGCTCGACAACGGGTAGAAACCGTTCTCTCCAGCATTAGTGATGGGGTCTTTATGCTCGATCGCACCTGGCGTTATACCTACGTCAACGATCGCCTCTGTGAGATGGCGGGCAAGTCGCGGGACGACATGCTGGGTTACAACAACTGGGAACTTTTTCCAGAGGCGGTGAATACAGACGTGTACGTCCAGTTTCACCGGGCAATGTACGAGCAGGTGTCGCTGCAATTTGAGTATCTCCATCTTCCCTGGAATCGCTGGTTTGAATACCGTGTGTACCCATCCGATCAGGGAATCACCGTGTTTGCCGCTGAGATTAGCGATCGCAAACAGGCAGAAGCCGCTCTAGCGGTCAAATCGGCTGAGTTGCAGCACGTAACAGAAACCGTTGGCATTGGACTAACCCGTTGCAGTCGCGATTTACGTTATCTCTCTGCCAATCCTGCCTACGCTGAATTGGTTGGCATGACGGTAGACGAGATCGTCGGCAGGCCGATTGTGGAGGTGATGGGCGAAACCGCCTTCGAGGTGATTCGTCCCTACGTTGAGCAAGTCTTGCAGGGCGATCGCGTCGAATATGAAGCCGAATTTTCGCTGACAAAAGGGGAAGTGTGCTACCTGCATGTGGTCTATACTCCCGACGAAGACAGCAACGGCAGTGTTATTGGCTGGATTGCATCGATTATGGACATTAGCGATCGCAAGCGTAACGAAGCTGCCCTACGTCAAAGCGAAACCATTCTGAATGCCTTTATCGCCAGTTCGCCCGTTGGCATGGTGTTCTTTGACCGAGACTGGCGGTACATCTACGCCAATGAGGCCCTGGCGGCAATCAACGGTCTTCCCCTGGAGGAGCACATCGGACGAACCCTGCGAGACGTCTTGCCCCAGTGGGCACCGATTGTGGAACCCATTTTTCAGCAGGTGATCGACACCAAAACACCGCGACTCAACCAGGAAGTGGTGGGGGCAACGAACCCTGCTGATCTGGTGCGGCATTGCTTGATTAACTATTTCCCGGTGTGTCTGCCCGATGGAGATGTGATCGGGCTTGGCGTAACCGACCTGGACATCACCGAGCGCAGACAGGCAGAGGAAGCCCTGCGTCAGAGCGAAGAGCGGTTGCGGGTAGCGTTGCAAAATGCTCCCATTACCGTGTTTAACCAGGATCAGGAACTCCGTTATACCTGGCTCCATAACCCAGTGTTGTATGACCCACAGGAGATACTGGGCAAGTGCGATCGCGACTTTTTGCAACCTGAAGAGGCAGACCTGCTGACAACCATCAAACAACGGGTGCTCGACACGGGAGTCGGTGTCCGTGAAGACATCAAAATTACCAGAGATGGGGTGAACTACTACTACGACTTAACGATAGAACCCTTACGAGATACCAATCACAAGGTTATTGGGATTACGGGTGCTGCGATTAATGTCTCCAAAACCAAGCAGATTGAGATTGATCTGCGACAGAGCGAAGAGCGGCTCCGATTGGCAGTGGAAGGGGCGCAAATGGCAACCTGGGATGTAGATCTGAAAACCGGAAAAGCCATCTGGTCAGACCTCCATTTCACCATGTTGGGCTATGAGCCAACTCCCACAGGTGAAGCCTCAGAAGCCATGTGGGATAACCGCATCCATCCCGATGATGCAGAGCGGGTCGCGCAGGAATGGCACCAGTCTCGCCAACAGCGCAGGCTCTATCGTGCCGAGTATCGAATCGTCCGTGCCGATAATCAGCAAATTGCATGGCTGGCAGCGGTCGGCAACTTCACCTATGACCAGAACGGCGAACCGATCCGCTCGATTGGGGTGCTGTTTGATATCACAGAACGCAAACAAGCTGAAGAAGCTCTGCGGGAAAGCGAAGAACGCTTCCGAGTGTTGGCGGATTGCGCTCCGCCTCTAATCTGGCTCAACGGGGCTGATGGGGGGTGTGAGTTTGTCAACCAGGCCTATCTCGCTTTCTTTGGGAAGACCCTGGAGCAGGTACAGGGATTTGGCTGGCAACCCGACTTGCATCCAGACGATCTGGATCAGTATGTTTCCGCCTATTTAGAAGCATTTCGGGCGCAGAGGCCCTTTTACGGACAAGTAAGAGTCATGCGAGCCGACGGACAATATCGCTGGCTCGAATCCTACGGTCTGCCCCGACTCAGTGACTCTGGAGAGACGCTGGGCTATGTCGGCACCAGCTTTGATATCACCGATCGCAAACACGCTGAGGCAGACCTGCGCCAAAGCGAAGAACAACTGCGACTGGCAACAGAAAGTGCCAATTTAGGGATGTGGTTTTGGGATGTGACCAGCGACCAACTGGTCTGGACAGACCAGGCTAAAGCGATGTTTGGTCTACCGATTGATATCGAAATGTCGATGCAAGTATTTCTCAATGCTGTGCATCCAGACGATCGCCCCATGATTCAAGGGGTTGTGGATGACCTGCAAGTAGAGCCAATTCACACTGAAACCGAATATCGCACCCTGTGGGCAGATGGCACAGTGCGGTGGATTTTAGCCAGAGGCAATTCCACTTACGATGCCAATGGCACCTTGGTGGCAACACGAGGCGTGTTGATGGATATCACTGAGCGCAAACAAGCTGAAGCAGCACTCAGAGAAAGCATCGCTGTGCTCAATACCGTCAACCAGGCAACCCCGACCCTGATTTACGCCAAAGATCGCCAGGGACGGTTAGTCATGGCAAATCCGGCTACTATACGCTTGTTAGGTAAACCAGCAGAACAGCTAATTGGCACAACATCAGAGAATTTTCTCAACCTGGAAACAGCCGAGCAGGTGAATGAGAACGATCGCCACGTGATCGAAACGGGTGAGATCAGCGTCTTCGAGGAAGTGGTGGTCTTGCCTGAGGGAACGCGCACTTTTCTATCGACCAAATCGCCTCACCACGATGAACAGGGGAACGTGATTGGGCTGATTGGCGTTTCTACCGACATCACTGAGCGCAAGCAAGCTGAATTGGAACGGGAGCAGTTGTTAATTCGTGAACAAGCTGCACGAGAGGAAGCCCAAGCCGCGAACCGGATTAAGGATGAATTTCTGGCAGTGTTGTCCCATGAGTTGCGATCGCCCCTGAATCCAATTCTCGGTTGGACAAAGCTGATGCAAACTCAGACCTTTACCCCCGAAAAGACAGCCCAGGCACTCGCCACCATCGAACGCAACGCCAAACTACAAGCCCAATTGATTGAGGATCTGTTGGATGTCTCCCGGATTTTGCGCGGCAAAATGGTTCTCAATGTCGAGCCAATTAACCTGGTGACGATCATCGAAGCGGCGATCGAAACTGTCCGATTAGCGGCTGAGTCCAAGGGAATTACCCTGAGATTGGTGGTCAGCGATGGAGCCAATCAGTGGGAGCGTGGCAATATGAACCTGTGGGAGCGTGGCTTGAATGGAGCGTCCCCCCCTCTCCCCCTGCCCTCCTCTTGCCCTCCTGTCATCGAAGTCTGGGGAGACTCTGCCCGCCTTCAGCAGATCGTTTGGAACTTGCTCACCAACGCAGTCAAATTCACTCCTTATGCGGGTCAAGTCGAAGTGCAGTTGGCACCAGTCGGGGATGGGGAATGGGGCGTAGAAAGTGGGACATGGCAGATGGGAGCAGGGGAAACTCACCTCCATACAGACGCGATGGATCGCGTTTCTTCTGGCTCCCCTGCTTTTGCTCAAATCACCGTCTCTGACACTGGAAAGGGCATTGACCCCAACTTCTTGCCCCATGTGTTTGACTACTTCCGGCAAGAGGATGGAGCCACGACCCGCAAGTTTGGTGGGTTAGGACTGGGACTGGCGATCGTCCGACACCTCACCGAACAGCACGGCGGCACGATCCAGGCAGACAGCCCAGGAGAGGGGCAGGGAGCAACCTTTACGGTGCGATTGCCATTGTTAACCAGACGACGCAGCGAAGCCATTGACGAAGGGCAAGACCCTGACTCCCCAATGACCTCATCTCAGCATCCCCTGGCTGGGCTGCGAATCCTGGTTGTGGATGATGAAGCCGACATGCGCGAGTTGATGCTAACGGTTTTGGAAACCTATGGAGCACAGGTGAGCATAGTTCAATCCGCTAAGGAGGCATTGAGACTGTTGCAGCAAACTCAGCCTGATTTGCTGATCAGCGACATTGGTATGCCAGATATGGATGGATATATGCTGATTCAGCAGGTGAGAAAATTGCCCCCAGACAAAGGGAGATACATTCCAGCGATCGCCCTAACGGCCTATGCCAGCGAATTTGACCAACAGCAAGCCTTAGCGGCTGGGTTTCAACAACACATTGCCAAACCTGTGGAACCAGATGTTTTAGTAGAGGCGATCGCCACTCTCTTGCGGTTATAGCCGTAGCCCCATTCGATGGGGCGGAGGCGAGTCAGGAAGCTTTCCCAGAATCAGGGTTTGAGCCATTGCCTTTGCCTTAAGATTGCTAGCCAAAGCTATATATACCTCTTTGTTCTTTCAATGAGTTTGAGAACCAGGCATTGGGGGATTCTCCCCCAAAACCCCCTTAGCAGGCAATTCATAGCTCCGTTCAGCAACGCCCGATAAACCCATTACGATTGGCTTCTGTCCATCAGACCTCCACGGCAGATGGGTGAATCAATGCCTCAAATTGAGGATGCTGTCGAATTGAGTTGAAGTCTGCTTCGGTCAGGGCTAACTGCCGATACTCAGGGTTGAGGTCAATCGATTTACTTAAACTCTCCAGTGCCAGGTCAATCTTGCCCCATTGGGCATAGCAGCGAGCTTTGTGGTTCCAGGCTTTGGCGTAATCGGGTTGAATTTCAATGGCTTTGTCGTAGGAAGCGATCGCCTCTTCATAGCGACCCAGTTCCTTCAAAATGCTGCCCCGGTTATCCCAACTGCGATAGGCTTGCGGGTCAAGTTCAATCGCTCGATCAAAACAGGCGATCGCGTCCTCATATCGCCCATACACTCTAAGGGTGTAACCCTTGGTATACCAGGCTCTCCGATAGTCAGGTCTTAACTCAATTGCTTTGTCATGTGAGGCGATCGCTTGCTCATACTGCCCTAACCGTCGCAGGCTAATGGCTTGATTGATCCAAATTTCAGGATCATCTGACTTGAGGCGAATCGCTTCACGATAGGATTCCAATGCATCTTGATAGCGTCCTTCAAAATAAAACGCTTCCCCTTGCTTCACATAATCGCTGGCAGTCAGAAGTAACTTAGGTGTTGTTGACTGTAACTTAACCAGTTCTTCAGTCAGTTCTTGAATACGTTGCTGAATATCTGTTGGTACAGAATCGACGTGTGCTGGAGATGGTGTTAATTCATCAATTTCTTGCAAGAGTTGCGCTTTAAGGGGTTGTGCATTTAAGGCTTCTGCTGTCTGTAATTGCAAGATTGAGAGTTGTTTTGAAAACTCTACTTGTAACTCATTGAGTTGTTGTTTGACTTCCTCAACGGCTTGTCTCGCCTGTTGTTCTTCTTGTTGGAGTCGCTTGATTGTTTCTGACACAATTTGCTCTACAACACTGTTATGAGCTTCTTCTGATAATTGTTTTTCAACTTCTTCTCGTAATACTTTTCGCGTCTCAGCAACCGCTTCTTGAACGATGCCCTGACGCAACCAGAAGGAGGCGATCGCAATCACAATCGGTGTGAGTGTTAAGACCGTTAATAAGATATTGAGCAGAATGGTATTGGCACTGTAGGCGCGATCGACCTCGTCCTGCACCATATCACGAACGCCAGCATTGTTCTTTAACTCTTCTTCTAACAACGCCTCCATCCGTTTCTCTTCGCGCAGTTGTTCTAACTCGTCCTGGGGTGAGATGGGCGACGGCATTGGAGATGTAGTCGTCGGGGATGTAGTCGTAGGAGTTGTAGCTGTCGGGGATGGACTTTGAGCAACGGCACCTGGAGCGATCGCTAACCACAAACAACTCGTTAACAACCATCCCCAATGTTGAGTCTTCATGCAACTACCCAGAACAGGTTGTGTATAGACTAGCACAGAGATTTTTAAAGCAAATCCCCGAAATCTTTGAGATTTCAGGGAATTTAAGGAAATTGCATTCAATTGAGATTTCTGAGAAAAAACGACCCATCATTTTCGGTAGGGGCGTTTCGCGAAACGCCCTTACAGATATTCGTCTCCTGGAGATCTCCTAAGCACCGACGGCTTCTTTCGCGGCATACATCACTTCAATCGTGATTTCGCTCAAGTTGCGATCGCGAGCAAATTTCTCGGTGTTGCGTTTCACCTTACTCCGCACAAATCCGGGCACTTTGTTAAGTTCCGTCTGTGCTTCACGAGTCCAACTGAGATCTGAATCGGCTGAGATCGTTTTTGTCACGACTTCTTTAGTGTCATGGCCGCCAAAGATCTCTAGCAGATGATCTTCCATTCCTAACGTAAAGGAGTTGTAGATCAAATCGACGATCTGGTTGCTCCCTTCATAGCCCACAAACGGTTTGTAACCGATGGGGAAGTTCTGAATGTGGATGGGAGCCGCAATCACACCGCAGGGAATATCCAACCGCTTGCCTACATGGCGTTCCATCTGGGTGCCAAAGATGGCCGCAGGTTCTGCACGGGCGATCGCATCCCCAATTGCGCCATTGTCGTCACTGATGATAACTTCGTCGCAATAGTCTTTGACCTGCTCCCGGAACCAATCGGCATCGTACTTGCAGTAAGTGCCTGCCCAGACCACATGGATGCCCATCTCCCGTGCCAGGACTTTAGTAATTGCCGCCGCATGGGTGTTATCCCCAAACACAACGGCTTTTTTCCCCGTCAGGTTTTGGCAGTCGATGGAGCGAGAGAACCAGGCGGCTTGCGAGACAAACAAGGTTTGCTCGTTGATGTAATCCTCGTAATTGACATTAGCTCCCTGCTCATTCAACACCTTTTGAATCGCTCGCAGACATCGGGCGGTTTCAACGACTCCCATCGGCGTAATGTCGATACAGGGAATGCCAAATTCTTCTTTGAGATAATTGGCTGCCAACAGCCCAATTTCTCGATAAGGCACCAGGTTAAACCATGCTTGTGGCAGCTTCTTCAACTCGTGAACCGTTGCCCCATCCGGGATCACGGCGTTAATCTCAATTCCCAGATCCGCCATGAGCTTCCGCAATTCGCGACAATCATGCTGATTATGAAACCCCATCGTGGTCGTACCAATGATGTTGACCGATGGCTTTTCGGTTTTGCCAACTGGCAGTTCCCCTTTTTTGCGGGCTTTCTCAATGTAAAATTGCACGATTTGATGCAAGGTGCGATCGGCAGCTTGTAGCTCATTAGCTCGATAGTGGTTGACATCTGCCAACATCACATCGCCCTTAGACTCAAGCTGGGCACGTTGAACAAAGTTCTGCAAATCCTCCTGCAAAATGCTGGAGGTACAGGTGGGAGTCAACACAATTAGATCAGGAGATTCTTCCTGATCCTTACGAGTGATGTTATCTACGACCTTTTCTTGCGAACCCCGCGCTAACACATGGCGATCGACAACGCTGGTGGTGACAGGGGTAAAGTCACGCTCACGCTCTAGCATGGAGCGCATGACGTTGAAGTAGTCATCGCCCAGTGGTGCATGCATGATGGCGTGGACGTTTTTAAAGGAACTGGCAATGCGGAGGGTGCCGATGTGGGCGGGTCCTGCATACATCCAGTAAGCCAATTTCATATCAGGGAGTCTCCGTTGAAATAAGGGTCGGCTGACCGATGAGGCTGACTGTTAACGGTGGCTGTTAACGAAGCTGTTTACTAAACAGGGGTTAACCAGAATTTGTTAACGAACGAGGCTATAGGCTATTGCCCTTGATTGTCTCAAAGATGTCGAGTTTGTGAGCGGATACGAATCGAAAAGATTGTTGAAGAAGAGGTGGGGGCGATCGCTCAACCCTTTACGTATCAAATCTTTTGAAATTTCTTCCTAACAATTCTGATTCAATTACCTGACACGATTCTTAATGAGTTGTGACAGAACTCAAACTCTTTTCTAGTTCCTGGCAAGCTAACCTCTTTGGAAATTTCGTTCAATGGTGGTTGGAGCCGATCGCCTACACCATCAAGTGACGAAGTCAAGCTAAAGAACCCATTTCTAAGAATGATTGCCAATAAGTTGTGGCGATCGCAACTAAATCTGCTTCTCAAATTTCCTGCTGAAACGCTTGAACCGCTGCTGCAAAATCTGGCTCAGCCATCAAGATGCAGCGTTTGAGTAAATCGATATCGAGGTGCTCTAATCCGGGTAGCTCACTGCGAGCGATCGCTTCATAACCCTGGTTACGCCAATGAAACAGGCTCAGAGTGCCATCCTCCCACAGCCAAACTTCAGGAACCCCTAGAGCCTGATAGCGTGCCAGTTTATTGCCACCGCTGCTAAAAATGACCTCAATTGATAGGTCAGGAATGGGTTTAGATTCGCCAATGCAATAAGACTGATCTGCTTGGACTGACGCTTGTCTTTCCTGTTCTTGAGTCTTTGCTCCTGTTGGCTTGAAAGGAATCCCAGTTTTTAAGAAAAAAGTCGTCAGTAGATAGCCAATGACATGAGAAAAGAATTCGTGATCTTCTCCTGGCATGAGAATTTCGATTGTTTCTTGGTAGTAAGACAGTTTGGCACCTGGAGTTTCTTCAAAGCCTTGCTGAATCAGCTTAAATTTCTCCCAAGTTCCCTGGATGACAATGCGCTGGTCCGTCGATTTTTGCAGCAGTTGTGTCATGGGGTTAGCCTCGCTCCACGATGGCTCCAACATATCTCACGTGTTCCCAAGCCTCAATGCTAGTATAAATGACTGCCCGTCAGCACTTTCATCAAGACTTCATAACACTATCCTGTTAATCACTACAAACTAAAGGGCATTTTGGAATTGAAGTATTTATCGTTAGGAGATTTTCTGATGGGATTATTTGACTCTTTTCGTCAAGCTGGTATTCAAAAGAGCCGAGTCACTCTTGGTCCGGCTGAAGCTTTTGTAGCACTGATGCTTATTGTTGTGTCCTCTGATGGGTATTTAGCAGAGGATGAAATGCGCCTTCTAAATGCAACTTTCAACCGCATGAAGCTCTTTCGTAGCTATTCCAGTGATGTCATGTTGCGAATGATAGATAGCTTGTGTAATACATTGCGACGAGATGGAGCCAAAGTTCTATTTGCTGCTGCAATCGAAACGTTACCTCACGATCTTTACGATACTGCTTTTGCGATCGCAACTGATTTAATATTGGCAGATGGTGAAGTAACCCAAGAGGAAGAAGATCTTTTGGGCAGCTTGTGTCGAGCTTTAGACTTGCCAAACGATTTGGTAAATCAAGTTATTCGCGTAATGATAATCAAAAATAAGGGTTAACTGACTGCTTCACATACCTAATTACATCAAGGCAATAAATCTAAAAGGCAGCAGAACGATTGATTACAATTCCGCTGCCTTTACGTGATTTTGCCGATCCAATTATCGGAGCAGCAAGAACTATACTTTGCTTCACCAGAAGACACGATTTTGAACAAGCTGCGATGGGGCAAGCGATCGCAGTCTGAAAAACAATGGCGAGATGTCTTGGGGATTTTGAAGGTGCAGGTTGAGAACCTCGATTATGGTTATATGGCGGATTGGGCAAACCAGTTAGGGATTTTGGATGACCTGCAACAAGCCTTAACAGAGGCAGGACTATAAGACGCTTCAATTGTTGCTCAGACTGGGTGTCCAGGGAATATCGGTCACGCCCGGATCGTATCCCAACTGACTGAGTAACGTAGTCAATTGTCCGCGATGATGCGTCTGGTGATTAAACATGTGCGTGACTAACACCCAGGCTGGTAATGTTCGTGTGGTGTTGTTGGTAGCTGTGGTGTAAGTAAACGGTTGATTGAGCCACTCATCTGTTAGCGTTGTTGACCATTCTAGAATGTGCAAATCGGTCTTAATTCGCTCTTGATGTAACTCCTCAAAATCGCTGTAGAGTTCCTGTCCAATCTTGGCTGCGAAAGGCTGATTGATAAAGCGTCCCATCCAGATGCGATCGCCAAACAAAATATGATTTAACGTGCCATGAATCGACTTAAAAAACGCTCCTAAATCTGCTTTGCGCTGTTCATCGGGAATCTCAGCACAGATGGCGTAGAGTTTCTGATTCATCCACTGGCTATACTCTGCCATCAATATGTATGGGTTGCGATCGCACATATCCATTTGCAATCTCTATTCTGCTAGAGGGGTGATTTCAGTTGAGTGAGATTTTACCTTGAAGGAAAGTGTAGAAACATCACCTTAAGCGGTTATGGCTAGAAAAATCGGGTTTTGGGCAGTGTGGGTAGGTTTTATTGGGTATGTGTTACTTTTGGCTCCGCCCTTTCAGCCCGATATCGCGAGACTACAAAACTTCCTGGCGGGCAATTGGGCAGACATTAATCCCTGGGTGATCGCCATCTTTTCCATGATTGGCATGTGGATCATGATCTACTGCGGCGTTATTTTTGCGGACGGCAGAGGGCAACGCATTCCAGCCTGGGCGTTTGTATTAGCATCAATTGGCTCTGGGGTGATTGGGCTGATTCCCTATCTGGCGTTGCGGGAACCGAACCCCACCTTTGAGGGGCGAAAAGATAAGTGGCTGAGATTTTGGGATTCCCGGTGGACGGGATTGGCGATCGCCTTTAGTACCCTGTTTTTCCTGGCGTTCGGGCTGCTATTTGGCAACTGGGCAGATTTTGTCAGCGAATTTCAGACCAGTCGCTTTATCCATGCGATGACGCTGGCGTTTTGCCTGTTTGGGCTACTATTTCCGGCGTTGTTGGGCGATGATATGGCACGACGAGGGCTAAAGGAATCTTGGGTCTTCTGGGCAGTGGCGTTAGTGCCGCTTTTGGGGCCCTTGGCTTATTTTTGTGCTCGTCCCCAACTACCAGCTACAGTGTACACAGAAGTTCCCTCAGCCCCCTAAATCCCCCAATTTTGGGGGACTTTGAGCGGTAGGAGTTGGATCGGAGGTCCCCCAATTTTGGGGGGTTGGGGGGATAAATACAGGATTTTGAGGTTGATACAGTAGATGTGTGTAAACATCCCCAACTACGAGAGGGATAGGGCTTGAGAGGCTTGCAAGGTCTGACGTTGCAACTCCAACAGATCTTTAATTCCAATTTCTGCGGTATCGAGAATTTGATTCAGTTGATGTCGGGTAAAACTGCCTTCTTCAGCGGTGCCTTGTAACTCAATCACATCCAACTTTTCGTTGAGCACGATATTGAAATCAATGTCGGCAGCGACATCTTCGGGGTAGTTGAGGTCGAGGTAGGGTTCGCCCTCAATCAGCCCAACGGAAATCGCGGCGACCTGATGACAGATGGGCGATCGCTCCAAATCCCCGCTCTGCACCAACGTTTCGATCGCGTCACAGAGGGCAATGAATCCCCCGGTAATGGAGGTGGTACGGGTGCCTGCGTCGGCTTGCAACACATCGGCATCCACCGTTAGCGTCCGTTCTCCCAATGCCTCCATATCCAGGGCTGATCGGAGCGATCGCCCAATCAACCGTTGAATCTCCTGTGTCCGTCCCGATAGCTTGAGAAACTCCCTGGCTTGACGCTGCACCGTGGCGGAGGGCAACATACGATATTCGGCGGTTAACCAACCTTTGCCTGACCCTTCTAGAAATCGGGGAACTCCGGGTTGAATCGTCACTGTACACAAAACTTTAGTGTCCCCACAGTGGGTCAACACAGACCCGGCAGCAAACCGGGTGAACTGCCGCTCAAAGCGTACAGGACGGAGTTGATTAGGTGCCCGACCATCGGGACGTATCCAAGCCATCACGAATTGCCTCAAAAACCCTCACTCAGGATACAGGAGACTTTCGCCAAAAGTCGATTTTATATAGCAAAACTCCAGGTTTCCATCCCAATTTATGTCTGTGGTCATACGGGGCGATCGCCAAACCGATCGGCAAGCATGCTCCCCGTCCAACCGCCCAAAATCCAAAATTAAAATCCCAAACAATATCGCTCTATAGCCTATTGACGTGCTCACATATGTAGTGTTTGATGGGGAGGAAAAATGAAGTGAAACGCTACATTTTGTTCATCCAGGTCAAAATGCTTTGCATTTGCGAACTAACGTACTACTATTGCAGTAACTTGTTGCATCAGTACGAGTACCACCTAACCCTCGGTTGAGCTTTCATTGACCTGGTTGCGTCTACCGCTGAAGTCTCTTTCGTAAATACGCCCTATGGTTTCGCAGTTAGAAGCCCCTGTTCTTGATTCAAATCGCCCACCATACATCGTTGAAGGGTTGGTTCAGGTTTTTACCTGTCAGCATCGTAGCTTTTTCGCCAATGTGATTGCCCAGGCTTTGAGAATTGCTGGACAGGGCACACCAGTCCTGGTGGTGCAGTTTCTCAAAGGTGGAATCGCCCAGGGATGCGATCGCCCCGTTACGTTGGGTCAACATCTCGACTGGTTGCGGTGTAACCTGCCTCGCTCGGTCAATACTCCCGACCTGGAAGATGGTGAAGCAACCTCATTGCTAGAGCTTTGGGAGCACACTAAAAGGGTGGTAGCTGAAGGGAAATATACCTTAGTCGTGTTAGATGAACTCAGTCTGGCGATCAACTTTGGCTTGATCCCAGAGGGTGAAGTGCTGACGTTCTTGCGCGATCGCCCCAGTCAGGTCGATGTCATCCTTACGGGACCCGATATGCCCCAGGGCATTTTAGACGTGGCTGATCAAATCACTGAGCTACGTCGTAGCTACCGTCCCTGAGGGAGGGCTAAATGGTGATTCGATAGACTTAGGGGATGGTGTGCCAGACCCGTTGATAGCCTCTATTAAAACCCTGTAATCCCCCTTAGTAAGCTACCGTATATACAAATCCTCTAGTCCCCCAAATTGGGAGACTTTGAGTCTTCGCCAACAATTTGACCCAATCAGCAGCACCCGTACTGGGAACCGATGCGAAGCGCGCCTATGGGTGAACCGAAACACCTTCTGCTGGGGGCTTTGGCTTCGCCAAGTTCAGCCTAGGTGGGGAGGCAGTGGCGTCCCCCAATCGAGGGTTTAGGGAAAATCCCCCAATGCCTGGTTTTCAAACACTTGAATCAACCTAATGCAGCGTCACACTTTATTTTTAGAATCGTCGGTGCGAGCGTCTCGCTCATGGCGCGAACAAGATGCTCGCACTACGCTAACTTTTAACTGTGACATAGCACTAGCACCTGATTTGCAAGAAGCAGAGAATCGGTCGCTATACTTGCGATTTGTTACAGGTCAGTTATGTCCCCCTGGATGCCAATGGGCAAATGAGACAATGGGTGCAGTGATTTACTGGGTCATTCACCCATGTCATGACTATGCAACCTCCTCAATCAACCTACAGTCCCCTTGAAACCGCGATCTTGACTGCTTTGAAACAGGGTGGACTCAATCGGGGAGAACTCTCTGATCTGACTCAACAACCCTACTCACGTCTCGTACCCCTGTTGGATGGCTTGGTTAGCAAAAAGGCAATCGAAAGTTACTTTCACAATGATGGAAGGCATCTACCTGTATTGACCTATCGGTTGCGATCGCTCAATTTACCTCAACGTGCAGCACCACCTCCGCCCCCACCTCCACTGAATCCAGCGTTAAGACAATCTCGCTCTTGATTCTATGACCGCGATCGCTTAAGCATGGGATAGCAACACGTGAGCTATCCCATTGTTTTTGCCAGGTCAAAGCAATGTCTCAGTTACCTTCCTTTCGCGATCGCACCCTCCTACAACGTGCTCTGACGCATCGCTCCTACGCCAACGAGCATCAGAGTATCGGTGAACACAATGAGCGATTAGAGTTTTTAGGCGATGCTATTTTGAATTTTTTGAGTGGCGAATTTCTCTATAGGCGATATCCCACCAAGCCTGAAGGCGAACTAACCCCACTGCGATCTGCCCTTGTCGATGAAAGACAGTTGGCGCAGTTTGCCAGATCGCTAAACCTGGGTAGCTTGATGCAACTCGGCAAAGGAGCCGAGCAGGAAGGCGGACGGCAAAACCCTAATCTCCTCAGCAGTACCTTTGAAGCTGTCGTCGGTGCCTATTTTTTGGATACAGCTGACATCCAAGCGGTTCGAGCGTTTGTAGAACCATTGTTTGAGGAGGTGGTCGATACTTTAATTGGGGCGATCGCTGAAGTCAACTTCAAAAGCCGCTTTCAAGAGTGGGCGTTAGCAACGTTTGGTGAAAACCCTAAGTATCTGATTGTCAGCCAATCTGGACCCGACCATGCCAGAGAGTTTGTCGCGGAGGTCTGGGTCAAGCATCAAAAATTTGGCGAGGGCAAAGGGCGACGAAAACAAGATGCTGAAAAACGTGCAGCAGCTGATGCGCTGGCAAGAATTAAAGAGGAAGAAGAGAAGGAGGAGTAAGGGGTGCAATTGAATCTCGATTTATAGCTACCGCCACTTTATCTAACGTGAATTTGGGATAAGGATTTCGGCGGTTAAAACCGCACCTATCGGAGGAAAACCGACCTGCGTCGGTTCGTCAAATCCTGCCTTTTCCGGAGTCCGTGTCGGCGGACTTTGCTTTAGTAGCCGCGAATTCATTCGCCGGGCTCTTAAACCGAACTGACGTTATTTAAGACAGGGGGTGTGGGCTGCACCCCGTCTTAACCCAAGTGACTACGGCTATAGCCGTAGTCACATTTGATGGGGCGGAGGCGAGTCAGGAAGCTTTCTCAGCGTTAAGGTTTGAGCCATTGCCTTTGCCTTAAGCTTTCTGACCCAAACTACAGCGGTTCTCAGACGAGTGCCACACAGCAAATGCCTGTAGATTTGGACAATATGAACGGTTGGTGTGGCATACACGAATGAGAATTGCTGTATATAAGTTGAAGGGAGCATCACAAATAGCGTTTAACTGTCCCCAGGCTTAGTCCAACGACACGCTACACCGGAACAAAGGTGAGCTTATCAATGCGGACATGTTCGCCATTATGCTCGATACCTCTCAGTTGGATCGTGTCACCGGGAGCTAATGCTACGTTGGCGATCGTATGGCTGGTGAGATTACCCGATGACGTTGCTGAGCTACCCAGACTCTGGCTGAATTGCCAGGAAGACACCGTTTGCCCCTCAACGCTGACAGAGGCAGAGGCGACTCCATCTGTTTCATCAAAATAACCAACCACAATGTTGTAGCGTCCCTGCATCCCTGTAAAGTCCACCGTAGCGGTGCCCTGTTCATTACTCGCTCCACTCACGAAACTGATCACATTTCCACCCGATGCGACGGACACTGCCTCTCTCCGAAAACCGCTGAGTTGGGTAATGTTTTCGGCTTCAACGGTCACAGTTTGGGGAGTTCCCGTTGGAGTTGGAGAAGGGGTCGGGGAACCCAGATTTAATGCCTGAACAGATGCGGCACCGCTATAAAGCTGCGACTGGGGAATCACTTCACGGGGTTGACTGGCACTCGACCATTCCAGTTTAGAGACCGCGTTACCTGTGTTCTCAAAATACTCCAGGCGAATGTCATACCGTTGCCCTGCGGTTAGCTGAATTTTGCCGCTGGTAGTCTTGACAGCTTGATTGACCCAGTTATTGATCACCTGTTGACCGTTAACCCACAAGCGCACTCCATCATCCGTCGAGGCATAAAAAGTGTATTCCTCACTGAAGCGAGGTTGAATTTGCCCTGTCCAACGGACTGAAAAGGTGTCAGATCCGACGCTGGAATCTGGAGAACTCGTCCCCCAATTGAAATTAACCGTGGCATCCGTGCGCTTAACGGCTGCATTGGTGAAGTCCATATTGTTGAAATACTCACCATACAAGCCATTGCCGGTGCCATTGATAGGGGTTGGGGGGGTCGGTGTTGGCGCAGGAGCAGGTGCCGGAGCAGGGGTCGGCGTTGGGCTTGGAAGCGGAGTTGCTGAATCGCCAGTGGGGGATGTCCAACGGATGATTGAACCATCCTCACTGCTAGTCAAAATCGTGCCATCGGGCGCAAAGTCGATGTATTCAATGCCTTGAGCGTGTCCCTGCACAGTTTGAACTAACCGCCAATCGGAGGTGCGATAAGTTCTCAATGTGCTGTTGGATTGTGTGCCATCACTTCCACCGCCACCAACGACTAACCATTTGCCATCGGGACTCCAGGCAACTGCTTCGACAATACCAATGCTGTCAGGCACATCAACCCGGGTAACGAGGGTGCCATTCAGACGAAAGACGCTAAACGATGTATCGTTGCCGTTGGCAGTAGCAACCATAGTGCCGTCGGGAGAGAGGCGTACGGACTTGACCGACCCTCCGCTGTTTGCGGCAGTAAAGGAGCGAATCTGAACGCCATCGGAGGTACGGTTGATGAAAACACGACGACTGCTTCCGGCAGAAATCAGATATTGGGAGTCTTGTGTGAACTCAATGGAGTTGGTTGAGCCTCCCGATGAATAGGTGTAACGCCGTGACCAGTTGGAGGTGTTGTAGACATTAACAGAGGTGCCATTGGCAAATGCCAGAAGTTGCCCGTTGGGACTCCAGGCCATACCGTCTACATCAGAACCTGACAAGCTTCTCACTAATTGACCATCGGTTGCCCGATAAATTTTGACTCCGCTAGAGTTACCACCCGCTGCGATGTACTGTCCATCGGGTGAAAAGGCGAGGGATTCAATCTCGCCAGTTTTTCCTCCGGTTGGGCTACTGTATTGGGCTACCCACAACTCCCGTCCAGAGCTAGTGTAGAACCGTAACTTACCATCTCCTGCACCTGCTGCAATGTAACGGGCATCTGGGGAAAACTCAGCTACCTCAGAGGTACCCGCAAGCCCCCGTGGATCGACTGTTTGTTGCCAAAGAATCGATGGACTCATTCGTTTGCCTCCTAGGATTAGATCAATATCATGCGTTTGGATGCAAGATTGACGATGTAGGTATCGACTTGCTGTTGCATCCAGTTTTCAAATAATTCGTTCAGCAGGTGTTGTCTTGTTGTTGCATCCAACTGAGAAGGGAGCAACTGTTCTAGCCGCAAGATCACCCACCATTCACCAACATGCATGGGATAACAGATTTCACCGGGTGCAGATGAGATCAATTTTCGTCTGACATCAGGATGGGGCTTCGTTAATGGACAGGGACCGATCATGCCGCCTGTGCTGCGTTCAAAGCCTTCAGAATACTCTTTTGCCAGATCTTGAAGGGATTCCTCACCTTCTGCGAGTCGGCAATAAAGCTCCAAAGCTAACCCTTCGTCTCTGACCCGAATAAAGCTGTAGATCACTTGATCGAGAGCATCTTTGCGCTGGAGAAAATAGGTTCTTAACCGTAATCCCCACGTTTTAAGCTTGAATTTGTCAAGCTTGATTTGACGTTCGACCCACTGCAAAAAGTGTGATTGATCACGAAAACCCTGTGCTGCAATCCAGGCTTGTTGCTGATCGTCTGTGAGTACTTGTTCTTGAGATAACAACATTTGCACACGAGTATGCATCTCAAGTTCATCACAGGTAAAGGGGGCGATCGCCTCATCTATGACGAGTTCTCGCACAAGCGATGGTAGCAGACGGTGTTCTGCTAAAAGTTTGATGATCTTTCGGGAGCTACCCAATTGATCACTAATGTTAGTCTGTTGCAAAATCAATCCTCAAAGCTACCAAATGAGCTGTCAGGAGGCGATCGCAATGTTGATTTATAGCAGTACTCACTAAGGTTAGGACGGGGTGCAGGGGTGGAACCCCTGGCTGGGGGCTACGCCCCCACACCCCCTTATGTCCTAATGCATATGCGTAGGGCTATACATTGCTACATCACTTGAAATCCGGATAGGCAGTATGAACTTTTGGAGAACAATTTCCAATGTTTAAATCAGCAGCGATGGATTTCAAAAAGTCCTAACAGCTAAAGGAGTGTGAATCAGAAATCGAACAGGGAGATGCACTCATCATTAACCGAATTACCCTGATAGTTTGGATTCACCGACTCCATGAGCCACTGATAGTTGGGAACATTAACCTTCGTGACGAGCTTAATGCAGAATAGTTCCATTTGAGTTGCAACTTTGTCAGATGCGATCGCGCAAGTGACTGGAAATACAACAATCTACACTCAAAATTAGCTCTCAAGAAAGACAGATTTTGGACTCAAATCCTGTCTCTCATTCCTACCCATCCCTATCAATTGGTGTGCACATGAAATGGTAGACGCACCCAATCGATTTGGTGTGTTGGCGTTTGGAGAGTGAAATCGCGTATTTCGTGTAAACAAGTGTATCGAATTAGGCTGGTATCTGACCTATGCCTTAGGACGGGTAATCAGAACCCAACCCGAATTAGTGCCGACTACTTCATGCGGCTCTAACTGTAGCGATCGCAGCTTTTCGGGGCTAACCAATGCGTAGGGCTGAACCCGTCGTTCCCACTGGTTCTTTAAAGCTTCATCCGTTGCGGGGATAACACGGCGATCGCTGTAAAAGTCTAGCGAGGGACGGTGATAATCATACGAGGTGTAAACTACTTGACGAGGCGATGTATGGGATTGGATCAACTGAGCAACGGGTTTGACTGGATAGGCTTCGTTCAACTCCCAAAGCCAATGATTGGACATCATCAGCAGTGCTAATGCTAGATACGTCCCCCAAATCAGCACCGAGATAAATTGCGGATCTTGTTTTGCCACTAACACCGCTGTAACCGTTAATGTCACCGCCAGTAACGCAAAAATCACAGCCAAATCCGGCTCTAGAGGTGAGCTAAACCCAGCAAAATAGACTGCCCCTGCGGTCATGACCAGAATGAACAGGCTAAACACCGTCACCCAGTGATCGGAGTAGGGAGTCAGTGCGGGTTGTTTGACGCCAATATGCCGTCCCTGCTCCCACATGGAGGCGAGTTGATGACCACAGATCAACGCCAGAGCAGGATAGACAGGTAAAACATACCAGGGCAGCTTGGTTGACATTACTGAAATGGCAACAAAATAGATCCCTGCCCAAACGATCGCCAATTTTGCCCAACTCAGGTTGCGATGCTCCCAGGCTTGCTTGATGCCCAGAGGTAGAAACAGCAACCAGGGAAACCCATACTTCACAAGCTCCAGCAAGTAATACCAGGGAGGACCAGAGCGATTGTCAACGGATGTCACTACCCGCTCAGCAGACTGTTCGAGGAAGTGGGTTTCAATAAACTTCCATCCATAGTGCCGCCATTGTGCCCAATACCACAGCAGGACAGGAGAGCACCCCAACCCAATCCCCAACCACAAATAGGGAGAGGTCAGCAGACGGGGCGTATCCCAAATCAAGAATGCCAGGGCGATCGCCCCCAACAACACGCCCATCATCACGCCTTTAGTCAGACAAATTAGCCCTAACCCAATGCCAATGCCCAGAGCATAGCGGGTATCTCGGCGCGATCGCAGCACACACCACATCATCAGCAGCATGAAACACAACACCGCCCCGTCTAACATTGCCAGTCGCCCATGTCGAACCACAGGCAAGGTCGTCAAATAAACCAGCGTTGTAAATAAAGCAGGAGCACGGTAGTGAAATAGCTCCCGTCCAACCCCATACAGCAATGGCACTGAAAGGGTCGTCAAAATTGCCCCCGGCAAACGAGCCGTCCACTCATTCACGCCACCAATCGAATAGGTTGTTGCGATCAACCAGTGCATCAGGGGCGGTTTGTTGAAGTAGGGTTGATCGCCCAACGTAGGATGCAACCAGGCAGATAGATCAGGTGACCCCTCCCAGATTTCTCGTGCCACCTGGGCAACCGTTCCCTCATCCCAATCGCGCAAGGTGACTCCACCCAGATCAATGCCAAACAAGATTGCCGCCGTAACTGACAATATGGCAACCCATAACCAATCTGTTTGGTCGGGTCTACGACGCAACCAACTCTCCGACTGCCCCAAAACTTGCATCCTTATCCTTCTGCTGATGAACTGTAAAACGCCGATCGGTATCGTCAACATTGAGCGACACGGTTTGATCTAAAAATGTGGCGAATTTTACAACTAAAAAAACTACAGATAACGAAAACTAAGAATTTTTCTTGCGTCTCATCACCGTTATTTATTGTGAACTGTTCCATGCAAATGTGGCAGGGGAACAACCCATAGATTTGTAATTTTGTTGTCAAGTTTCTATCGAACTTGTTTAACGTGAATTCAGAATCAGGATCTTAGCGGTTAAAACCACAGCTCTGGGAGCAAGATCAACTTGCGTCGGTTCATCAAAACCTGCCTCTTCCAGAGTCCGCGTTGGCGAACCTGGCTCTCCTAGCCGCGAATTCATCGCCAACCTCCTACCGCAACTTTCATTTGTGTATGCCACACCGATCGTTGCTCGCCTGAATCCACAGGCATTTACTGTGTGGCACTCATTTGAAACTCGCTGTAAAACAAACCTGATACCGATTTAAATGGTTTCCAGTACAAATGCGTACGCTCGTAGGGGCGGGTTTAGCTGTTTACTAACGGCAAACCCAAGCACTCATCTGCAAAACCCGCCCCTACCGACAAATGCCTTGTCACAATTTAATTTGGTATGACGTTGTTTATTCCTATTCCTAATACCAATTAAAGGTGAAGGTGCGCTAAATCAAAGACCCCTGCACCCCGAACTCCCACCCCTATTTACGACGAGTTGTACTAAGGCAACAGTCGGGGGTGAATTAGAGACATCCTCATATCCAATTGGTAGAAGTCGCAGTTTTTTATTGCAGCAGCAGAAATCTCCATTCATCTTCCACCTCTCCTTATGCCCCACCTGATATTGTTAACAGTAGGATTGGGCAACGTGTTATGGATGTTTCAATCATTGGAGCCAGTGGCGATTGTGGGCGAGAGATTGTGACTCAGTTGCTCGTTGCGCGAGTCATCTCACCCTCAGAAAGACTGCAACTAGTAGGACGTGCCGAGGGGCGCAGTGCTCAGATTTTGGTGGGTCTGTGTAGCGATCTAGAAGACGCCTATGCGGAGATGGCTCCTGAGTTGGATGTGGCGTTGCATCCTGAAGAGGTCGTGGGGGATGTGATCGTCATGGCAGCAGGGGCAACCGTGGGCGGCAAGGTAACCTCTAGAGCAGAACTAGCACAGGTCAATCTGCCGTTGTTTGAGAGCTATGCCAAAGCGATCGCCCGCTATGGGCACGGTCACGAGGTCATCATTGTGGTGACCAACCCAGTTGAACTGGCTGTTGAGGTGTTTAGTCGCTACCTCGATCGCCATCAGGTAATTGGCATCGGAGCTTACTCAGATTCGTTACGGTTTCGTCGAGAGATTGCGGCTGATGTCGGCATCCGTCGCCAACTGGTGCAGGGCTTTGTCGTGGGGGAACATGGGGATAGTCTGGTGCCACTGTGGAGCAGTGTCCAGGTTCAAGGGATGGATACAGAGGAGTTACAAACGACTCTCAAGCGACTGCGACGGGGGCGGTTGATTGACGATTTTCCCAATGAGGTCAACCGTGAAAAACAGATTGTTTTGAATTATCTGCAAAACGAAAGCGTTCAAGCTGCCTATACCTACGTCGATCGCCTACCACCCGATCTGCGAGTCGTGATTAAGCCCTATGTGACTCACCTATCCGGTGCGAAAACGATTTCTGCCACGGCTAATGTCACAGTTGATCTCGTCAAAACCCTGTTGGACGGCAAAGAAATCGTTGTATCGGGGCAGGTGCAACTGGAAGGCGAGTTTTACGGCATTCAAACACCTATCGGAGTCCCCATTGTGGTAACTCCCTTTGGCTGGACTCAGGTCGTGCCACTGCAATTGTGGGAAGAAGAGGCACAGTTGCTTAAGCGGCAAGCCGATCGCCTGAAACGACGGCTCAAGGAGGATTGGCAGCATGATTGAGCAACGCTGGGTGTTTGTGGTGCAGGCACTTGATAAACCGGGTGTGCTAACGGCTACTGCATCTGTTTTCTCAAACCGGGGCGTGTCCCTTGAAGGCATTTTGGGTAGTGGCATCGCAGCAACAACCGCAGAAGATGCTCGCCTGATTCTCAGTTTTCGAGCCGTTGAGCGCAAAAAGGATCTATTGTTGCGGGCACTGCAACGCCTCGCCAAAGTAATTCATGTTGAGGCGTATCTGTACACTGACCCCCGACTACGAGCGATCGCCATTGCCAGAGTTGTCAATCTCGATAACCTTGGCCTGAATACCGACAGCTTACAAACCGAACTGATTTCTCAAACGCCAGAGGGAACAACGGTCTTGTTTACCGGAAGCACTACTGCTGTAGAAACAGCCGTTGCCACACTGCGGCAGAACCGAGTGTTGATCGATGTCGTCGGCTCAGCGATCGCCGTTTAAGGATGAGGGAGTAGGGAGTAGGGAGTAGGGAGTAGGGGAGTAAGGGAGTGGATGAGAAAGACAGTGTTACCGTTTTATGCCATCACCCCATCACCCTTTCATCTACAGTCGTGCTGCACAAATCGCCGCTCCAATGAGTCCCACATTGGGATTCGTGATCACATGCACAGGTACTCGCTCAATCAATGGGCTGACCCGTCCCTTGGCAGTAAATGCCTCTAAAAAGATCCCCGATTTCATCAGTGCCAGATTTTTGGCAGCGATGCCACCCGCTAGATACAACCCACCATAGGGTAAGAGCTTCAGAGCCAGGTTGCCTGCCTCTGCGCCATAGGCAGACGCAAACAGTTCCATCGTCTGAGATGAGAGGCGATCGCCTTCTGCCGCCGCTTTTGCAATCACCGCTGCCGGATCAACCGTCTTCTCACTGATGCCCATCTCACCCTCCCAGGTGCGAATCAACTCGGCTACCATCGGTGATTCATCGGCTACGTAGCGATCGCGCAAAAACTGGTATACCGACACAATGCCCTGACCCGATACTACCCGTTCAACGGAGACACGGCTGATCTTGTGCTTTTCCAGGAGGTATCGCATCAGTTGAAATTCCAACTCTGAACGGGGCGCAAAATCCGCATGACCCCCCTCTGAGGGATAAATCCGGTAGCCGTCGCCCTGCCGCATCAAGAAGCCCTGTCCCAACCCCGTACCCGCACCAATGACGGCGATCGGAGCTTCAGGGTCAAGTTCTCCTACCTGCAATGTCTCCAGGTCGGCAGGCTCTAACCCCAGGACTCCGTAGCCCACCGCTTCAAAGTCGTTGATCAGCGATACCTGGTCAATCAGGAGTTCTTCCTGGAGTCGCTCACCACTCAGCGACCAGGGCAAGTTGGTAATCCGCGATGTGTTGTTGACGACGGGACCCGCCACCGCAAAACACGCCTTCTCTAACTTGGGAAAGCTCACTAGATCTAACTCGGCTGCCACCAAAAACTTTCGCACCAGTGGCACCAAATCCAAAAACTCAGCACTGGCATAGCGATTCTCGTACAACGGTTTCAGCTTGGTCTTGCCATCGATCGTCTCGGCTTCAACCAACCGCAAAATAGTCTTCGTCCCACCAATATCGCCTGCCAGTAATAGTGTCATGACTTGTCTTGCTCCATTCCTTTCCCTATATAGCAATCCTAAGTGATTTGTGAAAGTGCCCTTTTCACAAATCACCCTTTTCACAAATCAAATAGACCAGCTATAGTGCTAGATTCCAATTAAAAGTAGATAAGCCAAACGTTGCAATTTGCCAAAGAGCCTATGAATTTATCCATTGCCGATTTGCGTCGAGACTATACCCTTAGAGGACTCCACGAAAGCGACGCTGATCCCAATCCATTCAAGCAATTTCAAGCCTGGTTTGAACAGGCGATCGCTGCTGAACTCCCCGAACCCAACGCCATGACCCTGGCAACTGCAACACCAGATGGCATTCCCTCTGCTCGTGTGGTCTTGCTCAAAGGGTTCGATCAGCGGGGCTTTGTCTTTTACACCAATTACCATAGCCGCAAGGGACAGGAATTAGCCCACAATTCTAAAGCTGCCTTAGTGTTTTGGTGGGCAGAGCTAGAACGGCAAGTTCGCATTCAGGGCGATGTAGAGCCAGTGTCGGCGGAAGAGTCAGACACCTACTTCCACAGTCGTCCGATTGGGAGCCAGCTTGGAGCCTGGGCATCGAATCAGAGCCAGGTGATTGGCGATCGCCACGTCCTGGAACAACGCCTTCAGGAACTCCAAGAAGAATATCAGAATCGGGAGATTCCTCGTCCGCCCCATTGGGGTGGTTATCGCGTCAACCCTTATAGCATTGAGTTCTGGCAGGGGCGATCGAGCCGATTGCACGATCGCCTGTGGTATAAGCAGATAGCTGATAGCCAGTGGGATATTGTTCGGCTCTCGCCATAATCACTATGCAAAAATGGTACAGACGCGATTAATCGCGTCTCCCACCCGATCGCCTGTCTCAAATCTCGACGTATTCCAAAACACTGGTCGGTTCAGGGATTGAAAGCCCTTCCTCTTGCAATCCCTCAATATGAAATTGAATTGCTTCTACAATAAGCTGCCACACTTCTTCCCGTGTTTCGCCCACAGCTACACACTCCGGTAGGTTTGGAACATAAGCCCCATAACCTACAGGAGCAGATTCAATTATCACTGTGTAACCCATTACAATAGCTCAATAAATTCGTCTACACTCAATCCAATCTGGCGAATAATTGCTCGTAATGTTCCACGAGCCAACTTTTTGTGATTTGGAATAACTACCTCGGAATAGGGGTCATCGCGACGCACAACAATATGACTACCCTTTTGTCTAACAATGTCAAAGCCGATACTTTTCAATGCCCTAATGCACTCTGCACCTGAGATACAGGGTTAATTTACTCATACATCAACAATGACTGTCTCAAAGCGATCTTCAGGAATCGATCGCCCTTCATCTCGTAAGACCTCAAGATAAAGCTGAATTGCTTCTTTGATGTTTTCAATAGCTTCTTTTTTGGTTTCACCTTGACTAATGCAAGGAGGCAGACTTGGACATTCAGCCACCCAGTAATTATCCTCATCTGGATAAACAATTACTTGTCTCGTGTGAATCAGTTCACTCTCTATAGCATCTTCAAGCAACTCCCTCAATACCTTTCTCTTTTGGTTATCCGGTAGATGCTTTACCTGCTGAATCAATTGCTGATCAACTAACTTTGAAGAAACATAAGAACCTGTTTCAGAATTAGCCCTTCTTACTCGCTTTATTACATAGGAAGGCTTAATCTGTCGTTTTGATTTCGACTTTTGGTGGTGCTTTGACATGCGTTCGGAATGTTTATCACCGTAAGATGCCATTTTACTAGCTCAAAACTAATCCTAAAAGCCTAACAAAAATCCCCCGCCGAAGCAGGGGATTTTTAATTTATAGACCTAACAAAGCGATCGGTTTAACCGAATCGGCTTGCTGTCGAAGCGATCAAGAACGCGGCATAGGTCAGGATATAACCCACCGTGAAGTGAGCCAAACCAACCAAGCGAGCTTGAACGATCGAGAGAGCAACAGGCTTGTCTTTCCAACGAACCAGGTTCGCGAGAGGAGTGCGCTCGTGTGCCCAAACGATAGTTTCGATCAACTCTTGCCAGTAACCGCGCCAGCTAATCAAGAACATGAAGCCAGTTGCCCAAACGAGGTGTCCAAAGAGGAACATCCACGCCCAAACAGACAGGTTATTCATGCCGTAGGGGTTGTAACCGTTGATCAACTGAGCGGAGTTGAGCCAGAGGTAATCCCGCAGCCAGCCCATGATCGTCACAGACGACTCATTGAACTGAGCAACGTTGCCTTGCCATACACCGAGGTGCTTCCAGTGCCAGTAGAAGGTAACCCAACCCAATGTGTTGAGCATCCAGAACATAGCCAGATAGAAGGAATCCCAACCGGAGATGTCACAAGTACCGCCACGACCAGGACCATCGCAAGGGAAGCTGTAGCCGAAGTCTTTCTTGTCGGGCATCAGCTTAGAACCGCGTGCATCCAACGCACCTTTGACCAGAATCAAAGTGGTGGTGTGCAGACCCAGAGCGATCGCATGGTGTACCAGGAAGTCGCCAGGCCCAATGGTCAAGAACAGAGAGTTAGTACCACTGTTGATGGCATCCAACCAACCAGGCAGCCACACGTTACCGTGGTTCGGCCAAGCGGTGGTTGCAATGCTATCAGGGTTCGACAACAACGTATCGAAACCATAGAGCACCTTACCGTGAGCCGCTTGAATGAACTGCGCAAACACAGGCTCAATCAGGATTTGCTTTTCGGGAGTACCGAAGGCTTGCATGACGTCGTTGTGAACGTAGATACCCAGGGTGTGGAAGCCCAGGAACAGAGACACCCAGCTCAGGTGAGAGATGATTGCCTCTTTGTGATTGAGGACGCGATCCAATACGTTGCCTTTGTTCTGAGCTGGATCATAGTCACGAACCCAGAAGATTGCACCGTGAGCAAACGCACCAACCATCAGGAAGCCAGCGATGTACTGGTGATGGGTGTAGAGCGCAGCCTGGGTGGTGAAGTCCTTCGCCATGAAAGCGTAAGGAGGCAACGAATACATGTGCTGAGCCACCAGAGAGGTGATTACACCCAACGCTGCCAGGTGGATGCCCAACTGGAAGTGCAGCGAGTTGTTGTAGGTGTCATACAGCCCCTGGTGAGGCAAGTTGAACTGACCTTCAGAACGAGAGCTGAACAGACCTGCCTTAGAATCCAACATCTCTTTGATGCTGTGACCGATGCCAAAGTTGGTGCGGTACATGTGACCGGCAACGATGAACAACACAGCGATCGCCAAGTGGTGGTGAGCAATGTCAGTCAACCAGAGAGACTCGGTTTGAGGATGGAAGCCACCCAAGAAGGTCAGGATTGCACTACCAGCCCCTTCAGAGGTGCTGAATACGTGATTCAACGTATCAGGGTTCTCAGCGTACACACCCCAGTTCCCCGTGAAGAATGGTGCTAGACCAGCGGGGTGAGGCTTGACGGAGAGGAAGTTATCCCAACCGACGTGAATGCCGCGAGACTCAGGAATCGCAACGTGAATCAAGTGACCTGCCCAAGCCAACGAGCTAACCCCAAACAGACCAGCCAAGTGGTGGTTGAGGCGAGACTCAGCGTTCTTAAACCAGGACAAGCTGGGGCGGAACTTGGGTTGGAGGTGCAACCAGCCTGCAAAGAGCAGAACGGCTGCCAGGATGAGCAGGAATACAGCACCCTGATACAGTTCGCCATTGGTGCGCATCCCGATGGTGTACCACCAGTGATAAACGCCGGAATAAGCGATGTTAACCGGGTTGGAAGCACCTGCCTGAGTGAAGGCATCTACAGCGGGCTTACCAAAGTGGGGATCCCAGATCGCATGAGCGATTGGACGGACGTGCAATGGGTCTTGAATCCATTGCTCAAAGTTACCTTGCCACGCGACGTGGAAGAGATTACCCGATGTCCACAAGAAGATGATTGCGAGATGACCGAAGTGAGAAGCAAAAATCTTTTGGTAAAGATTTTCTTCTGTCATTCCGTCATGGCTTTCAAAATCGTGAGCAGTGGCAATCCCATACCAGATCCGACGTGTGGTCGGGTCTTGAGCCAGGTCTTGGCTAAATTTGGGAAATTTTGTTGCCATAAGTCTTAAATTGATCTCCTCAATTCAGCCATCAGCGATCAGCAGAGCCAGAGATTTATCTTAGGAAATTTCCGACCGCCGATGCTGATCGCTAGCTTACTGCGATGATTCGAGCGAGGAAGAATGCCCAAGTGGTGACAATTCCTCCCAAGAGGTAGTGAGCTACCCCAACAGCCCGACCCTGAATGATGCTCAGAGCGCGAGGCTGGATCGAGGGGGCAACCTTCAGCTTGTTATGTGCCCAAACGATAGACTCAATTAGCTCTTGCCAGTAGCCACGACCGCTGAACAAGAACATCAAGCTAAATGCCCAAACAAAGTGTGCACCGAGGAACAACAAGCCATAAGCAGACAATGCTGAACCATAGGAGCCAATCACCTGAGTTGCTTGTGCCCATAAGAAGTCACGCAACCAGCCATTGATGGTGATGGCACTTTGAGCAAAGTTACCACCCGTGATGTGAGAAACGGAACCGTCCGCATTGACAGTGCCCCACACGTCAGACTGCATCTTCCAACTGAAGTGGAAAATCGCGATCGACAAGGAGTTGTACATCCAGAACAGACCCAGGAAGACGTGATCCCAACCAGAAACCTGGCAGGTGCCACCCCGACCGGGACCATCGCAAGGGAAGCGGAAGCCGAGTTGTGCCTTATCAGGGATGAGGCGAGAACTGCGAGCAAACAGCACACCTTTCAACAGAATCAGTACGGTGACATGAATTGTGAAGGCGTGAATGTGGTGCACCATGAAATCGGCAGTGCCGAGTGCGATGGGCATCATGGCAACCTTGCCACCAACAGCAACGACGTCGCCACCAAACACAACACTAGCGGGAGCCAACGCATTTGGAGCGGTACCACCGGGAGCCAGAGTGTGAATGTTTTGGATCCACTGAGCGAACACAGGCTGAAGCTGAATCGCAGTATCAGAGAACATGTCTTGAGGGCGACCCAACGCACGCATCGTGTCGTTGTGGATGTACAAGCCGAAGCTGTGGAAGCCTAAGAAAATACAAACCCAGTTGAGGTGGGAGATGATGGCATCACGGTGACGAATGACCCGATCGAGCAGGTTATTTTGGTTCACCTCAGGATCATAGTCGCGCACCATGAAGATGGCAGCGTGAGCCGCAGCACCCACAATCAGGAAGCCTCCAATCCACATGTGATGCGTGAAGATAGAGAGCTGAGTGGGATAGTCTGTCGCCAAATAAGGATAAGGCGGCATGGAGTACATGTGCTGAGCCACGATGATAGTCAACGAACCGAGCATTGCCAGGTTAATTGACAACTGAGCGTGCCAGGAAGTCGTGAGGTTCTCATAAAGACCCTTGTGACCTTCGCCAGTGAAGGGGCCTTTGTGCGCCTCTAGAATTTCCTTGATGCTGTGACCGATACCCCAGTTGGTGCGGTACATGTGACCTGCAATGATGAACAGAACGGCGATCGCCAAGTGGTGATGCGCTGTGTCTGTTAACCATAAACCGCCAGTAACGGGGTTCAAGCCACCCTTAAAGGTGAGGAAATCAGAGTATTCACCCCAGTTCAGAGTGAAGAAAGGAGTCAAACCCTTTGCAAAGCTGGGATACAGCTCTGCCATCAGCCCTGAATTCAGAATGAACTCATGAGGCAGGGGAATGTCTTTAGGAGCAACCCCAGCATCTAGCAGCTTATTAATAGGCAGAGAAACGTGAATTTGGTGACCTGCCCAACCCAAGGAGCCACAACCCAGCAAAACTGAGAGGTGGTGATTGAGCATGGATTCCACGTTTTGGAACCATTCCAGCTTGGGCGCACGCTTGTGGTAGTGGAACCAGCCTGCGAACAGCATCAGAGCAGCCATAACCAGACCGCCGATCGCTGTTACATAGAGCTGGAACTCATTTGTAATACCAGAGGCACGCCAAATTTGGAAAAATCCAGAGGTGATCTGAATCCCTTGGAAGCCACCACCTACATCTGCATTCAAAATTTCTTGTCCGACAATGGGCCAAACGACTTGGGCACTTGGTTTGATGTGCAATGGGTCGCTTAGCCAAGCTTCATAGTTTGAAAAACGAGCGCCATGGAAGTACATCCCGCTCAACCAGATGAACACCACAGCCAGGTGACCGAAGTGTGCACTGAAAATTTTGCGTGAGATGTCTTCTAGGTCACTGGTATGACTATCAAAATCGTGAGCGTCGGCGTGGAGGTTCCAAATCCAGGTTGTCGTTTTTGGACCTCTCGACAGGGTGCGATCGAAGTGACCGGGCTTAGCCCACTTCTCAAATGAAGTAGGAACCGGGTCATTGTCAACCACAACCCTGACTTTTGCCTCTCGCTCCCGTGGGGTAGTTGTCATCAGAGACTCTCCTCTCTCTAGACAAGGAACGATGGATATCCCTCTCCCCAAGCTCTACGTTCAGCAACGATTCTCTTCTCAAACCATCCGTAATTAGCAGATGTTTTATAACCAGGCGCATAAGACCTAGAACGGGCACGTAACTTTTGTTAAGAGTTCGAGCTGTTTGAGAAGAGAAGCGGTCAATTCACTACCCAAAAGGAATTGGACTAGTGTTCTGACCAAACCGGGGGGGGTTTCCTAGAGATTATAAAGCGGTGCTGAATACCACTTTAATCAGAGTTAACAATAATTCAAAGTGGGAAAATCTATATTTACTGTGCTTTTCATCTTTGACCGATAAGCAGAAAGGGATTTTTCGATCAAGTTTGTTTACACATTGAAACATTTTATGATTTTGATAGAGATGAAACAATCGAAAGTCCGCCGAAACCGCTTGATCTGCTTCCCTTTCCACGATCGCCCCCACAAAATCTTGAGACTTTCTATGAATCAGATTGATCAAACCTTATGCAACTTAAGAAGAAATGAATCGGTAACTTTCTTGCCGTTCAATGAATAAATATCAACAATTTTTCACAAACTTCGTGATCTGCTGTAAGGAAGTTTTGCTAGTCCACCCTTTTTCTCTCAGAGGCGATCGCCCACTTGCCTTAGACCGACCGCTTGCCCGGTTTGGCATAAGCACCCAACCACTCCAGCGTGGGATTGAGTTCAAATAGTGTCACTTTAATCATGCCAACTAACAGATTTCGTTGCCTCAATGCTGTTTTGCGATCGCGTGCTGCCTTCTGTTGTCCTGCCCCGTAAGCCTCCCAGGAGCCATCTGTGAGCACAGTGATCCCCAAATCTTGAATCATCTTCTGCCGAAACCGCAGATGAATGTCAAGGAGATCCTTCAAGTTGGTATCGGGATGATAAATTCCAACCCCTTTAGGGTTACGCCACAACAACGCGATGCCGCTGCCGAGAGATGGCTCCCCTTGTACATGACTCAATGCCCAATCATCCGAGAGATAACTGAAGATGGCCGGATTTGCGATGGCCGTTTTTCCCGCTGCATCGATTATCTGTCCAACTTCAGCAAAGCAGTAATGGGCTGGATGGGCGAAGCATCGTGCCAGACCCTGTGAGGGTTGCAGCGCGTAGTCTTGCAAGCGAACAAAGCCTAAAGCTTCTAAGTCCTTGGTCTGCTGCTCCAACGTATTGACATTCAACTGAAAATCAAAGTCTTTGAAGTTAACAGGCTGAAAATCCAATTGATCAGGCAGCGATCGCACCATTCTCTGTTTAATGCTGCATACCTCTCTCCACACCGCAAACCAAGCCGTAGACACTCCCACCAAAACCGCATATCTCCAATTTAAGAAGTAGGCAATTACTGCGGTAAAGCCAACAGCCGAAATCAGGTTGAATCCGATGACCAACCAAAATTGTCGAACGCCACTACTGAGTCTCATGGGGGCTACCTGCGAATTGTGGGAACATTCGGAGTCTTTATCCGATATAGTGCCCTATGAGCAGACTTTGACGAACAGAGGGTTAATTCCCAGGAGTGGCTGAGGTGTTTTGCAGATATTGGTGGAGCAACGTGAAGCGAATTTTGGCAGTGGCATTCGTGATGCTGGTCAGTTTAACCACTTTGGGATGTGGCAATCCCCCTGTTACTCGCACCAGTGCCCCTAGTACAAGCGAATCTGCCATCCTGACGAACAGGCTCTCAGAGGTGGCTCCACCTGAAACCATTCAAGCTCTGCGGGGGGCATTGGAGATTTATCAACCCCAAGTCAAAATTCTCAGTCCCCGTGCAAATGAGGTGATTCAGAGCGATCGCATCTCGGTACGCTTTCAGGTCAAAGACCTCCCCCTCTTTAAAGATGAGGAGTTAGGGCTCGGACCCCACCTCCATGTATTTCTCGACAATCAGCCCTACCAAGCGGTCTATAACGCAAACGAACCCCTGGTCTTTGAAGATCTGACTCCAGGTACCCACACCATTCGGGCATTTGCCTCCCGCCCGTGGCACGAAAGCTTTAAAAACGAAGGGGCGTTTGCTCAGACCACCTTTCACATCTATACCAAAACACCTGACAATCAGCCTGATCCCACGCAACCTTTGCTCACCTACAGCCGACCTCAAGGGAGCTATGGGGCAGAGCCGATTTTATTGGACTTTTACCTGACCAACGCTCCCTTACATTTGATTGCCCAGGAGCGATCGGATGATGACATCCGTGATTGGAAGGTTCGCTGCACGGTCAACGGTCAAAGCTTTACGTTTAACGCCTGGGATGCCATCTATCTCAAAGGCTTCAAAACTGGCAAAAACTGGGTACAACTCGAATTACTGGATGAGAACAACAATCCGTTTAACAACACGTTTAATAACACAGCGCGGATTGTGACCTACGAGCCAGGTGGCGATGACACCCTCTCTCAGTTAGTCAGAGGCGAACTCTCTGAAGCTGAAGCGCGTGGCATTATTGACCCGAATTATGTTTATGTCCCTGAGGCACCTGCGCCAGAACCGACCCCCGAAGAAGCCCCTGAAGCAGCAGAACGGGAGCCAAAGATCACAGATTCGGTCAAATCCACTGAACAGGAAGATGTCGCGGAGCCAGAAGCCGGGGTTACGGATGATGTTAGTTCACCCACTGAGCAGCAAGAACCCTCAGAACCTCAACCAGAGGCTTCTCCAGAACCTCTCCCTAGTCCAGAACCTGTACCCAGTCCAGTTGCTGAACCAACAGAACCATCAGCTTTTCCGGTGGATGAGCCTCTAACAGAGCCAGCGGATGAGCAAGACAAGACGGAACTACAGGAACCGGGAGCCATCACCCCAACTGCATCTCAGAGTGAGCCTTCTGAGGAAATACCGGCGGCAGAGCAAGCTCCAGAACCAACCGAGGAGACTGGATCTGGCTCAGACGCGATCGCCCCATCATCTGAACCTGCAACTCCTAAGAGAGGATTTTTCGATCGTTTCCGGCAGCGGTTTACCCCTTCTCCAACTCCTACCCCCGTCCTGTCACCGGAACCCGTTACGCCTGAGCTTGTCGCCCCCAGTCCTGAAGCATCAGTGGAGGTAGTGCCCGAACCAGCAACAGAGAAGGGTCAGGTGGAATCTGATGTGGAGGAAGCGGTTCCTGTATCACCAGCGACACCCAATCCAGAATTGCCTGATTTTGAGGAGCTACTCCCTACATCTGGCAGCACCTTTGAGGAAATTCCTGCTGAAAGCCCTGTGGTTGAGCCAGGTGAACCGGAATCCATGCAGCCTGAACCCAGAGTTTCATCTCCGAATGAGGCGGAATCTACTCCCGATGAATCGGAGCGACCCTCTGCGGATAGCTCGAAGCGATCGCCCGTTCAAACTTTCTTCAATCGTTTCCGTCGCTCGGCTCCTACCCGCCCTGTGGCTCCAGGTCGTCGTTCGGTTGCACCTCCGTCCGTGCCTCCTGCTCCGTCTGAGATTCCAGAGGTGATTGAGATTCCAGAGCCAGCGACCGAGGTGCCCGATGCAGTGACACCCAATGTGGACACACCTGCTGAAGCGGACACAGAGAATTAGAAATTTTCGATAGGGGAAGCAAGGATTTGCAGAATTTTAGCCACATCCTCTAAATCACCGACAATTCGCCTGACAGGAGGAGGATAGACCTTGACCAACGTTGGGGTGGCAGCAATTTGGTCATTCTCCGCCAGGTCAGGGTGCTTGTAAATATCGACCACCTTCAGCGTGTAGGGATGTTTGAGCGATCGCTCCAGTAGATGGTGTAAGTTTTGCAGAATTCGCTCTGTGGCAGTGTTATTACCGGAAACGTAAAGCCGCAACACGTAGCCCTGTGCAGTTGGAGCAGGCGGCATCGGTGACCACGAGAGTTGAGAGCTTTTTAACTGAGCCTGAGCAGAATTGATTTTAGCCTGATCAAGCTGCACCACTAAATCATGAGTCTCCCATAGTTGCGGAAACTGGGTTTGGTAGGTTGACATGACAATCGGGTCACACAAATCCTCTAACCCTGGGATCGGTTTCCAGATCACATCCTCTAATCCAAATACTGCATTCAACAGCCCTTGATAGCGCAGCACGAGGGGAGAGGCTTCGGCATAGGTTTCAATGTGTTGAGTTTTAGGATTGAGCCAGCGATCGATTGTAGCCGCGTAAAAAGGCGACAAAAAATGGGGCAACTCGCTGAGTCCCAACATCTCTTGTAGCGTCGCACACAATTGTACATGCCAGCGATCGCGCTTGTGAGGGTCTATGCAATAGACTAAGTCTCCACCCGGAGTAAACAGCGCAATGCCCTTAAAAATATTTGTGGAATGGCTAAGTAAAGATGAGTCAGCCACAAAAGTTGTTAATCGAGGTTAGAGGAGTCGGAATTCCTTAAGGAATGGAAATTAAATAAGTTCGAGCTTTGGCAGGGGCGGGTTTTGCCATCCAATCCGTTGCAGAGTGCAAATGGATCTGCTAAACCCGTCCATACGATTTGTGGACTTACTCAATCTAAAGTCCTAAGAACTCCGACTTCCTGGCTATTGTTTAACCTAATTAAACACGACCTCTGAGAATTTGAGCCATTTCATTCGGTTTAGGCGACATCTCTAGAGCCGTCTCTTCCGTAATGCGTCCTGCCTCATAGAGCTTGTAAAGAGACTGGTTCATCGTACACATCCCATCAAAGGTGCATCGAGGAATGATAGCTTCAATCTCGTCGATCTCACCTTTACGGATATAGTCCCGAATCGCATCCGTGTTGATCATGATGTCATGGAAGGCTGCCCGTTTACCATCGGTCGTCCGACACAAACCTTGAGCAATCACCGCGACTAAGGATTCAGCGATCGCCACCCGCATCGGTGCCTGTTGGTCAGGTGGATACAGGTTGAGAATACGCTCAATGGTTTTAACCGCACTGTTAGTGTGCAGCGTTCCCATCACAAGGTGCCCGGTTTGAGCGGCTTTCAGGGCAGTGTTCACCGTTTCCTGGTCCCGCATTTCACCCACCAGAATGATATCCGGGTCTTCCCGCAAAGATGCCTTCAATGCGTTGTCAAATTTCAGGGTGTGCATTCCCACTTCCCGCTGTTTGATCAACGATTTTTGGCTCTTGTGAACAAATTCGATGGGGTCTTCGATGGTGATGATGTTCTTCGGCATCTCCTTGTTGATGTAGTCAATCATGGCTGCCATCGTGGTGGACTTACCGGAACCCGTTGGACCCGTCACCAGAATCAAACCCTTGTGATAGTGACAAATATCTTTGAAAACAGGTGGCAGGTTTAACTGCTCCATCGTCAAGATCTTAACGGGAATCAAACGGAGCACCATGGCTGGTCCTCGCATGGTGTCAAAGATGTTGATCCGCACCCGTGCGAAGTCATACTGAGCCGCACCGTCAAAATCTAAATGTTCCTTAAATCGTTTGATCTCATCATCCTGCAACAATTCCTCCAACCAACTAAAAAAAGTTGACTGGTCTGTGACAGGATATTCTGTAATGTCGATCTCACCGCGATTTCGGAAACGAGGCACCTCGCCAACCCCAACGTGAACGTCAGAGAAACCCTTGTCATAAGCCTCCTTGATCAGTTGCTCCATCGTTGGATGCCCTGGGCTTGGCTTGTTGCGGCTGGTGCTCTGCATCGGTGGCGGTGCAGCAGGGCGGTGCCCAGCAGGGGGAGGGGGTGCGGCAGGCGGCATTTTAGGTGCAGCGGCAGGCATGGTGGGGTTTGCCCCTGCGCTGGTTGAGGGGGGTGCTGCAACTGTTTGCGGTGGCATCATTTGGGTTGAGCCGACAGAGGCAGCCGCAGACCCCGGCCGAGCTGGAGGAGGCGGAGGGGGAGTACGGGGAGCTGGAGGGGGTGTAAGCGGTCGTTGTGCGTCTGTCATAGACCAATTCTCAATGAAAGGGTTTTGCTACAAGTGATAGCTTCAAGAGAAGGTGATTCAATTCAAAGGTGATGCAATGTTTATGCTGCTATTCTGCCTGGAATTACAAAAAATGCAAATAAGCAGCATATAACGTTTCTCTACTTATATCTACTTTTTTGGAAAAGCTTCACCTGACTCCTGAGTTTCACTTCTTTTTAAGGTGCCCAGCTATGCAAATATCGTTATCAATCGCACCCTTGATTTTATGGGCTGTGGCTGATTGCAGGAAAACCGGGAGGGTTTTGCAAGCTGTCTCCTCAAGCGGGGGCGATCGCTTTACGCCAGCTCAACCAGGGTTGACGATGGTTGGCAATCCTACCTCCTGTGTCAGAGCTGATGGCGCGCCAGTAGAGCAGGCTTAAACGCAATAATTTGATACATTTGGGTGAAGTTTTTCTACTTTGAGTTGAGAAAGCGACAAATCTGATCCCCGAATTCCATTAGAGTGAGAGAAGACTACGAGATCCCAGGTTAACCACTCGAAAGGTATTTCTTCCTATGCATTTGAGTGAAGTCACACATCCCAATCAATTACACGGTCTATCAATTCATCAGCTTAAGCAAATTGCCCGCCAAATTCGCGAGAAACATCTGGAGACAGTTGCCGCTAGTGGTGGGCATTTAGGTCCGGGCTTAGGTGTGGTAGAACTCACGTTGGGATTGTATCAAACACTTGATTTAGATCGTGACAAAGTGATTTGGGATGTGGGGCATCAGGCGTATCCTCACAAGCTCATTACTGGACGATACAACCAATTTCATACACTGCGCCAAAAAGATGGTGTTGCCGGATATCTCAAGCGATGCGAAAGCAAGTTTGACCACTTCGGAGCAGGGCACGCCTCCACTAGCATCTCTGCGGCATTGGGCATGGCACTGGCACGCGATTTACAGGGCGATCGCTTCAAAGTGGTTGCTGTGATTGGCGATGGTGCTCTAACGGGGGGTATGGCTCTGGAGGCCATCAACCATGCTGGACATTTGCCAAAGACTAATTTGCTGGTCGTTTTGAACGATAACGAGATGTCTATCTCTCCCAACGTTGGAGCGATTCCTCGCTATCTCAACAAAATGCGGCTGAGTCCCCCAATGCAGTTCCTCACCGACAATCTAGAGGAGCAGTTTAAGCACCTGCCGTTTGTGGGTGATTCCCTGTCCCCCGAATTGAGCCGGATCAAAGAAGGGATGAAGCGGTTGGCGGTTCCCAAAGTCGGGGCTGTGTTCGAGGAATTGGGCTTTACCTACATGGGTCCCGTTGATGGTCACAATCTGGAGGAACTGATTGCCACCTTCCAGCAGGCACACCAGCATCACGGTCCGGTGTTGGTCCATGTGGCGACCACGAAAGGTAAGGGATATGCGATCGCTGAACAAGATCAGGTCGGCTATCATGCTCAATCACCCTTTAACTTAGCTACTGGCAAGGCAATTCCAGCCAGCAAGCCCAAGCCACCCGATTACGCTAAAGTGTTTGCCCATACGCTGGTCAAATTGGCAGAAAACAATCCCAAAATTGTCGGCATTACCGCTGCGATGGCAACGGGAACAGGGCTGGATAAATTGCAAGCCAAATTGCCCAAGCAATATATTGATGTGGGCATTGCCGAGCAACATGCTGTGACGTTGGCAGCAGGTTTAGCGTGTGAAGGGATGCGTCCGGTCGTGGCAATTTATTCCACCTTCCTGCAACGGGCGTACGACCAGATTATTCACGATGTCTGCATTCAAAAGTTGCCCGTGTTCTTCTGCCTCGATCGCGCGGGTATTGTTGGAGCCGACGGTCCCACCCATCAAGGCATGTATGACATTGCCTATCTGCGGTGCATCCCCAACATGGTGTTGATGGCTCCTAAAGACGAAGCAGAACTCCAACGCATGATCGTCACGGGTATCAATTACACCGATGGGGCGATCGCCCTCCGTTACCCACGCGGCAACGGTCAAGGCGTTCCCCTCATGGAGGAAGGTTGGGAACCGTTGCCCATTGGGAAGGCAGAGATTTTACGGCAAGGCGATGACCTGCTGATGATGGGCTATGGCACAATGGTTCATCCTGCGATGCAAGCCGCTGAAATTCTCAGCGAACATGGCATTGAGGCAACCGTGATTAATGCCCGTTTTGCCAAACCCCTCGACACCGAACTGATCTTGCCTCTCGCTCGACAAATCGGACGGGTGGTCACGCTAGAAGAAGGCTGTGTCATGGGTGGCTTTGGCTCTGGAGTCGCTGAGGCAATTCTTGATGCTGGCATTGCAGCCTCCGTCACTCGGATTGGTGTGCCTGACATTCTCGTGGATCATGCTAAGCCGGATGAATCAATGAAGGCATTGGGGTTAACGGGTCCTCAAATTGCAGAGCGATTGCTGAAGCAATTTAACCCCCAACCTCAAGCAGTCGCTGTAAGTGACTAGTGTTGCAAACACAAGTTTTGCAACATAAGGGGGGTTTGGGGGCTTCGCCCCCAAGAAGGGGTAGAACCCCTTCACCCCCATCAAAACTTTCAGTTTGCTGTACTAGTAGTCATACCAAATCTCCGGCTTCTTCAGAAGCCGGAGATTCCAAGCAAGCATAAATGCAGGTTGAATGGTATATTCAACCCCATGTTAAGTTGTGTTGCCAACTGGCATTGCCAGGGATCTCAGCTATAACAGAAGCATCGTCACTCATTCCCGCTGACCTATGACTTTTACAAACCAGGTCTACCCCGTTGTTTGGTACGAAGATCACGTCTTGCTGATTGATCAGACTCGCCTGCCAGAAGAGTATGACCTTGTTCAAATTAGTCGCTCTGATGATATGGCAGAGGCAATTAAGACAATGATCGTTCGGGGAGCACCGGCGATCGGAGTTGCTGCTGCCTATGGGATGTATTTGGGGGCACGGGAGATTGAGACACGCGATCGCGACCAGTTTTTGGTAGAGCTAGAAGCGGTTGCCAAGCGGCTCAAGGCAACTCGTCCAACGGCGGTCAATTTGTTCTGGGCGATCGACCGGATGGTGCGGACAGCCAAGCAAACCATTGGCCCTGTGGAATATTTGCAGGAAGTGCTGCTGAAGACGGCACAACTGATTAACACCGAAGATTTGCAAACCTGTCAGGCGATCGGTGATCACGGTTTGCTGGCGTTACCTCCGGAACCACAGCAATTGCGAATCTTGACCCACTGTAATGCAGGAGCATTGGCTACAGCAGGCTATGGCACGGCGTTGGGAGTGGTGCGATCGGCATGGCGGGAGGGTCGGCTAGAACGAGTCTATGCCGATGAAACCCGTCCTCGCTTACAGGGAGCAAAGCTCACGGCATGGGAGTGTGTGCAGGAGGGCATTCCCGTTACCCTGCTAACAGACAGCATGGCAGCCCACTGTATGCAGCGCAAGATGGTGGATGTGGTTGTGGTCGGAGCCGATCGCATTGCGGCTAATGGCGATACGGCGAACAAGATCGGTACTTATAGCCTCGCACTCGTCGCCAAGGCACACAACGTTCCGTTCTTTGTCGCGGCTCCTTTATCAACGATCGATTTTAACTTAAGCGACGGTAGTCAGATTCCCATTGAGGAACGCGATCCGGTTGAGGTTTATCAGATTGGCGATACCCGCATCTGCCCGCCAGAGGTGGAGTTTTACAATCCGGCATTTGATGTTACCCCAGCGGAGTTGATTACAGGCATCATCACGGAACACGGTGTTGTAAAACCTGGAGAACTGGTCAACTTCCGGGAGAAGCAAGCCGTTTAAACAGAACTGTTTAATGGCAACTGCAAGGTCTATATGCCGTTATCTCTCAATCAAATTGAGCAGTCTCTAAAAGCGATCGATCGCCTTACTGATCCATCCAGTAGACGCTACGGGCGGCTACTCAACTGGCAAAATCCGCTGGATCCGTTCTGGCATTACGGCATTGGTTTGTCAGACACGCATATTTTTGATACGGGTCGTGGGTTGCGCCCCTTTGAAAAGTATGAGGTTGCAGTTTAAGAACCCAGCGAATGAATTCGCGGCTACTAGAGCGTAGTCCGCCGATGCGGACTACGGAAAATCAAGGTTTGACGAACTGACGCAAGTCGGTTTTGCTCCGATAGCGGCGGTTTTAACCGCCGAAATCCTTATCCCGAATTCACGTATTGTTAGGACAATTCAAGACCCATATGAACAAGGGGCTTAAGCTCCTTGTCCTACACAGTGTGAATATAGCTATAGCTGCGGTTTTAACTGCTAAGATCCTGATCCCGAACTCGGGTTAAATTTAGGCTACTGGAAAACTATTTCTCTTCCAGTTGAGCGCGGAGTTGCTCCAGTTCAGCGTCAACGCCAGGATTGGATTTGGCAGGACGACCAGCAGGCAGACTACCTTGAGCCGAACTGCCAGACAGTTGTGCTTTCATCGCTGCCAATTCAGCCTCGACATCACCACCGCTTTCCAGGGCAGCAAACTTCTGTTCCACCGTGTCTGCGCTGAGTTCAGCGATCGCCTCTGAGCGGGCTTCCAGTTGCAACACCTTTTCTTCCATCCGTTCAAAAGCTGCCATTGCGCCACTGGTGCCGACGCGCCCCATCATTTCGTTCAGCTTTTCAGAGGCTTTCGCCGAACGAGCACGGGCAATGTACATATCTTTTTTGGTTTTTGCCTCTGCCAGTTTGCCTTCCAGCTTCGTCATGTTTTGCTTCATCTGCGCCACAATGCCATTCTGTTGCTCTAGCTGAGATTTGAGGGTATCAGCCGTTTGCTGGTAGGTGGTGCGGCGAGTCAATGCTTCGCGTGCCAGGGTTTCTTCCCCTTTTTGCAGTGCCAGTTGCGCGCGGCGATACCATTCTTGAGCCGTGGTTTCAGCTTGAGCGGCTTGGCGTTCTGTCCGTTTTTGAGTAGCGATCGCCTGGGCTACGGCTTGGCGCAACTTGATCAAATCATCCTGCATATCCAGAACAGTCTGTTCCAAAATCTTTTCGGGGTCTTCTGCTTGACCCACCAGACTATTCAGGTTTGCTCGAATCAACCGACCGATTCGATCCAATAATCCCATAGCAAAACTCCAGAAGCTGCTCTAGTTTCATACTACACCAGCAACTCAATAGAGCAGTAAAGCCTTAGACGGAGAGAGCAGGAGGAAAAGATAACAGATGAAGGATCAAAGATACAAGTGAAAGGAGACAGGGGAAAAGCATGGATAGGCTCGCATGATGCAACTACCATTGAGTGGGTCAGGGCAAGCGATTCTCTCCTCGACCTCTCTCCCCGCTGTCTGCCCCTATCGCATCATCTTCTCAAACTGTTTTTCCCAACTTTCGTGGTTACCGCGAGCGACTTGTACAACAGGAGATAACGCCAGGATGGAACAGGCGATCGCGTTTGCCAGGTTCATAGGAAAGCGCATCGGTCGAGCAATATCGAGGAACAATACCGCTCGATAGCCATCCGTGTCGTTCCAGACTTCGTGCATGTAAGTGTCATCAAAAATCAAGCTCTTACCCTCTTCCCAGTGGGCGTATTGGTCTGCCACGCGAATGCGGCATTTTTCTCTGGGTTCTGGCACTTTTAAGCCGAGGTGATAGCGAATCAGCCCTTTATGTTTGCCGTAGTGTTCGGGAATATGCTTGCCCGGAGCCAGAATTGAGAAGAAAGCGACCTTCAACCCTGGAATCTTTTTGAGCAATTTGGTGGTTTCGGGGCAGCGATCGCAGTTCACTTTTGACTTGAATCCAAATGCCCAGAAAAAGTATGTTTTCCAGCGATTGTCGTTAGCGATTCTATGTTGCCGAGGGGAGATGTCCTGAAAATTGGGGAGTGCATCGGTATGCTCCATCACCTCATCCAATTCTTCCCGAATCACCTTCCAATTGGCTTCCAGGGTGTATGACCAGGGAAACTGGTCGTTTGTGAAGAAGACAGAGTTCCCTACTTTGGAGTATTTAGGAACCTGCCGCTCTAATGTTTTAATAACTTGACTGATTAACTTACCCATTCACGTCCTCACCCAAAGTTCAAACACAACATTATGACGTTGTTCTTCTTGATATTAAAGACTTTCCGGTGCGATCAAAACATCCCCGATTCGGGTGTGATATTGTTTGCCTAATCTTGCGATAAAACAGCTGTTTTAACGCGAAGTCTTGATCTGTGTCTACCTGATGTATCTATCTGAGGAGTGTTCATGTACCAAGGCTTGCTGGTCATCGATGCAGATGCTCATAAACTTGAAAACCCGCTGGTGATGTTGGATTATCTGGAACCAGAATATCGCGATCGCATTGGGTTAACCGTCGATCGCCTGAATGACCAGAGAATCAAGATTATGGACTTTAACCCTGCCACAGGTCAAAACGATTTGATTCGCTTGTTTCCACAGCCAGAGGGATTGGGTAAAGGAGGGTTTCGTAACCTGCACCCCCACACCACACTGGGGGCGATGTTTAATCGGGTACGGATTGAACAGATGGATGAACAGGGCATTGATGTGCAAGTGATTTATGGCACGTTTAACCTAACCTTCTCCTGCTTGGTGGACAAGGATCTGGCGATCGCACTCTGTCGGGCGTACAACAACTACATCGCTGAGGATTGTCGGGGCTATGGCGATCGGCTCAAACCTGTGGGCGTGATTCCCTTGCAGGATGTGAATGCGGCGATCGCTGAGATGAAACGCTGCGTCAATGAGTTAGGCATGATCGGCGTGATGACGGCTCCCCACTTGCCGATTCCCCATCCCAAAGCACCGCAAGCCTTCCCTGAGATTCGCACCTGCAAAGCATTGAGTCATCCAGATTTTCATCCGCTACTGCAAACCGCGGTCGATCTTGACATTGCGGTCGGTCTGCATGGCAACGTTGGTTCTCAACTGGTGGGCGGTCTGGCAGACCACACCGAAACCTTTGTCATGACCCATATCTTCGTGTTGCGCAATCAGCAACAGCTTGCCCTGGTGCGCATGATTTTTGATGGCGCATTTGAGAAATTCCCCACGCTGCGAGTCGGCTTCCTGGAGGGAGGTTGTGGCTGGTTACCCGATATGGCTCTCGCCTGCCACGAGCATTGGGAAAAGCGAATTCGTGACTTTGACCCCAAAAATGTCTATCGCCCCTCCATGATGGAGATTGCCAAACTCGCCATGCAGGAACGCGGCATCCATGACAGCGTCGGCATGATGAGCCAGGTGCGTAACCTGCTTGGCTTGCTGTGGAACACGGAACACAACTCCAACGCGATCGAAGATGCCAGCCTGTACGAACACTATGACCTGAAGCATCGTGACCCATTGGAGTATTTTGAGCGAGGACAGATCTTCGTCTCCTTTGAGTCCGACGATCCCTCCCCCAGCTATATGCCAGTCGCAATGGGCGATGTCGGCAAGCGACTCCCCTGCTTCTCCGCAGATTACGGTCACTGGGATGGCACCCTGTACGGTTGCGTTAGTGATGTAGATGAACAAGCCAACTACGATCGCGACCATCTGGGACTCCTCCTCGGTGGCAACGCACTAAACCTGTATGGCGATCGCCTGCGCAATAGCCTGCCAACGGCTAAAGAAACTGTGAGTGTGAGGGAGTGAGGGAATGGGGAGTAGGGAGTGGGGGCATAAGAGAGTAGGGGAGTGGGGGAGTGAGAATCGCCACTGACTACTGACCACTGACCACTGACTACTGACCATTACCCCTCTACCCCTCTACCCCTCTACCAGTCTCACTTCCGTCTCCACTCGCAATCCTGACAGGATCTTGCGGTCTTCGCTGATATGAGGGAATTTCAGTTGCGATTCCGGAATCCCACGTTTTAACAACCGCTGCCGCACTTCTGCAAAACTGCCGTGTTCCAGAATGCGCAGACGAGGAGGTGGCACTTGATCGCGCCGCTTCACTTCATAGGAGACGTGAATCTCTTTGAGGCGATGGTCAAATCGCGACAGGAAAGCTTTGGGATCGGGTAGGGTGTGTCCCGGTGGCAACTCAATATTGACCAGATAGGGAGCTGGAACAACGTCCTCCGACAACGTGATGCAGAAGTTTTCCAGGGGCACGTTAAACTCTTGCTGCAAGAGTTGCATCACCTGAGTGGCGTGAAATTCGGTGGTCTTTTCTGTAGTGGAGGAGAGCAACCCACCCAAGCGATGCCGAAACGCCAGCAGAGGAGCCTTTTCATAGAAGCCGAGTACCTCAACGACATCACCGATGTCATAGCGGTACAAGCCGTTGTAGTTCGTGACGAGGATGCGGTAGTAATGTCCGGGGATGACTTCCTCAGCCAACAAAGTTTTGGGTTGCTCAACTTCCCACTGGTCTTCGGGGATGAATTCAAAGAAACCATTCTCGATCGCCAGAATAGAGCCGTCGTTGTTGAAGTCGTAATAGATACCGAAGGTGGCTTCCGCAGAAGCATAAACGCCCCCAAAGATCGGAGTGTCGCCAAAATAGGTGGGGAAGCGTTCAAAGTAGAAGTCTGAGGTGCCGCCTCGGGCTGTGATGATAAAGGACAGATCGGGCCAGACCGATTTGGGAGTTAATCGATCCTCAGTTTTTAGGATGTGACGTAATTCGTCTGCCCGTTTTGGGTCAGCCGACCATATCTTTTCAAGCTTGACGCGCAGTTCGGGTTCTAGCTTGAGCCAGTGGGCGATCGCCCCTGTTTCAATATCTTGAATTAAATCCTCGGCGTAACACTCCAGGTAATCACACAGTCGCAATGCCAGCACCGGGAAGTTTGCCCCAATCACCGCCATTTTGGGATTACACAGGGCAAATAACAGACAGAGATAGTGCCGTGCTAGACTGTCGCTGGCTTGCAACGCCTCAAAGGGTTGGGCAAACACTTGCCGATAAAAGGGATGGCTATGACGCAGGTTGCCCACACTGACAGGACCATACTCAATGCCACCGCTGGTGCGTCCTAGCAGTTGTACTGAACTGGTGAGCAACATTTTGCCGATGGGCAAGCCCCATTTGCGAGCAGCAGCGGCGGCGAACCCCATACTGGTGCGCTGTGCTAGATTCAATACCTGACGCGATCGCTTCGTAACAGGCACCAGTTTTTGCTTCCCGGTTGAGCCACTGGTTAAATTCAAATACCGGACGGGGTCAGGGGTCAAAATGTTATGTTCACCTTTTGCCACCCGCTCAATATACGGTTCATAACGGCTATAGGGCAAAATGGGCACTCGTTCACGAAACTGATCAACTGTTTTGATATCCGCTAAGCCAAAGTCGCGTCCCAGTGCTGTGTTTTGGTGAGCACGGAGCAGAGTCAGCAAAAACTGTTCTTGGATAGCTGCCGTTTGTCGAGTTTTACGGACAAAACTCGCCCGTGATGCCTCAATTACAACGGTCAATAACGAGAGCAACGGATTTGTCATAGGAAAAGCCTCACACCAACTTACACTCACACACCAGTTCTAAGTCTGGTTATTATCCATCGTCATGATTGAGCTGCGATAAGCGTTAGCCCACTAGCCCTGAAATCATGACATCATCACATCCTCATACGGAATTCTATAGCTATTAGTTGTCTAGCTGGATAGCTATAGACGATTGATTTGAGCTACAAATCGCACCCTTTCATCAAGTCTGACGGTAGTCGTTGCCAGAACCGTATTGCCATGCCTCTAAAAGACGCTGGCAATAAAAACGCGGTTGTTCAGGTAACTGATTGATCCAGGGTTGTAATGGCTTCAAGCTGTGATACAGCCCGGCATACAAACCCAAGTTGAAGTAGTGCACCATCCATTCCAACAGAGTGAACAGCCCCACTTGCGGAATAATTTTGAAGACTAAACCGGGATGGGCGATCGCGGTTTGCAGGAGCGTTTTTGACAAAGCTGAGAACTTCACCACATCTTGCAGGAAAGGATTCAGCACTGTATTTCCCAGAGTTGCCATTTGCTGAAACACAGCCGTCAACAGCGCGTTCACCTGATTGGGGTCAACGGTTTGATTGACCTTTGCACTCATCGCTCGCTGAAAGAGCCAGGTGACAGACAGATTCGGTTGATAGGGTTGCAGCCATGCGAGGGCTTGGCGATCGAGCAAATCGGCTTCAAGGGCAGCATGAATTCCCGTTGTCAATCGTTTCAGGTGACGGATCATTGCTCCAAATCCACCAAAACTGAGAGGGGATTGGCTACCACTGCTGTCACCGACGGCTAAAATCCGATCCCAACTGAGTTTTAGGGGACTGTCTCGATAACAGGGAAAGAAGCCAAACAACGCCCGTTGAAACTGGAGTTGCGGCAACTCAACAGCTTGATATTGTGGCAACAGGTTGAGGTAATCGGCAAAAAAATCTTCCAAATTGGGACGCTCTGGTTCTGCATCCAAATAAGTAAAGAGGTAGGTGGTTCTGCCGTCTCGTGCTGGAAACGCCTCCCAAAAGTATTGGCACTGGTTTTGCATCGGCGTGAACGACACCAACAAATCTCCGGTGTCATTTTTGGGAAAGCCTTGAGCACAACTGCCAACCACTACACAAACAGCATCGGGCTTGCGCCCACCCCTCGCCTGACGAGCGATCGCTGAAAAGTGCCCCATGGCATCCAGCACAAGCCGCGCCTGAAATGACTGCCCTGCCTGAACATTGACCCCATTGGGATGCACCACCACCCCTGCAAAAGCGGTGTGCTCAAACAACTGTCCACCAACTGCAAGAAACTTATGCTTTAGCCGATCCAGCAGTGTCACTGGACTGACTCCAATATTGAGAATGTCAGTCACCCACAGGTCTGATCCACCTTCAAAACCAAGTCGAGCGGGATTGTACTCTGTGGCGATCGCCTCCTCCAGTTCATCCGCCGACAGCAACTCCAACTCCACCAGTTCCGCTAACTCCCGCCGAGAGATATTCCACTCCTGATCCCGTCCCCGCAACTCTCCCCGCTCTAATAAGGCAACCTTCCAACCTCGTTGAGCCAGAGCAACGCCCAGCAGAATTCCCAACGTTCCGCCACAAATCACCACATCCCAATTGACCGTAGTCAGAGGTTCCGAGTTCCACTTTACGACCTCTGTAAGGGTTAGAGTGTCTTGCTTATAACTTTGCCAGAGGCGATCGACCCGTCGCAAATTTTCCAGCGCATCCCCAGGAATCGACGCGAGAATCTGTTCTACCACAGAGTTGGTTGAAGTCATGGCATCAGAAGGAAACACGATCACCCCCTTGATCCTATCGTGTCTCTCTTCACTCTTCTTAATCAACCTTCATTAGAGAAGCGATCGCAGCGAAGCAGTGGGTTCTGAGGACTGAGGACTGAGGACTGAGCTACTCCCTTACCTCCCTACTCCCTCTCTAATACTTCCTGCCCCGATACATCCGGGTTGGAGGTGGGTCATCGGTTGGCAGATCCTCATCCGATAAGACTGCCTCAGCATCGATATCAACCGCCCCATTGTGGTTATGCCCATTGGAATTGAGCCGTTTTTGGGGAGAAGGAGGCGGTGGATTTTGATTGATAAATTTGGAGATGATGGAGCGATTGTCCTTCAATTTACTCAAAGGACCGGATGGTTCTTCTGGAGTAAGGGGAGGGGCGATCGCCGTATCAGGAGTACTGTTTCGCACTGCTTTGCCATTGCTCACCGACACGTCGGCACTGTTGGCTCGGCGTTCTAGCTCACGCTTGATGTTGAGCAATACTGAGATCAGCGACCCGTTATCCAACGCTTGTTCATCCAAAATCTTGAGAACCCGCTTCACCCCGTCGGCAACCGTTGTGACCAAATTGTCTGGGTCAAAAGCGGGCAACAGGTCAGCTGCCCCCTGCAACACCGCCCACTGTCGCTCAGAGGGAATGATCTCTTTTTTAGAGGCATTGACCAGCACAACCTTGATGTCAGGGCAATGGTCGCGACACCAGCGACAAAAAGCATAGGGGTTGAAATCACGGAGCCTAACGTCCACCAATAGCAAATCGGGTAATGCTAACCCTGCCTGCTGCAATTGGGTCAGATTTTCTTCTAAGTTAGTCTCCGGTGATTCCCAAATCACGGCAAGGCGTTGGGACTTCAAGACGGCTTGCCATATCAGCCCTTGAAGCCGATTGGGTTGAATCATTAACACTAAACGTTGCGAGTCAGCCATCGGTGGAAGTCAACTAGAGAACTGAACAGAGCGCACGCGAATAAAAATATATACCGCACATCTGGGCAACCAGATGCCTGGACGCTATTACAGGCTTGTTAATAAAACGGATGCAGCGGCATCCAAAAAATCGTATGAATGATAGTAAGGCACTGCCGATAACTCTTTCAGCAATTACAGAACCTGATCAGCACCCTTCAATATAATTTCTTCAAATCTTTAACGATTCCTAACACTTAATACCTGTTAATCCAAATACCAGAAGAAAACCGATTCAGTTAGTTGGTATCGTGCTAAGTCTTAGATGAACTTCTACAGCGAGCGATCGCCCTAGAGCTGATTCTTAGAGGGATCGAAGATAATCACCAAACTACATTACTAGAAAAATATTTGCCAATTAGTATCAAATAATGCATCTTTAAGAAGGCATTTTCGCCGAAGATGATGGATCGGATTTGTTAGGGACAACAAATCTGACTCGTAACACAAAATGCATCTACCTATCAAGAGAATCCTTAGCCTTAAATCTTGGAGGTATTGCAGTTCATGTATAGGTGGTTGCAGCCAATTGCTCAGAATGTTTTGGACTCTGCCAGACTGATTTTCAATCGGTCTTATTCCGTGAAAAACTGGCGGTTTTGTGCGTTAATTGCGGTAGGACTCGTATTTGCTTGGAGCAGTGCAGCGATCGCCCAGGAAGCTCTTCCAAACGAGATTCCGTTTGAAATTGAAGTCATTCTAGATACGATTTGGGTTGTTATTGCAGGCTGCCTCGTATTCTTTATGAATGCTGGGTTTTGTATGCTAGAAACTGGTTTTTGCCGCAGCAAAAACGCAGTCAACCTGTTAGCTAAAAACCTGATCGTTTTTGCCCTATCTACTTTGGCATATTGGATTATTGGCTTTGCCATCATGTTTGGAGATGGCACGGGTTTCTTTGGCACCTCAGGCTTTTTACTCCAGGGAGCAGACAACAGCCCCTTGACCGGGGATAACTATCAAGGCATATTTAGCTCATTAAGTTGGGCAAGTGTTCCACTTTCAGTCAAGTTTTTCTTTCAACTGGCATTTGCTGGAACAGCCGCTACCATCGTGTCAGGAGCCGTTGCTGAGCGGATCAAGTTTGTAGCGTTTCTGGTCTTTAGCCTCCTGTTGGTCGGCATTTCCTATCCCATCACTGGACATTGGATCTGGGGTGGAGGCTGGTTAGCAAAACTTGGCTTTTGGGATTTTGCAGGCTCCACGGTAGTTCACTCCGTTGGAGGTTGGTCGGGGCTCGTGGGTGCTCTGTTATTGGGATCAAGGCTTGGTCGTTATAAGGAAAGCGGTGGCATTGCGATGCCCGGTCATAACCTCAGCCTCTCGACTCTGGGATGTTTGATTCTATGGTTGGGTTGGTTTGGATTTAATCCAGGCTCAACCATGGCGGCTGATCCCTCTGCGATTGGGCACATTCTACTAACCACCAATACAGCTGGAGCAGTGGGCGGTCTTGCCGCAACCCTGACCTCCTGGATTTATTTAGGTAAACCTGACCTATCCATGATTATCAATGGCATTTTGGCAGGTCTGGTGGGCGTTACGGCTGGCTGTGCCTATGTCAACATCGGTAGTTCTTTCCTGATTGGCTTAATCGCTGGGGTGCTGGTTGTATTCTCAGTAACCATCATCGACAGCTTGAAGGTAGACGACCCAGTTGGCGCGATTTCTGTCCACCTAGTGTGTGGCGTCTGGGGAACCTTAGCCGTTGGGTTATTTAGTGTCGGACCGGGGGTCTACTCCTGGTATGGCGAAGGAGCAGGTCCAGCCATGGGAGTACTGCTGGGTGGCGGTATCCAACAACTCTTCATCCAACTGATCGGCATTATTGCTGTGGGTGGGTTCAGTTCCCTCTTTAGTCTCGGAGCATGGCTAGCTATCAAGGCAACACTGGGTATTCGTGTTTCACCCGGTGAGGAGCTGCGAGGGTTGGATATCAGTGAACACGGAATGGAAGCCTATACCGGATTAGTGGAGCTGAGAAAAGGTTAAGGGTTTGGAGCAGTAAGGGGGATGGGGTAATAGGGGGATGGGGCACTCCCTACTCCCTACTCCCCATTCCCCTCCTACTGAGCGGGTTGCAAATTCTCCAACCCAGTTGTCACTCTTGCAGTCTCGATGCGATCGCCCTGTTGAATCTGATCAACAACATCCATTCCGGCTGTAACTTTGCCGAAGACAGCGTAACTGCCGTCCAGAAAGGCTAAGTTCGCTAAGGCAAAGTAAAACTGGGAGGAAGCGGAGTCGGGAAATTGCGATCGCGCCATTGCCACTGCGCCCCGTTCATGTCTTAAAACCGGAGGCTCAGAGATCGGTTGACCATAGACTGGCTCTGTTGCACCCTCTGGTTTAATTTCCAGGGGAATATATCGCTCTGCGTTTGTGGTTGGATCGGTGTAACCACCCGTTCCTAGTTGGGCGATCGGGAAGCTAGGGTCTTTGCTTTGAGGGTCGCCCCCCTGCACCACAAAGGGTTCTGGCTGCCGAATCACGCGATGAAATGCTAACCCGTCGTATACGCCCTGGCTGACTAAATCAACAAAATTACCCGCCGTAACAGGGGCATTGTCTCCATCCACCTCAATCGTGATCGGTGAACCCTTGACGACCATTTCCACCGTCGCTTTTCCCTGCAAACGGCGTAATCCCGAAACAGCGGAGTTTGGCGAGTTAGCAGGTGTAGGGGTTGCCGACGGAGTGGGCGAGGTCTGAGCCGTAGTTGACTCAGGAGAAGGACTCGCCACAGGTGTGCTGCCCTGAAAGGAGCATCCACCCAGCAATACAGCCCCTATCAGCAGGGCAGTCATAAACCATTGACGAATTCGCATAGGTTAATTCTCCACTTCAACACATTCCACTGACGATTCTGCCACGCCCAAAGTTACCACTTGCATTCCTAAAGTGAGAAGTCAGCAAGACAGAAATTAGCTAAACCTCAGCATCCGTCCTGGTTTAATCCCATCCAGAAATATTTTGCGAAGGCTCTGCCTCAGGAGTACCTTTCTTGCATGTGATGAAGAGGGGCTACAGCCCTTCCAGGGGAACTCTCAAAAACCGAGCGAGTTCTGCACCTTGAGTCTCTAATTCCGACAACGCCATTGGCTGCCCCACACGAGTTAGAGGGATATCGCCTTTCCCTTTGATTCGCAAGTACAGCGCACGACGTGGGTTCAACCCTTCCCGAACTGTCACATTCACCGCTTGAACGTCTTCAATTTTGTGGTCTAGCTCAATGCGGCGATTCTTTCCAGGAAATCCCCACCGAAAAATCTTTACCGTTCCTGTCTCCCGATTAAATTCGTTATACCCGCCCCCAACATCCCACAGGATAATCAGCCACAAATACAGAGACAGCAGTAAACCCGCCGCTCCGTAAAGCCCCATTACCAAACCTTGAGGGACAAAAATCAATTCCGTTGCATCCGTAAAGGGCAAAAGATTGACATGCAAATAGCTGGAAACGCTGGACAGCAAGAAGCCAGAGGCTCCCAGTGAAATAATGGTTGCCCACCAATAGTTGCTAAAACGACGAGCACCGATTACTCGTTGGCGCAATAAATAATTCTCAGTGGATGTAGTCGATGCAGTCATGGGAGATTGCTAAAAAGGTTTAGAGATTCACAAGGGTTAGAAATTCACGAGGTCAAACAACTTGACCACTCATTTCATCTATTATCTACCGCAGTAACCCTTCTGGACTAAATGAAGTTGGCAATCAAGGACGTGGTTATAACGGCTTAGGGTTGAAAGTGGCATCGAACAAACAGTGAGAGGCATCAGGAACAGATATTCTCGTGTTGCGAACTGGGTGGAAGTTATACAACTCTGCTTGCTATTCCCTCACTTCTTCGTTCCTCTTCTCTCACAGAGCACATCTTATCTAAATAGGAATAAATACTTACTCTTTAACTTCCACTAATTCTGAGTTGCTGAGAAATTACGTATCAGATTGTAAAATTTATCGTCTCTCCTTATCATATAGAAACATTCAATCCATCCTGGTATCCCTCATCTGGCATTCTTAAATGTAGATGAGGCGGTGAACTGGATCTGGCAGAGGCATTTAGCCCGCGCCTGAGCGTAGTGAACGCTATGTCCGGCGAACCGCGCCAGAATCCAACTCCAAAGCTCGCTCCTACAGATGCTTTCCCTCCTGGTGAAAGCTCTACACTGTAAGGATTTAGAGCACTCCCTGCAATATTAAGAGGTTATGAGATGACCATAGCAATGGGGCGCGCGCAAGCAGAGCGAGGATGGTTTGACGTCCTCGATGACTGGCTCAAGCGCGACAGATTTGTATTCGTCGGCTGGTCAGG